>ONYP01000039.1 GCA_900322135.1 uncultured Prevotellaceae bacterium
TAAAAGCAGAATTTCGGCTGAAATTTTTGAAATGCCTGTAAAGCCAGTATTCATCGGCTCTACAGGCATGTCTTATCCTGCAAAATGACCCTTAGGTCTTTTTTCATCTCTTTATTATTAATCTTTAAATTACTTTATTATGAAAAAGACCATCTTTATTGCTCCATTGGTCTTGCAGAAAGTGGATTTAAATGAATCACAATATGTGATAGCCAGCGATGTGATTGCAGGCAGATATGTTGACGGTGATCGCACCAACGGAGATGTCATAGTGAAGAATGGTGTGGAATACGAGATAGAGGCTTCAGGCACTGTGACGCTTGAGGATGGTTTTAATGTGGAGAAGGGGGCGACCTTTGCGGTCTATCCTTCATGTTTTTAATGGACTTAGTTGCTTATCGCGGAGATATTCATTATTTTTGCAGCAAGCAACCATTTAAACTAGACGATTATGAAAAAGACATTACTGATTATGATACTTGCTGTGCTGGGCTTGACCCAGACAATGGCTCAGGATAATGATTTCCTGCCCATCGTGCGCGAAGGGGTCAAGTGGGTGAATGAGAAAGTCATCGTTAATCAAGGTGACACTACAAGTTATTACTATATATACGAATTTAGTGGTGAAGACCTTGATGGTGACATGTTGAACATCCTTGGCGAACCCAATAAAGCCTGTTACTATTATACAGGAAATCATCTCGATGTAGAGAAAGACAGTCTTATAGCAGGCTTGACTAGTTATGATGTAGAAGTGGAGTGTACACGGAATAACGCTTATGACAAGATGATGAATGAAGATAGGGTTATGTTCCCTTTGAGCAGCTATGTCTGTCTTAATAATATCTATTTACTATACCGTTTTCGAGCCCATGGGGGGTGTCTTGAGTATTATTTCACGATACAAGATTTTAATCCTTGTGATGATGTGATATTAACAGAAGATAATTTCGTCAAAATCAGTCCTTTGATGATAGAGGGAGTGGAATGTCAACGTTTTGCCTTGTTGGGAGAGCATAGCGATACCATCTGCTATTTTATTGAGGGCATCGGCTTCGACAGCTATGACATGGGTGACCTGCTGACACCGTTCACTCGCAAACCCGACCCCAACGCTGATCACCAGGAGTGGTGCGGCCTGAGTCACGTGGTGAAGGACGGCCAAATCATCTACAAGGGCATGCGCTACCGCAACGGTGTGGTGACTGGCGTTGAAGATTTGATGACCGACAAGACGAGTCGCCCGCAGGATCCGTACTACTACAACCTGATGGGCCAGCGCATGGGCAAGGACGTGCCCACGGTTCCAGGCATCTACATTCACAACGGCCAAAAAATCGTGGTTCGCTAAAAGCAAACAACTGAAAATTCTGAATAATCTGGGGCTTCCGCGCTGCATAGCATCACGCTAAGACGCTAAGGCGCAAAGTTATTTTAGGATTGCCGCTATTGGCTTTTCAAAAAGGAAGACAAGATTGACAATAATGACAAAGTCATCCAGATTATTGCAGAATAGAGAGAAAGAATAATGTATTGCTGGCCTTAACTCAGATTTCGAATATTTTTTTAATGATTATCTTTGCGGCAAGCATCCGAAACAATAACGATTATGAAAAAGATCATAACAATATTATTAATGGTTGTGCTAGGTTTTTCCTATACTGTGGCACAGGAGAGTGGCCCATTGCCCATTGTTCGCGAAGGCGTGAAATGGGTAAACGAGAAGGTGATTGTCAATCATGGCGACACGACGAGGTATTACTATAATTACGAGATATGTGGTGATGATAGTATTATGCCGTATAAAGAAGACTGGGGACCTTATAAGGCTTGTTATTATTACACAGGCGAAAACCTTGATGTGAGCACAGACAGTTTAATAGCGAGCCTAAGAGGTGGAAAATACTTCGCACACAGCAGTAGAAATAATGCTTATTGGAAAGTGAAGCTCCTTTTCCAGGTAGATTATATGATGTTTTCTGAGCCGATGGGTGGCGAACTAATGTTATATGAATTCTATAATACCACTGTTGAGAACACAACAGATTGTATATTAGTGCACTATTATCTTTTCTGTCAAGATTGTGATGGGAATCATGGAGTTTCCCCAAGAGATCCGTATTTGACGTATGATAATTTCTATGAAGTTGATCCGGTTGAGGTTGAGGGTGTTTCCTGCCGCCGTTGGGTCATTATGGGCGAGGATGGTGGTGCGCTGGCCTATGTGGTCGAGGGTATCGGCTTTGACAGTTATGACATGGGTGACCTGCTGACACCGTTCACATGCCGTCCCGACCCCGAAGCTGACTACCAGGAATGGTGCGGCTTGAGCCACGTGATCAAGGATGGCCAAATCATCTACAAAGGCATGCGCTACCGCAACGGTGTGGTGACTGGCGTTGAAGATTTGATGACCGACAAGACGAGTCGCCCGCAGGATCCACGCTACTATGACTTGATGGGCCGTGCCCTTGGCACCGAGGTGCCGACCACGCCAGGCATCTACATCCACCAGGGCAAAAAGATCGTGGTTCGCTAGAAACAAACAACTATTGTTGCTTGCCGCAGAAATAATCGCTATATTTGCGGCAAGCAAAAGATCTTAACCCATTAAAACAAACGACTATGAAAAAGATAATACTTATCACATTGTTCACCCTGCTAGGATTGACGCAGGCGGTGGCACAGGAGTATGAGTACGTGCCCTTTGTTCGCGAAGGCGTGAAGTGGGTTTACTTCTATAATAATGATTTTGCAAGAAATGTGCTGGATATGCCAGAGGGAATTCATTATTACAGTTTTGAGATGGAAAGTGATGTCTTGATAAATGATCAGTATTATAAACCTGTTAAGCTTACCCATTATCTTGATAATGAAGGCAATGAGAAAGAAGTGGAGGATTTCATTCCTGTCTATCTGCGAGAGAAAGACAAAGTAGTCTATGCTATTCATCCTGACGGCATCCAGCATCCCAAGTGCCCTTGTGGCATCAACCAGTATATTGGTTATCCAGAACAAGGCTTGCCTATTATTACACCAAATGAAGAGTATGTACTCTATGACTTTAATGACCCTAAAGGCTTTTATGACGCATATTTTGAAGAGGAGAACTATATCTGGGAATTAGAAGGTTTGGGCCCATATGTTGAATATTTGAATGTTAATGTAATGTCAATAGGGAGCCATAAAGTCAAATGCCATAATTTGAAAACTCCTTATAGCAGAGATAATAGAATTATTGAGGGTATTGGCTATGACGGCAGGGCAGGTATGCCTCTATTCTATTTTGAGAGATTCACAACTGGATTGGGTGTAGATTATTTTCTAAGTCATGTGATTGAGGATAATGAAATCATCTATAAGGGATTATATTATGACCCTGATGTACATGTCGGTATTGACGAGGTGGTGACCGACAAGACGCGCCGCCCGCTTGATCCATGCTACTATGACCTGATGGGCCGTGGCCTTGGCACCGAGGTGCCGACCACCCCCGGCATCTATATCCATCAAGGCAAAAAGATCGTGGTTCGCTAGAAACAAACAACTATTGTTGCTTGCCGCAGAAATAATCGCTATATTTGCGGCAAGTGACAGATAAAAACCAAACGGCTATGAAAAAGATAATACTTATCACATTGTTCACCCTGCTAGGATTGACACAGGCGGTGGCACAGGAGTATGAGTACGTGCCCTTTGTTCGCGAAGGCGTGAAGTGGGAGTGTTCGTGCTTCAATTTTTTGTCAGACCTTTTCCCCTATGGTGTGTCGTACTACACTTTGGAGATGAAGGGGGACACCGTTATAGACGGGAAACATTATAAGCCGGTCCACCTTTATAGTGGTGAATCCATTAATGAGGAGAATGACACAGTGCCTGTTTACCTGCGTGAAGAGGACAAAGTGGTCTATGCCTATATCCCTGATGGCCGGAGGTATGTGGAATGCCCGGTAGGAATAGGGCAGACCATCTGTGGCTACGATATTGATTGGGCTTGGTCGACAGGCGAGGAGCATATATTGTATGATTTCAATGACATGGCCGGTTTTTATGATCACCTTGAGGAGACATCCGGAGGTTGGGTATGGGGACAAGTGTACCAAGGCTCTGACATGGTGATGGTGTCTGACCGTATGGTTAAAAGGTATAAGTTTAGAAGTGACTCTGAATTTAACAAGTACACCCAGTACATTATTGAGGGATTAGGCTACATCGGCATCGATGGCATGCCATTAAGTTATTTTCAATGGGAAACGACAGGCATGCAAAACGGCTATCATTTGGAAAGAGTGATTGAGGACGGCCAGGTCATCTACGAGAATGGTGATTTCCCGTTTGAATATGAGTATGTGCCCTTTGTTCGCGAGGGAGCCAAGTGGACTTATGAGATACTTGATTATCATTATTGGGAATTCCATACCAATCCTGCCCGAGGAGACGGCAGGCTTTACCGTACCCTCGAACTCAAGGGAGACACTGCCATCAATGGCAAGACCTATAAGGCGATGCACAAGTACAGCGGCGACGCCATCAACTGGGAGCAGGACACCATTCCTGTTTATCTGCGTGAGGAGGACAAGAAAGTCTATGGCATCATCCCCGATGGCAAGCGTTATGACGATTGCCCCGTTTACAATAGATGGACAGATTATGACCCATGGAGTGGAAGTGGCCCCGTCACATATAATGGACAAGAGTTTGTGCTATATGACTTCGATGATCCTGTAGCCTATTGGGACAGCATTTTCAGTAATGCCGGTGAATCTTACTATTATCAGCATCTTTATACCGACACGATCACCGTCGGCGATCATCTGGCAAAGCGGCATCGGGGTGCCCTGTTTGGTGCCCTCGATTATCAGATCATCGAGGGTATTGGTCAAGTTGCAAGGAACACCAGCCCGTTATACTATGAAGCCGACATTATGCCCGGTTTCCATTGTCAAGCGATTTATAGTTTGAAGAGAGTCTTAGACAATGATGAGGTCATCTATTCCAATGATTACACTGATGACAGATACATGCCGCTAATCCGCGAGGGTGTCAAGTGGGTGTATGAGAAAGTGGCGGTCAACAACGGCGACACGACTTACAGTTATTATACCTATGAATTCAGGGGCAATCATCCTGACATAGGGAATAACAACCATACCCGCAAAGCTCTGTATCGTTATGAGGAGCGCCACCATGAACTTGACGTGGAGACCGACAGCCTTGTTGCCGGCCTGAGAGAGAATGAGGCTTTCGTCATGTATTACCGTAACGAACCGTTAAATCAAGTGGTGGCACAAGGCAGGAACATGATTAACTTCGATATTGATTATCAGATTGTAGATGAATATGACATGACATTGTATGGTCTAGGGTCAGATGATACAGGCGAGATGAGCAGGTGGGTTTTCATCGATCATCAGCGAGAGCCATTCTTGAATGACGTAAACTTCATTAAAGTTGAGCCTATCATGATTGACGGCTATCTTTGCAGCCGCCTGGCCTACGTCAACGAGGATGGTGATGCGCTGGCCTATGTGGTTGAGGGTATCGGCTTTGACAGTTATGACATGGGTGACCTGCTGACACCGTTCACATGTCGTCCCGACCCCGATGCGGATTACCAGGAATGGTGCGGCCTGAGCCATGTGGTTAAGGACGGCCAGATAATCTACAAGGGAATGCGCTACCGCGAGGGCGCCTTCGACGGCCTCGACGAGGTAGTGGTCGACAATACGCGTAGGCCGCAGGACCCGTACTATTACAACCTGATGGGCCAGCGCATGGGCAAGGATGTTCCCACGGTTCCGGGCATCTACATCCACAACGGCCAAAAAATCGTGATTCGGTAGAAGCAAACTACGAATTATGCGAATTAAAACAATTTTGGCTAACACGCTCGATTTTAAAAAATACTGATTTTTCTGAGAGCATCCGCACCCATTCGTTGGGGTGAAGTTTCACCCGTTGGTTAGGTGCGGATGCTTTGCTTTATTTATTGTGGTTATCGTTTTCCTTCCAGACTAGCATGGGGCTCTCATAAAAAAATAAAGACTAAGGCGTAAAGTCTAAAGTCTTTTTACTACCTTTGTAGCCTGAAAAAACCTGATACGCCCATGATGAAGGAAAACCTGATCAAGATTTATGAGCGCAGTTTCATCGACAACTGGGAACTGCCTGCACTGACCGATTACAACACCGGCGAGAAACTGACCTACGGCGACTTCGCCCGCAACATCGCCAAGTTACATCTGCTGTTCGAGAACTGCGGCGTCAAGCAGGGCGACCGCATCGCCCTCATCGGCAAGAACATCCCCAACTGGGTCACCGTCTTCATGGGGACCATTACCTATGGTGCCGTCATCGTGCCCATCCTGCAGGAGTTCAACCCTGCCGACGCACAGCACATCATCAACCACAGCGAGGCCACCATGCTGTTCATCAGCAAGAGCATCTGGGAGAACCTGGAGTTTGACAAGATGCCCCGCGTGCGCGCCGTCATCCAGCTCGAGGACATGAAACTCCTGGCCGAGAAGGAGGAAGAGGACATGGTCGCCAAGGCCATGGCCGGGCTGGAAGATGCCTTCAACGAGAAATACGGCGACGGTTTCTACCGCAACCACATCCACTATGCCGACATTCCCAACGACGCGCTGGTCGAGATCAACTACACCTCGGGAACGACAGGTTTCTCCAAGGGTGTGATGCTCACCGCCAACAACTTGGCGGGCAACATCATCTACGGCATCAACTCGCAACTGCACTTCAAGGGGTCGCGTGACCTGGCCTTCCTGCCGCTGGCACACGCCTTCGGGTGCGCATTCGATATGCTCACCCCGCTGGCCGTCGGCGCACACATCACCCTGCTGGGACGCATCCCGTCGCCCAAAATCCTGGTCAAGGCGATGGCCGAGGTCAAGCCCAATGTAGTGTTCACCGTGCCCTTGGTGCTCGAGAAAATCTACAGCAAGATGATTGTGCCCATGATCAGCAGGGGCGCATTGCGCTGGGCGCTGGCCGTCCCCTATCTGGACCGCCGCATCTACAGCCAGATACGCAACAAACTCATCGAGGCCTTCGGCGGCGAGTTCGAAGAGGTCATCGTCGGCGGTGCACCGTTCAACGCCGAGGTCGAGGACTTCCTCTACAAGATCAAATTCCCCTTCACCGTGGGCTACGGCATGACCGAGTGCGGACCGCTGGTGAGCCACACCCCGTGGCGCGAGTTCGTGCCCCACAGCGCCGGACGCATCCTGCCCGGCATCATGGAGTGCAAGATCCTGAGCGATGACCCCGAGAACATCCCCGGCGAGATCTGCGTGCGCGGCGAGAATGTCATGCAGGGCTACTTCCACAACAGCGAGGCCACCGACAAGGTGCTGCATGAGGACGGATGGCTGCACACCGGCGACATGGGAACCCTGAATGCCGACGGCACATTATTTATTAGGGGACGATTGAAGACCATGCTCCTGAGTTCGAGCGGACAGAATATCTACCCCGAGGAAATCGAGGCCAAGTTGAACAACATGCTCTATGTGAGCGAGAGCCTTGTGGTCATGAGAGAAGGAAAACTCATCGCGCTCGTCTATCCCGACTACGACGCCATGGACCAGTTGGGTGTCACACGCGACAAGCTGCCAGAACTCATGGAGGAAATACGCACCGAGTTGAACAAACTCGTCGCCCCCTATGAGCGCATCGCCAAGATTCAGCTGATGGCAACCGAGTTTGACAAAACGCCCAAGCGCAGCATCAAGCGCTACCTCTACAGCAACTGATTGGGAGGGGTCAAAAATCATGTTTTTTGACCCGATATACATAGTATTAACAAAATTTAACGGATGCCCCACCCATGGCATCCGTTGTTTTATCTAGTTATCAATCAGCAGTTTACGGGAAAATAATTTTGACAAGCAAAAATTGGCAAAAAAAAAGTATGCAAAAAAAAACGGCAAAAAGTTTGCAGGTGAAAATTTTGTTATACCTTTGCACCCGTTTTGGTAACAGAACATTTTTAACAACAGAATATTAATTGTTTTATTATTTAAATTTTACAAAGAAATGAAGAAGTTAGTTTTGGCTCTTGCCGTTATCGCTAGCATTAGCATGATTTCATGCACCAACAACACTGAGAACACCGAGGCTACCACCGAGGAGCAGCCCGCAACCGAGCAGGTTGAGGCTCAGGCCGACACCACCAAGGCTGAGGCTACCGAGCAGGCTCCCGCCGAGGTAAAGGAAGGTGAGCAGGCTCCCGCCGCTGACCCTGCCGCTACCGAGCAGGCTCCCGCCGAGGACAAGAAGGCTGAGGAGAAGCCCGCTGCTTAATTGCAAGAGATCTTACAAACCGTTTGAAGCTGTTCGCCCGCAAGGGTTGAGCAGCTTTCTTTTTTTTCCCTAACCGGGCCAAATAATAATGCAATGATAAAGCAATTGGTCCATTGGTGAAATTAACCGCCCCATGGGCGGGAAATTGAACAAAGTATAATTTTAAAAATAATGCCGGCAGGCCATGGGACCTGTCGGCATCGTTATATGCTAACCCGCTATGGCGTTTACAGCAGGGTGTCGGGGTCGAGGTTATGGGCCTCAATGTCCTTGAAGTAGCGGTAGGTGCTCACCTTGAGTTCATCGACGGCCATCTCATCGGCGATGATGACGGCATGGGGATGCATCTGCAGGGCGCTCAGGGTGCACATGTGCGACACGCCGCCCTCAACAGCCTGCTGCAGGGCGCGGGCCTTGCCGTGGCCGTTGACGATAATCATCACCTCGCGGGCATCCATCACGGTGCCGACGCCCACGGTGAGAGCAGTCTTGGGCACCTTGTTCAGGTCGCCGTCAAAGAAGCGGCTATTGGCGATGATGGTGTCCTGGGTGAGCGTCTTCTGGCGGGTGCGCGACGAGAGTGAGGAACCCGGCTCGTTGAAGGCGATGTGGCCGTCGGGGCCAACGCCGCCCATGAACAGGTCGATGCCACCGGCAGCCTGGATGCGGGCCTCATAGTCGGCACATTCCTTGACCAGGTCCTCGGCGTTGCCATTCAGGATATTCACATTCTCGGGCTTGATATCGATGTGGGAGAAGAAGTTGTTCCACATAAACGAGTGGTAACTCTCGGGGTGTTCCTCGGGCAGGTTGCAGTATTCATCCATGTTGAATGTGATGACATTCTGGAACGATACTTTACCGGCCTTGTTCATCTCGATAAGTTCACGGTACATGCCCAGGGGCGAACTGCCCGTGGGGCATCCCAGTTTGAAGGGT
The DNA here is from genome assembly GCA_900322135.1 of uncultured Prevotellaceae bacterium. GTDB lineage: Bacteria > Bacteroidota > Bacteroidia > Bacteroidales > Muribaculaceae > Sodaliphilus. The sequence continues at coordinate 9,262 of ONYP01000039.1, forward strand.
TTTTCGGCCGTGGGGCAGGCATCATTGATGCGCTTGGCCACAAAGCGGGCCGCCCACTTCGACACATTCTCATAATCCGGTTCAATAATCAGTCTCATAATTCAATTATTAATTTGATGTATTTTGACATGGCAAAGTTAACCTATTTCTGCGAAATCTCCATAAAAAAGTGTAACTTTGCGGCCAAAATAACGCGTACCTGTCAAATGGACAAGAACAGACCTCTCATCCTCATCAGCAACGATGACGGTTACAACTACAACGGCATCCAGTCGCTCATCAAGGTGGCACGCACGCTGGGCGATGTGTTTGTCGTTGCCCCTGCCGTGCACCAGAGCGGCAAGGCCAGCGCCATCACATTTGTCAATCCCGTGCGCACGACGCGCATAGCCCAGGAGCCGGGTTTTACCGCTTACCTGGCCACCGGGACGCCCGCCGACTGCGTGAAACTCGCGCTGAGCCAACTCATGGCCGACAACATGCCTGACCTGGTGCTCGCCGGCATCAACCACGGGCTCAACAGCGGCCTGAACACGCTGTACAGCGGCACGATGGCGTGCGTCTTTGAGGGCATCCTGCACGGGGTGCCGTCGGTAGCGTTCTCCTATGGCGACTACAGCGCCGATGCCGACACCAGCGTGTGCGAGCCCATCGTCAAGCATGTGACCGAGCGGGTGCTCAAGGGCGGCCTGCCCAAGGATGTGTGCCTCAATGTGAACATCCCCAAGATGGACGGTCCCTTCAACGGCATGAAGGTGACCACCGGCGACATGGGCCGCTGGATCAACGAGTGGGAACACCGCGTCGACCCCACGGGCCGCGACTACTACTGGCTCACCGGCGAGTTTGAGATTGCCGACAAGGATGAGGGCATCACCGACTACTACTGGCTGCATCGCGGCTATGTGACGGTCACGCCCACCCATGTCGACCAGACCGACTTCGCATCGATGCGCCAAATCGCCGACCTGCTGCTGTGACCCTCACGCCGCATCAACTGACAGCTAAAACGAACTGAACATTAACCACATACAAGACATCAATCACATGGAAAGAAGAGTAAGAGTGCGCTTTGCGCCATCACCCACCGGACCGCTGCACATCGGCGGCGTGCGCACCGCGCTGTATAACTACCTGTTTGCCCGCCAGCACGGCGGCGACATGATCCTGCGCATCGAGGACACCGACAGCACACGCTTCGTGCCCGGCGCCGAGGAGTATATCAACGAGGCCCTGCACTGGCTGGGCATCGGCATCGACGAGGGCGTGCGCGAGGGCGGCAACTATGGCCCCTACAAGCAGAGCGAGCGCCGTGACCTGTACCGCAAGTACACCCAGCAACTCATCGACGCCGGCAAGGCCTACTATGCCTTTGACACCCCCGAGGAGCTCGAGGCCAAGCGTCAGGAAATCAAGAATTTCCAGTATGACGCACGCACACGCGGCATGATGCGCAATTCGCTGTCGCTGCCGCCCGAGGAGGTCAAGGCCCTCATGGACCAGGGCGCCAAATGGGTGGTGCGCTTCCGCATCGACCCCGACCAGGATGTCGTGGTTCACGACCTGCTGCGCGGCGATGTGACCATCAACTCGTCCATCCTCGACGACAAGGTCCTCTACAAGAGCGCCGATGACCTGCCCACCTACCACCTGGCCAACATCGTCGACGACCACCTGATGGAGGTGTCACATGTCATCCGCGGCGAGGAGTGGCTTCCCAGTGCTCCGCTGCATGTGCTGTTGTACCAAGCCTTCGGCTGGGAGGACACCATGCCCGCATTTGTACACCTGCCGCTGCTGCTCAAGCCCGACGGCAAGGGCAAGCTGAGCAAGCGTGACGGCGACCGCCTGGGCTTCCCCGTCTTCCCGCTGGACTGGAACGACCCCAAGAGCGGAGAACGCTCCAGCGGATACCGCGAGGCCGGCTACCTGCCTGAGGCCGTGGTCAACTTCTTGGCCCTGCTAGGCTGGAACCCCGGCGACGACCGCGAGATTTTCTCGATGGACGACCTCATCAAGGAATTCTCTATCGACCACTGCTCACGCAAGGGTGCCAAGTTTGACTTCGAGAAGGGCAAGTGGTTCAACCACGAGTACATCATGAAGATGGACGACAAGGAGTTGGCCCAGCTGTTCAAACCCGTGCTCGAGCAGCACGGCGTGAATGCCGCCGACTACAGCGACCAATACATTACCCAGGTGGTGGCACTGGTCAAGAGCCGCGCCAACTTCGTGGGCGACCTGTGGGACCAGGCAAGCTTCTTCTTCACCCGTCCCGCCGGCTACAGCGAGAAGGACATCCGCAAGCGCTGGAAACCCGAGACGCCTGAACTCATGCGCCAACTCATCGCCCTGCTCCAGACCGCCGACTTCCAGGAGAGCGAGGCCTGTGAAGCCCTTGTCATGGACTGGATTGACAAGAATGGCCTGCACAAGGGCAATGTGATGAACGCCTTCCGCCTGACCGTGGTAGGCGAATGCCGTGGCCCGCACATGTTTGACATCATCAAGCTGTTAGGCAGCGAGGAAACCCTTGCCCGCATCAACGCCGGCATCCAGAACATCCAATTGCCCGCCGATGCTTAAACGGCTGACGGCCATATTGCTCTCCATTGTCGCCATGTCGCCCCTTGCCGCGCAAGAGGTGGCGTGGAGCATCGATGCGACCGTACTGCTCAACAATCGCGAGGGCGGTGACGAATACACGCCCGACCAGACCTTCATGTTCACCCGCCTCGCCCCCGAAGTGGGAGTGTCGCTCAACGACGATGCCCACCTGCTCAAGGGAGGTGTCGCCTGGTATCAGCCCATGATCGACGACATGAGTGGCTACAAGGTGCTGCCCACGCTCTATTACCGCTACAACCGCAACGACGGCTGGCATGTGACGACCGGCATGTTCCCGCGCTCGCTCATGGTGCATCGCGCACCGCGCTACATGTGGAGCGACTCGCTGGATTATTGCCAGCCCAACATTCGCGGTGTCATGACACAGGTCATCAAGCCCGCCGGCTATGCCGAACTGGCCGTGGACTGGCGCCAGATGCAGACCGACAGCCGACGCGAGGCCTTTGCCGTCATGCTCAATACCGACTGGCGCGTGGCAGGCCCCCTCAGGCTGGAAGGGCACTTGCAATACAGCCACCTGGCCAAATCGCGCATCAACAAGGAGGACCAGCATGTCAACGACGACCTGCTCATCAACCCGATGCTGGCACTCGACCTGTCGCAACGCACCGCGCTCGACTCGCTGCGTCTGGCCGCCGGAGCGCTCATCACCATGGAACGCGACCGCGGCGACATGAAGTGGCTGAACCATGCCGGGATGGTCGCTACAGCAACAGCCCAGTGGCGCTGGTTGCAACTCGACGAGACCTTCTACACCGGCAAGGACCTGATACCCTTGTACCCGCGATACGGCAGTCTGCTCAACCTGGGCGACCCGTACTACCACAACAAGCTGTACAGCCGTACCGACCTCATCGGCCACATCGTGAACAACCGCTATGTGGACATGACCGCTTCGCTGGTCTTCCATGCCACCGACAAGGCAACCGGAATCTGGCAGCAGATTACCTGCCGCGTCTATCTTGACAACCGCCTGTGGAAAGCGGCAAAAAACAAACATTAACCCATTATATCCCGAGACTCGCCCATGGACCCACTCTACAACCTGGGAATCACTACCTACCGCAACGCCGTCCGCCTGGCGGCGACACGCAACCGCAAAGCCAAACTGCTCCTGCGCGGCCAGCGCCGATGTTTCCGCACACTGCAGCGCAAACTCGACCCTGCAGGCGGCTACATCTGGGTCCATGCCTCGTCATTGGGCGAGTTTGAGCAGGGACGCCCCCTCATCGAGAAAATCAAGCGCGAGCAGCCCGATGCCCGCATCCTGCTCACCTTTTTCTCCCCCTCGGGCTACGAGGTGCGCAAAAACTTCAGCAAGGTCGACACCGTGGTCTATCTCCCCTTTGACCTGCCCGGCAATGTAAAGCGTTTCCTGGACCTGGTCAAGCCCTCCGTCGCGATTTTTGTCAAGTATGAATTCTGGGGCAACTACCTGAGCGCCCTCAGGCGCCGAGGCATCCCCACCTACATCATCTCGGCCATCTTCCGCCCGAGCCAGATTTTCTTCAAGCCTTGGGGCGGCTTGTTCCGCAAGATGCTCAAGTGCTTCGATACCCTGTTCGTGCAGAACGAGAAATCACATGAACTGCTTGCCGGCATCGGCATCGACAATGTCATCGTGGCAGGCGACACCCGCTTTGACCGCGTGGCCGATGTGCGCGCTGCGGCAAGGGAATTCCCACTGGTAGCGAAGTTTGTCGAGAAATCCAAGTTCACCCTGGTCATGGGTAGCTCGTGGCCTCCCGACGAGGACATTGTCATCCCCTACTTCAACGCCCACCGCGAGATGAAACTCATCATCGCCCCGCACGAGTTTGACCGCCACCGCCTGCATGTGCTCATGTCCAAGCTAGCCCGCTCCACCCGCTTCTACAGCGAGGCCACGCCGCAGAATATCGAGAGCGCCGACTGCCTGATTATCGACAGTTTCGGCCTGCTCTCCTCGCTCTACCGCTACGGCCAGGCAGCCTATGTGGGCGGCGGATTCGGCGCAGGCATCCACAACATCAACGAGGCCGCCGTCTATGGCATCCCCGTCATCTTCGGGCCCAAGTACCACAAGTTCCAGGAGGCCAACGACCTTATCGAACTCGACGGTGCCATGAGCATCCACGATGCCGACACCTTCTCGGCAGCGATGGACCCCCTGCTCGAGAATGAGCCCCTGCGTCTCAAGTGCGGCAACGCCGCCGGCGAGTACATCCAGTCCCACCTGGGTGGCACACAGCTCATCTATGACCACATCTTCAAGAAAGGTCCGTCCATTCAAGACCCATCCTGAGGAGTCTGCCCACAGTGCACTGCACGGCCTTGAAGTCCTAAAAAGCTTTATTGGCCTTTATGGCCATAACAGACACCTTAATCTTAAAAAAAAACGGAAAATCGTTGATTATTAACGGAATTTGATATACCTTTGTGGCGCTTTAACGAAAAAATCAGGAGATGGTAGATGCTTTGAAATTGAAAATCAAGAGGAGATGGTAGATGCTTTGAAATTGAAAATCAAGTCGTTACCATTTGGCACTCATGCGGTTGAATGTCATGTGGACGAGTCATTTTTCAATATCGACGAGCAAACCGAGGTGCGCCGAGCCGATGTCGATGTCACGCTTGAAGTGACCCGCAAGAGCGAGAACACCTACCGCCTGGAGATCTCGTGCCACGGCACAGTCACCACAAGCTGTGACCGCTGTCTCGACGATCTGGATTTGCCGGTGGAGACGGACTACTGCCTGACCGTGGAGCAGATGGGCACCGAGCTTGACGACAGCAACGACGAGCTCCTGATAGTGCCATCGGACTGGCGAGAGCTGGATGCCGCACCCCTGGTGCGCGACACCGTGCTGCTGGCCCTGCCGATGACGCATTGTCATGAGAGCGAACAGGACTGCAACGCCGACATGCTGGCCGCCCTTGACCGACACCGCGCCGAGGCCGTCCCCGACGACGATGACAACGAGAGTGAAACAACCGGCACCGACCCCAGGTGGGAGGCGCTTAAAAAACTGAAAGAACAATAATTTTTAAATAACAACAAGAAAATGGCACATCCTAAAAGAAGACAGTCTAAGACTCGTACCGCTAAGCGCCGCACCCACGATGTGGCTGTGGCTCCGACGATTGCCCAGTGCTCCAACTGTGGTGCATGGCATGTTTATCACACCGTATGCCCCGAGTGCGGTTACTACCGCGGCAAGAATGTGATGGGCAAGGAGGAAGCATAAATCGGCGGCAACAGCAGCCGGCGTGAGCCGGCTACAACTTGCCACGATGAACGCTAACGATATATCCTGAATGGGTTGGACCCGCCATTGGTGTTCATTCTCATTTAGGATATTGAATTAAAACAAACACCTCAAGATAACACATATTTGCTTTCACGCTTATGCTGAACGCTAAGATCACGGGCATTGCATCCTATCTGCCCGATGACATACTGGATAACGAGATGCTCTCACAGATGGTTGACACCAACGACGAGTGGATTACCACGCGCGTCGGTGTTAAGGAGCGTCGTATTCTCAAGAAGCCCGTCGGCTCGTCCTACATGGGAATCCAGGCAGTAAACAAGCTGCTCGAGGAGACCGGCACCAACCGTGATGATATCGACCTGCTCATCTGCCCGACATCCAACCCCGACCATCGTTTCCCATCCACGGCATCTATCATTGCCCATGGTGTGGGTATCGAGAAGAAGTGCTATGCCTACGACATCCAGGCTGCTTGTGCAGGTTTTCTGGTAGGCCTCTATGAAGCCACCGCATTTATCCGCGCCGGCATCTACAAGAAGGTCATCGTCGTTTCGGCCGAGAAGATGTCGAGCATGGTGGACTATAATGACCGCGCCACCTGCCCGCTGTTTGGCGACGCAGCAGCATGCATGCTGCTCGAGCCTACCGAGGAGCCCATCGGAGTGATGGACGGCATCTTCCATGTGGATGGTTCAGGACTGGAGCACCTGGTCTACAAGGCCGGTGGCTCGGCTCTGCGCACCAGCCACGAGACCGTAGACGCCAACTACCACTGCGTTTATCAGGAGGGCCGTGCCGTCTACCGTCATGCCGTCGTCGACATGCTCACCTCGAGCAGGGACATCATGGAGCGCAACAACCTGACCATCGACGATATTCAGTGGTTCGTACCCCATCAGGCCAACCTGCGCATCATCGAGGCCGTGGGCGAACGGTTGAAATGCCCCGAGGAGAAGGTTCTGGTCAACATCCAGCATCGCGGCAACACCAGTGCTGCCAGCATCCCCTTGTGCCTCGACGAGAACAAGCACCTCCTCAAGAAGGGCGACAAGATGGTCCTCACCGCATTCGGTGCAGGATTCACCTGGGGAGCCCTCTATCTCATCTGGTCACTATAAAGTGCCCGGACACATCACCTGAAGCATCACTACTCCCAATGGAAACACCACGCGAGTAGCGATGCTTCTTGAATAAAACAACTAACGACTATCAAACAAGCACCGAGAACATGCACCGAGCAGGATTTGTCAACATCGTGGGCAACCCCAATGTGGGAAAATCGACACTGAGCAACCGCCTGGTGGGCGAACGCCTGTCCATCATCACTAGCAAAGCCCAGACCACGCGCCACCGCATCATGGGCATCGTCAACGGCGACGACTATCAGATTGTGTTCAGCGACACGCCCGGCGTGCTCAAGCCCAAGTTCCGCCTGCAGCAGAGCATGCTCGAGTACTCGACAGGAGCACTGGTCGATGCTGATGTGCTGCTCTATGTCACCGATGTCATCGAGTCGCCCACCAAGAACCAGGACTTCCTCGACCGCGTGGCGCGCGAGAAAGTCCCCATCCTGTTGGTCATCAACAAGATTGACCTCTTGAAGGGCAACGACGAACTCATCAACATCATCGACCAGTGGAAGCAACTGCTGCCTAACGCCGAGGTCTTCCCCACCAGCGCGCTGGAGAACTTCAATGTGGACAACATCATGAAGCGCATCGTGGAACTCCTGCCCGAGAGCCCCCCTTACTTCGGCAAGGACGCGCTGACCGACCGCAGCAGCCGCTTCTTTGTCACCGAGATCGTGAGGGAAAAAATCCTCATGACCTATGACAAGGAAGTCCCCTATGCCACTCAGGTCATCGTCGAGAAATTTGACGAGAGCGACACCGCCATACACATCATGGCAGTCATCTATGTCGAGCGCGATACCCAGAAGGGCATCATCATCGGGCACCAGGGCAAGATGCTCAAGCGAGTGGGCACCCTGGCACGCAAGGACATCGAGACCTTCTTTGAGAAGAAAGTCTATCTCGAACTCTATGTCAAGGTAGAGAAGGACTGGCGCAACCAGGAGAACAAACTGCGCGCCTTTGGATACATCGAGTAATCATCTGACAACTAGAAACTAAGGACTAAGAACTAGGGACTAGGGACTAGAAACCAAACTAAACTGAAATATGGGACGATTAGTAGCAATTGTAGGAAGGCCCAATGTGGGCAAGTCAACGCTGTTTAACCGCTTGACGCAAACGCGTGCAGCCATCGTCAACGACACCAGCGGAACCACGCGCGACCGTCAGTACGGCAAGATGGAGTGGAACGGCATGGAGATGTCGGTCGTCGACACCGGCGGCTGGGTAGTCAACAGCGAGGACATCTTTGAAGACGAGATCAACAAGCAAGTGCATCTCGCCATCGACGAGGCCGATGTCATCCTCTTTGTCGTCGACATCAAGAACGGCATCACCGACCTCGACGACAGCGTCGCCGACATCCTGCGCCGCACTTCCAAGCCCGTCATCGTCGTCGCCAACAAGGACGACAACAACCAGAGCATGTATGCCGAAGCCGAGTTCTACGCCCTGGGTCTGGGCAAGCCTTACTCCATCTCGGCGGCCAACGGCAACGGCACCGGCGACCTGCTCGACGAGGTCGTCAAGCAGATGCCCGAGAAGGCCGAGGAGACCATCGAGGAGGACCTGCCCCGCTTTGCCATCGTCGGCCGCCCCAATGCCGGCAAGTCATCGCTCATCAACTCGCTGATGGACGAGCAGCGCAACATCGTCACCGACATCGCCGGCACCACACGCGACAGCATCTACTCGCGCTACAACAAGTTCGGATTTGACTTCTACCTCGTCGACACCGCCGGCATCCGCAAGAAGAACAAGGTCAACGAGGACATCGAGTACTACTCGGTGCTCCGCTCCATCCGCGCCATCGAGAACAGCGATGTGTGCATCCTGCTCATCGACGCCACACGCGGCATCGAGGCCCAGGATGTCAACATCTTCTCTATCATACAGAAGAACCGCAAGGGGCTCGTCGTGCTCGTCAACAAGTGGGATGTAGCCGAGAACAAGACGCAACAGAGCATCGACCACTTCGAGGCAACCATCCGCGAGCGTTTCGCCCCGTTCACCGACTTCCCCATCATCTTCGGGTCGGCACTCACCAAGCAGCGCATCCACAAGGTGCTGCAGACAGCCATCGATGTCTACAACAACCGCCGCATCGTCATCCCCACCTCGCAACTCAACAATGTGCTGCAAGAGGCCATTCAAGCCTACCCGCCCCCCGCAGTCAAGGGCAAATATGTCAAAATCAAGTACATCACCATGCTCAAGGGTGCCCATGTGCCCACCTTTATCTTCTTCTGCAACCTGCCGCAGTGGATCAAGGACCCCTACAAGCGTTATCTCGAGAACAAGATTCGAGAGCACTGGAACCTGCACGGCACCGTCATCAACCTGTTTTTCCGCGAGAAATAAGCAAATTGTTACAAATAATGCATTGGCAGCCAATAATAATTAAATTATTGGCTGCCAATTTGTTAACAATAAATGCATGTCTTTATCAAGAATTATTATTCAAATTATCACAAAAAATTTGGAACATTTCAAATATTCTTTTTATCTTTGCAATGCGAAATAAAAACAATTTCGGTCTACCATTTAAAGATTGACACAAGCAACAAACAACAAGAACATATATACTTGAATTTTGGTTATGAAGATGGTGTGCTTTTGTGAAAAAGCGCACTTTCGCTTTATATATACCCCACCCTTCTTCACGCTATGCTCAAAAACTGCCCGATGAAAACGGGAAAATAAAAACTTTATATTATCTTTGCCTTCAGCGAAGATAGGCGGCGCCTCAACCATGGCTAATCAAAAAAAATTTTTTTTGTTTGCCATAGTGTTCAACTTGCACTATCTTTGCCTTCAATATTCAACATTATAAACAATGAACGCTATGAAAAGAATCAAACTGATGGTCATCGCAATGGCTGTGATAATGGCCGCAGCAATGGCTCCCAATGCCCAGGCCCAAGTCACCACCCAAGATGTGCAGCAACTCGAGAGAGAAATCGAGCAACACGAGAAGAACATCAAGGAAAAGGAAGCCTCCATCAAGGACATGGAGGACAAAATCGACAACCTCAAGTCGCAACTCAAGGACCTCGAGAACCAAAAGAAAGCCCTCGAGAAGGAACTCAAGAGCGAAATCAAGGAGCGCAAAGACAAGTTCACCGTGCGCGACGAGTTGGTCTATGACCAGGAAATCGTCGATGTGCTTTACAACCCCTATAACAAGAGCGATGTGGAGGATGCGCTCGAGAGCTTCGAGGGCATGGAGACCAAGGATGTGCTCAAGAAGAAAGAACTTGTCGAGAAATACGGCGAGTACACCAAGGACCTCAAGGAATTCATGGAGAAGATGAAAAAACAACTCGCCGACAACCACTGGAAATATGTGTCATCGTCCTCCGACCTGTACAAGAAATTCGAGAAAGGCGTCAAGGGTACCAAGTACTGGAAAGTCTATAACAAGAAAGAGAAAAACGAGAGCATCGACTACCTGGACCGCGTCATGGACAAGATCATGACTTTCAAGAACGACGGCCTCAAGAGCGAGACCCAGTTCAACGAAATCCTCAACATGCTCTACGCCAACTGATAGACGCTGATCAGCCCACCACGCCACGGGATGCCGCGTCATCAATTTGCTGATGCACGGCATCCCGTGCTATTGAATCACATAGATTCAAGAGGCAATTCATAAAAAAGCGCTCAATCATTTGGATTCTTTACAAGTAAGCATTAACTTTGTTGGCGTGCAATCCCGACATTGCGCGACTATTATTCGACTAATTATTTTTAATCTAATCATCATCACATCACTATGAACGGTAAAAAGATATGCAGATCCTTGCGTGAAATCCGTTGCCGCATCGCTCAGGCCAACGACATCGACTTCACGCCTAATGTCTGCACCCATGAGGGTGACTGTGCCGGCACCTGTCCGGCTTGTGAGAGCGAGTTGCGATACATCGAGCGACAGTTGCTCAGGCGCACCGCAACGGGCAAGAAAGTGGCTCTAGCCGGGCTGGCCCTGGGGGCGGCCTCGTTGATGCCCATGCATGCACAGCAGGTGGCAACCACAACACCCCAAGCCACCACCCAGCGACCCACCACCCCACGGTTGGTCGACGCCGCCCCGGGCGACACCACAGCAGTAGTGGTGCGTGGCAAAGTCATCGATATGGATGACAAGAGTGAAGCCATCGGCGCGTCCGTTATCCTCAACGGGACCAACCGCGGCACAGCGACCGACATTGATGGCAATTTTGCCATTCGTGTGCCCCGCGGCAGCAAACTGAAGATCTCCTATATAGGATACGAGACTCAAGAATACGAGGTAAAAGCGACAACGGCCGATGAAGGTGTCATCATCACCCTCAAACCGAAAGAACCCTTAAGGGAAACAGGAGTCATCGTTGGCGGGATTCAAACCCTTAATATGCCCGCTGTGGATGCCGACATCTACCTGCCTGATTTTTAATATCATTAAGCGCAGCCGTCCAAACAGGGCCAAGGCATAATAGCCTATAAATCAACAAAAACCGCCGGCACACCAGTGTCGACGGTTTTCTATTGGTGGTCCCACTTGGGCTTGAACCAAGGACTCCCTGATTATGAGTCAGGTGCTCTAACCAACTGAGCTATAGGACCGGCTCTTGTGGCATGCTACCACTCAAAGCGGCTGCAAAAATACAAAATATTTGTGAATTGGCAATTCCAACTCGCATTTTTTTATGTCTAAAAGCAAATAGCAAGGAATAAGGTCAAAACACTGACTTACTAATGCGATTTCTGATTGATTGGCATTAAAATGCCACTTTTTGGGGGACAAAACGCCACATTTCACATTTTTTAAACATTAAAATAGCTTTCAATAATGAAATATTTAGTTAATTTGCGCCTGTTAATCAACAAAACCCAAGTTTTACTTGGAGATTAAACATGTAAATGCTTTTATGGGGTAAATATAGTTTTCAAGTATTAGTAATTATGAGGGTCTCAGCAGTGATGCTTGGACCTTTATTTTTTGCGGCCTCTGAACCATAGAAAGACTTATCGGTCGATGCCAGGACGGCAACATTGAAACTTCGCGGCTTAGCGTGAGAATTTTTAGTCCTCGTAATTATCAATCGTTATCCAAGTTGTCTTAAAAAAACATCGCGGCTTAGCGTGAGGCAGTTTGCTGCATGGCCATCAGGGTAAGGATGCCCTCGCGCCCCATGTTCATCATCAGGTCGAGAATGCTCAAGTCGGCCTTAAAGCCATCCTCTCCCTTCCACATCTGGTAGTAGGGCACATTGCTCAATTGCAATGTATCCTGTTTCTTCATGGCGATGCGGCCTCTCAGGTCCATCACGCCATCATCGTTGGCTATGTTGCCGCCCGCGTCAACATAGCGGGTCGTCAGCGGCAGGTCCATGAAGTCGACGATGACCTGGTGCATCTGGCTGTTAAACTCTTGCAGGTAGCGTTGCTGGCCGTGGATGACGCGCGACAGGTCGTCGGCCACATAGTCAAAGTAAGGGGAGCGGCCATAAGCCGAGTAGAGCGCGCCCCAGTGCAGGCGCCGCCAGTCGCCGTGTTCCGAGATGAGCACATCGCGCAACGGAGTCATCATGTTGTTGGTAGCGCCCACGAGGGGCACGGTGAGCGTCTGCATGCCGTTTGGTCCATCGACACGGTAACGGTGATGGCTATGGCGCAACGGCAGGCTGCGCTCGCCCAGGTCGACCAGCAGCACGCCAGCCTTGAGGGCTGCCGCATAGCACCGCACGCTGGCGGCACACATGCTGCCCATCATCACGGCCGACGATGTGTCGAGCATTACTTCTTGTCGGGGTTGGGCATCTTGAAGATGCGGTTCCAGCGGATGCCGCCGTTGAACAGCGAACGGTCCTTGTCAAAGGAGATGAGGATGATCGACGGGGTGCCCACGATGTGGTCCTCGGGCACGAAGCCCCAGTAGCGGGAGTCGAGCGAGTTGTCGCGGTTGTCGCCCTGCATCCAGTAGTAGTCCATCAGGAAGGTGTAACTTGTCGCGGGCTTGCCGTTGATATAAATCTGGCCGTTCTTCACCTCCAGGTCGTTGCCCTCGTAGTTGCGGATGCAGCGCTCATAGAGCGGCAGGTTCTCCAGCGTGAGGTCTATCTTGGCGCCCTTCTTGGGAACCCACACGGGACCGTAGTTGTCGTGAGTCCAGCCATAGTCGGTGCCGATGGGATAGGTATATATGGACTCGCCTGGCTCGGCTTTGATCTGTTGAACGACCTCTACCCACGGCTTAGACTCTAGCATCTTTTTCTTCTCGGCAGTGAGCGGCAGGACATATTCATTGGCATTGATGTACCCGCGAGACTGGTCCTCGTTGCTGATTTCCAGTTCATCCAGGCGGTCCTTGCTGATGGGCGTGCCTTTGGACTTGACATAGTAGAAATACTGTACATTCTTGGGCTGGGGCACTGCCTTGCCGTCGGCATAGACGATACCGTCCTTGATCTGAATCATCTCGCCGGGCAGACCCAGGCAGCGCTTCACATAGTTGTCGCGGCGGTCAACGGGGCGGTAAATGATTTCGCCAAAAGCGTCTTTGTTATTGTTAACCACATCACGGCCATGACGGAAACACAAGGAATAGTAGTCCTCGCTGCTGCCATACTTGAGCGCAACGGTGTCGCCGGCGGGGAAGTTAAACACCACGATGTCCATGCGCTCCACATTGCGCAGGCCTTTCAGGCGGTGGTAGGACAACTGGGGCTTCTCAATATAGGACTTGCAGTTCAGGAAGGGCAAGGTGTTCTGGGCCAGCGGGAAGTGCAAGGGGGTCTGCGGCACGCGGGGGCCGTAGGTCACCTTGTTGACCCACAGGAAGTCACCCGTCAGCAGCGACTTCTCGAGCGAGGACGAGGGAATCTGGTAGTTCTGTCCCACAAACAGGAACAGGAAGTAAACCAGCACCAGTGCATAGATGATAGCGTCAACCCAGCTCATCACCATGCGCGCCGGGCCCTTCTTCATACCCTTCCAGGCGCCCCAGGGCAGGTACTGCGTCAGGTAGATGTCAACCAGCAGCAACAGACCCAGCAACAGCCAGGGGTTGCCCATCCACAGGACCCACAGCAGATAGATGACAGCCACAATGGCAAAGCGCAGCCATCGTGTGGTTTTGACACGGCCAAGGCGCTCGGTCAGCGAACCCGTTTGCCTCACATATTCCTCTTCATTATTATCTTGTTTGTGCTTGTTATCAGTTGCCATGATTGTATCGATTTGATTTTTTCGGTGCGAAATTACTAAATAATGTGGAAATAATCAGTAACTTTGCCCGATAAGAAAGGATTTTTAGATAAATTTGGCTGCACCTTAACAGAAATCAAATAAATTTGTATTTGTTTCGGTTGGCACTAATTATAGGATAAGTTATGAAAATCAGCAAAATTATTGCCCCTGGCGAGACCATCCTTTACAAGCCCAAACTCTCCAAGTGGGCCTACCTGCAACTGGGCCGTCTCGTGCGCAACCTGACGACAACCATCTTTGTGAGCGACAAGCGTTTTTTCCACAGTCACGGCTGGATCAACCGCCATGCCCATGAGATTGTCATCGGCAAGGTCGAGAGCATCCTGGTCGAGCAGAGTTTCTGGGGCCGCATTTTCAACTACGGCACCGTGAAGGTATCGGGCACTGGAGCCGGCACCATCGTGCTGCGCTATCTCAAGCGTCCGCTGGAGTTCCAGCGCCAAGTGCGTGCCGCACAAGGCTCCGGCACCTCTACCCCCACTGCCACTGCCGACTGATGCCATCAAAGGCACAGCCCACCCCCTCTTAATGACAATGACACCATCATGCCGATAATAGAAATCACATCGCTGGACCACCCTGGAGTAGAGGTCTATGGCACGCTTACCGAGGCGCAACTGCGCAACCGCCTGGAGCCGGACAAGGGCATCTTCATCGCCGAGAGCCCCAAGGTCATCCATGTCGCCCTCGACGCGGGCTACGAACCGCTGTCGCTGCTGTGTGAGCGGCGTCACATCACGGGCGATGCCGCCGGCATTATCGAGCGGTGTGGTGACATCCCCGTCTACACCGGCGAGCGCGCTCTGCTGGCCGCCCTCACGGGCTACACCCTAACGCGCGGCGTGCTGTGCGCCATGCGGCGTCCGCTGCCGCCGCCCGTCGAGCAGGTGTGCCGTGACGCTCATCGTGTGGTGGTTATCGATGCCGTGACCGACACGACCAACATCGGCGCCATCTTCCGCTCGGCAGCCGCGCTGGGCATCGACGCGGTGCTGCTCACCCCCACGGCATGCGACCCGTTGAACCGTCGTGCCGTGCGCGTGTCGATGGGCTCGGTCTTTCTCGTCCCCTGGACCTGGATTGACGAGCCGGTCACCCCGCACCTGAATGCGCTTGGGTTCCAAACCGCTGCCATGGCCTTGAGCGACGATTCCATCCCGCTCGACGACGCCATCCTCAAGCAGATACCCCGCCTGGCCCTGATTATGGGCACCGAGGGCGACGGCCTGTCGCACGAGGCCATCACCGCTGCCGACCATGTCGTGCGCATCCCCATGAAGCACGGCGTCGACTCGCTCAATGTCGCGGCAGCGGCTGCTGTCGCCTTTTGGGAACTGCGCCAAACACAAGACGATTCACAATCCCATTACGATACACAACGATGAAAATACCAAGAATCAGAATCAGGATGCCGCAGAGCGCCCGCACCTGGGCCCAAGGCTCCACATGGAGGGAACTGTTACTGACCATCGTCGGTACCACCATATCGATCGTGCTCACCTTCGGCACCGCAGGCCTGCTCGACCGCTGCCAGCGCAGCGACGACCGCAAGATGTCGGCCATGATGGTGATGAGCAACATCGAGCAATACTCCAGAAATGTCGACGACATGTCCCGGAACATCGCGCGGTGTGACTCCATCGGCACATGGATGCTGAGCCTGCCGCAGGACTCGCTCGACAACATCCCGCCCGAGGAGGTCGCCGACCTCATCAACGAGATGATGGCCCTCGTCAAGTTCATGACCCACGACAAGACGGCCGAGAACATCTTCAGCAACAACATCGAGACATGGAAGAACATGGGTAATTTCCAGTTTATCGACAATGTGGGCATCTGTTTCTCCAAGATGAATGCCGAGGAGAGCAACTGGAACGAGTGGGTCAACGAGTATGAGGCCACCATCAGCCGTGTCATCGCCGAGATGCAACCCGGTGAGCACACCCTCACCAAACTGCTCAACGACAATGTCTTCCGCCAGAAGGTGGAGAGTTTCCATGTGCGCAAGTACTGGCTTGATTACCTGTCCAGTTACATCCGCTACCTCAACAGCAAGAACATGGTGCTCATCGGCATCGACGAGGACGAGGTCATGGCCTTCACCGACGAACGCTCGCGTGACATCGTCATCGACAAGAAGGAGCCCCAACAGGCCGACTTCCGCACCGATCTGCTCACTCCCGACAGCCTGACCACCCTGCGTCCACTCATCCAGCACATCGACAGCCTCATCCACAACAAGTAAACACCGGGTGACCGAGAAAACGCTTCGTGGTGAGAGTGCCAGGCTACTCGTGCGCCGACCGCATCCCGCCCCTCATCGGCAACAAAAGCCGCACCGGGAAAGCACAGTTAAAAATAGCGTTGACCCTATAGTGGGCCAACGCTATATCATTCTTCTCGTTCCAGCCGTTTAGTTGTCGTAGAGCGAGCGCTCGATGACCAGCGGCATGCGTTTGCGCTTGAATTCCGAGCCGCGATGACGGGCCAGCACACGCTCCACCGTCTCGGCACTGTAGGCATCGTTCAGGCGCTTCATCGCCTGCTCGTCGTCGCCATGCTGCAGATAGGTGTCCAGAATGTCGTCCACATCCTCGTAGGTGTGTCCGGGAGCAATCTGCGCCATGTCGCCGCCGGCTGCCACGCCATTGCCGTCGGTGGGCATGATGTCATAGGCGGCACGCAGGGCCCGATGGCGCGGGTCATTCTCATCGGCATAAACTTCGGTGAAGAGGTACTTGCACAGTTGGTAGACCTCATGCTTCCACAGTCCGCCGATGGGGTTGTAGTCGGCCACATCGCCATGGATGGTCCAGAAGCCCAGGTTGTGCTCGGTCAGGTTATCGGTGTCCATCACCAGACCACCTGTCACCGAGGCGAGGTTATACAGGTATATCATGCGCAGGCGGGCCTTGATGTTGCCCTGCGAGATGGGGGTTGACGCATAGCGCTGCTCACAGGTGGCCTTCAACAGCAGATATTGGGCCTGCAGGTTCTCCACCCAGTACTCGGTGCAGAAGGCCTGCATGGCCTGCATGGCCGAGTCGTTCTCCTCGACACTGTTGGATGTGCAGGGCAGGCTCACGCCGATAAACTTGAACTGCTGCTCGGGGTGCAATTCCACCACTGCACGGCAGATGGCTGCCGTCACCGTGGAGTCCAAGCCGCCCGAGAGACCCAGTATCATTGATTTCAATCGGTTGTTGATGAGATACTTGGCCGTCTCATTCACCATCGTCTCAAATACTTTCTTATAATCCATCGCCTTAATCACATTTTATCGGTTTAACTGATTGACAAGAAGGGATGTTCCCGCTCTTGCCCTGGATGTTGTCTGTGTTGTTGAAAAGATTCCAGCCCTTCAGGCTACATCAGGTCGGTGAGGAGCCGCATGAGCCAGCCGCTGATGGCCATATAGATGGTAATGCCCACAATATCGTTGGTCACCGTCACAAACGGGCCGGTCGCAATCGCAGGGTCAATCTTCAATCGCTCCAGCACCAGCGGCACCACCGTGCCGAACAGCGAGGCGAACATCACCACCAGGAACAGCGACGCGGTAACGGCTGCGGCGGCGATGTTGGACATCTTGGGGTCATTATCCACCGGGAAGAAGCGGGCGTACAGGAAGATGAGCAGTCCCATCACCAGCGCATTGATGAGCGCGGTGCTGAACTCCTTGAACAAGTGCCTGCCCACATGCTTGATGTCCAGGCTGCCGTTGGCAAGGCCCTGCACGACGATAGCGCTCGACTGGGTGCCTACATTACCGCCGGTGCCGCCAATCAAGGGGATGAACAATGCCAGGCCGGGCAACAGACGCAGCAGGGTCGCATCACCCTCGCCGCCGTCCAGAATCATCGCGTTGATGATACCGCCCACCAGGCCGATGAGCAGCCACGGCAAGCGGGCGCGCACCTGACGGAAGACATTGTCGTCGGACTCGATGTCGCCCCAGATACCGGATGCCAACTGATAGTTGTCTTCACCCTGCTCACGCACGCGGTCGATGATATCGTCGACCGAGATGCTTCCCACCAGGCGACCGATGCTGTCCACGACGGGCATCGCCACAAGGTCATATTTCTCGAAGTCGAGGGCCACATCCTCGATATGGGTATCGGTGCGCACGCTGAAGGGGTCGGGCTCCATGACATGCTTGATTTTGCTGGCCGACGGGTTGGTGATGGTGGTCTTCAAGGGGAAAAGGCCTTTCAGGCGGTTGTCGTCGTCGACGACATAGATGTTGTAGATCTCGTCAAGGTCCTCGGCCTGCTGACGCATTGCCTTGATGCAGTCGGGCATCGACATGTTCTCGTTCACGACAATCATCTCGGTCGACATGTAACCGCCCGCGGTATCCTCATCATATTTCAGCAGGTCCACGATGTCGCCCGCCTGCTCCACATCGTCGATGTGGCTGATGACATCCTGGCGGTCCTCCTCGTCAAGTTCCTGGATCACATCGACGGCGTCATCGGCATCCATCTGTTCCACCTGCTTGGCGATTTCCTCGTTGGGCATCAGTTCCATCAGGTCGTGGCGCTGGTCCTCATCAAGTTCGACAAGCACATCGGCTGCCGTCTCGTCATCAAGCAGCAGCATGATGAACAGGGCCTCCTGGTCATTGAGGTCTCCCACCAGTTCGGCAATGTCGGCGGGGTGCAGGTCCTGGATCTGGTTCTTCACCTGCTCCTCGTCCTTATTATCTATCAGTTCGTTGAGGTTTGACAGATACTCCTCGGTAAATTCCTTCATTGTTCAGTTTTCAATCTTTAGTCCTTAGTAATACTGACTACTAATCTCTCATCGATGACGCGAGACGCGTCAGAGCGACGAAATCGTCGACACCCAATTGCTCGGGGCGTTGTCGGAACACATCGCCCTCCATCAGCGACGGGTTGGCACCGAAAATCGGCTTCAACGAGCTGCGCAGCATCTTGCGGCGCTGGCCAAACGAGAGCTTGACGATGTTCTTGAACAGGCGCTCGTCAACGCCCAGGTCGGTCACCGCATTGCGCGTCAGGCGGATAACGCCGCTCTTCACCTTGGGCGGAGGGTTGAACACATGCTCGTCGACGGTGAACAGGTACTCGATGTCATACCAGGCCTGCAGCAGTACCGACAGGATGCCGTAGGTCTTGCTGCCCGGCGGCTCGGCGATGCGCTGCGCCACCTCGCGCTGCAGCATGCCGCTGCAGCAGGCGACCTGGTCGCGGTAATCCAGCACCTTGAAGAAAATCTGTGTCGAGATGTTGTAGGGGTAATTGCCGATGACACAGAACGGCTGGTCTCCATAGAGCCGCTTGAGGTCCATCTTCAGGAAGTCCTCGCCGATGATGCGGCCATGCAGTTGCGGGAAAGCGGCCTCGAGGTAGTCCACACTCTCATGGTCAAGTTCGACCACGGTCAAGTCCAGACCCATCTCGAGCAGATATTGGGTGAGTACGCCCATACCGGGACCCACCTCAAGCACTGGCAAGTGCTTGAAGTCGTCCAGCGTGTGGGCGATGCGCTCGGCAATCGACAAATCCGTCAGGAAATGCTGCCCCAATGACTTTTTTGCTTTAACTTTCCGCATAATTTGCCATTTATTGTTAACTTTGCACGCTCGAGACATGCTTTAGTATCGAGACATGCTTTAGTAATGTGCAAAGATAGCATTTTTTTGCCGACCTGCCGCTACGGGCATAAGTTTTTAACTCATCAAGAGAAGAAAAAAGTGAAAAAGACCATATCCTATCTCGTGAAATACGGTATCCCCCTCGCCATCGGCGTAGGGCTGATGTACTTCTTGTACAAGAATGTAGACATCAAAGCCATGATGGCAACGCTCAAGACCGATGTCAACTACTGGTGGTTCATTCCCGTGGCCGTGGTGAGCATCTTGAGCCATGTCTTCAGGGCCTTGCGGTGGCGGCTCCAACTCAAGGCCATCGATGTGAAGCCCTCGTTCAGCGCAGTGCTCAACAGCATCTTCGGCACCTATGCCGTCAACCTGGCTTTCCCCCGCTTGGGCGAAGTGTGGCGTTGCGGCTACATCGCCAACCGCCAGAAGGCCTCGGTCACCCAGGTCATGGGCTCGATGGTCGCCGACCGACTGACCGACACGCTCACCGTGCTGCTGTTGACGCTGGTCACCTTCATGCTCGCACAGAGCGACTTCTCCAAGTTCTTTGACGCCTATCCGCAGATGAAGGAGAACTTCCTCAATGTCGCCAGTGACGGACGCATCTGGATGGGTACCGCAATCGCCATCATTGCCATCGGATGGCTGCTGGTGATGAAAACCGAGAACAAAATCATTAAAAAGATACAACTCATGGCTCGCAACCTGTGGGAAGGCTTCGCCGCCATCACCCGCATGGAGGGCAAGTGGTGGTTCCTGCTGTTGACTATCCTCATCTGGGGCTGCTATTTCCTGCAACTCTACCTGGCCTGCAAGGCGTTCACCTTTACCAGCGGCTTGAGCGTGCTGGCCGTGCTCGTGATGTTTGTATTCAGCAGCATCGGCATGGGTGTTCCCACCAACGGCGGCCTGGGCGCTTGGCATCTGGGCATCATCTTCGGGCTCTCGCTGTATGGCGTGGGCGTCTTCAGCATCAACAATCCCGACCCCAACGCATCGGCTTTCGCTATGCTCGTGTGGGGATTCCAGACGCTGCTGCTCATCGTGCTGGGTATCTACGCGTTTGCCAGCATGGCCATCGACCGCCGCCGCATCGAGAGCGGCAAGACCGTGGTCGACACCACCAATGACGAAATCAAACTCTAAACAATAACTAGGGACTAGAAACTAACAACTCAAAACTATGGACGACAATTTCAACGACTACTTCACCGACGAAAATGTCCCCGAGGAGAAACACCCGGTCCACCAAGAGACCGAGCAGGAGCGCGAGGAGCGCGAAATCAAGGAGGCCACTATCGAGCGCCGCGGCAATTCGGTCAAGATGCTGCTCATGCTCATCATCGTGGCGATGGCACTCTTCCTGGGATGGTGGGTTTGGCAGTACTATTTCCACCCCTATCGCATCAGTCAAGAAAAGGGATGGATTATGAAAGTGAGCATCGAAGGCTCCATCTTCCAGACCTTTGAGGGGGAGATGATCAGCGAGGGCTATGTGGACGGCGATATCGGGGCCATCAAGAGCGATTTCAAGTTCAGCATCGCCTCCGACAGCCTCATGAGCGACGCCAAGCGATGGGCCCAGAACGGCCAGCGCGTTATCCTCACCTACGATGAGTACAAGGGCAAAGTCCTGTGGCGCGGCAACTCCAAATGCGTTGTCACCAAGATTGAGCGCGACAGCGACCTCGTCAAGCCTAACCCCTATCAAGAGGCGCCCAAGCCAGCCGAGACCGACAAATAAGGGCCACCCACTCAAGAACGATTCATGTCCGCGAATGAGCAATCGCCTCATTCACGGACATTTATTATACCCATTTGCACTAGTGGCGATGGAGCGGGAAGAGTGTTGAACAAAGTCGTTTTCTGCCAAAATGTCATATTTTAACATTTGCATTGTGTCAGTTCCCGAAAAACATCGTATCTTTGCAGTCCCAAAAAAGAAAATAAGCATTTCATGGAAGAAAACAAGATAATTCAAAACGAACCACAAGAGCAACAGGAACAAGCACAACAGCCCATGCCCATCAAGCCCGACATTCTGGACTATGACGACATCCGCAAGATGGCGCCGTTTTTTGACGGCAAGCCCAAACTGGTCAAGTGGCTGTTCCACCTGCTCGACATGGACGACGCCAACTGGATTCACGGCCACAACTGCCACACGCCGGGCGTGCCCTTCTGCACCGGAGTGCTCAAGGACCTGAATGCCACCATCACCTACGATAACGGCGAGGTGCTCGACAACCTGCCCGAGGGACCCTTTATCACGGTGACCAACCACCCCTTTGGCGCCGTCGACGGCGTGATGATGATACACATCATCGGCACCCACCGCCCCGACTACAAGTTCATGGTCAACATGATGCTGAGCAAGATTGGCGGCATGATGCCCAACTTCATCACCGTCGACGCCCTGGCCAGCAACGACCCCGCCAAGCGCGCCGTGTCGATGCAGGGCATCAGCGACACGATGAAACATGTCAAGCAAGGGCACCCGATGGGGTTCTTCCCCGCCGGTGCCGTGAGCAAACTCACCTGGAAACTGCGTGTGGAAGACCGCGAGTGGCAACCCGTCATCATGAGGCTGATCCAGAAACTCAAGGTGCCCGTCATCCCCATCTACATCCACGGGCACAACAGCTGGATTTCGCTCGTGCTGGGTGCCATCAGTTGGAAACTCAGGACGCTCAGGCTGCCCTCCGAGATGTTCCGTCGCAAGAGTTACAATTTCCGCGTCAGCGTGCATGACCCCATCATGCCCGAGGAGTACGCACAATACAAGACGCCCGAGGAACTGGGCGCTTTCCTGAAATCAGAAACCTATAAAATGAAAAAATGGCAACAATAACCGACAACAACATCCGCAGCATCAAGCAGCGGTTTGGCATCGTGGGCGAGTCGCCCGCACTCATTGGCGCCATCCGCCGCGCCATGCTCGTGGCCCCCATCGACCTGAGTGTACTCATCATCGGCGAGAGCGGCTCGGGTAAGGAGTCTTTCCCCAAGATCATCCACGAGAGCAGCCCACGCAAGCACAAGAAGTATATCGCAGTCAACTGCGGCGCCATCCCCGAAGGCACCATCGACAGCGAACTGTTTGGCCATGTCAAGGGCTCGTTCACCGGCGCCATCGCCGACCATAAGGGTTACTTTGAGGAAGCCGACGGTGGTGTCATCTTCCTCGATGAGGTGGCCGAGATGCCCATGAGCACCCAGGCGCGACTGCTGCGTGTGCTCGAGAACGGCGAATACCTGCGTGTGGGCGACAGCACCGTGCGTAAGACCAACATCCGCGTCGTTGCCGCCACCAACAAGGATATGCTGCAGGCTGTCAAGGATGGCAAGTTCCGCGAGGACCTGTATTATCGACTCTCGACAGTGCAGATCAATGTGCCGCCACTGCGCGAGCGCGGCGATGATGTGCTACTGCTTTCACGCCTGTTCCTGCGCAACTTCATCAATGTCAACCGCACTGCCGAGGTCACCCTGGCTGATGACGCCCAGCGCCTGCTCAAGGCCTACCACTGGCCCGGCAATGTGCGTCAGCTCAAGAGTGTCATCGAGCAGGTCGCCCTGTTTGAGGCGGGCAATGTGGTTGACGCTGCCACGCTGAGCCAATACATGCCCAGCAACCGAGACAAGGCTCTCACAGTGCAGTCACAGCCCTCCTACGACTACAATGCCGAGCGCGAGCAGCTGTTCACGCTCATCCTGTCGATGCGTGCCGAGATTGAGGCCATCAAGAAACGGCTGGAGTCGGCAGGTCCGTCGACCCATGTCGCATCCAATGTGCATGAACTCAAACGCGAGACAAGCCCCTTGCTCGAGATGGGCGGCTCAACCAGTGAGAACCAGTCGCCCTACCGCAGCATGCAACTCCAACCCCAAGACCTGGGACGCGTGGACGAAGTGGCTGCCATGGATGTCGAGGGCGAGACGGTCAAGACGCTTGACGAGACCGAACGCGAGACCATCGAGAATGCCCTGCGCCGCAACAACGGCCGACGCAAACTCACCGCCCAAGAGCTCAACATCTCGGAGCGCACCCTGTACCGTAAAATCAAGCAATACAATCTGGAACGGCAGTGAAACGGCTCTTCATCATCCTGGCACTGGTCATCGCCACTGCCACATGGCAGGCATGCATACCGCGCTACACGCTCAACGGCGCGTCGATCGACTACAATGTCTATAAGACCATCTCGTTCGGCGAGTTCCCCATCCGTGCCGCGCTGGTATATCCGCCCCTGCAGTCAATGTTTGAGAACCGCATGACCGACATGATTGCCCAGCAGACGCGCCTGCGCGTCATCGACGGCAACAATGCCGACCTGCGCATGGAGGGTGAAATCACCAACTACCAGCTGTCGCCCCAGGCCGTCGGCGAGGATGCCTACGCCAGCCAGACGCGCCTGACCATCTCGGTCAAGGTCAAGTACATCAACAACAAGAACCAGAGCCTCAGCAAGGACTTGTCCTTCAGTGCTTACCGCGACTTCTCGAGCAGCGAATTGCTGGTCGATGTCCAAGACGAATTATGCAACCAGATATGCAAGGACCTGTCTGACCTGATTTTCAACGCCACACTGGGCGACTGGTAAAACAGGCCTCTAGCGACTTTGGCACGATTTTTGGTAGAAGAGCAGGCGTAGCAATTTGTTTTCATGACAAACGCAACTACATGGATTGAGGATATCAAGCGCATGGTCAACGATGACAACATCGATGTGACCAGGGAGTGGCTGGAACGCGCCGAGCACGACACGCCCTATAGCGTCATGCCCGCTCTGCTTTTCCTCAAGCGCAATGGCACCAAGGGCAACGAGGATGTGCTGGCCAGGCTGTCACTTGCCTTCCCCGACCGGCGGGCTTTGTCTCTCGTCCTGGGCGACGACGCGGCCTCGTTGTCGGGGTTCTACCCGCCCGAGACCTTGCCCGAGTCCCCCGACACCGACACCACCATCGACCGCTTCCTCAGCAACTACGGCAAGTCCAGCCCCAACGAGGTCGAAGCCATCAGCCGCGCCATCTTCAATCCACAGCCCGACTATGCCGATGTGCTGGCTGCACAGGAGAAGCAGGAACACGACATACAACTCACTGGCGGTGACTCGCAGGACGAACTCATCAACCAATTCATCGCCGAGCAAATGCAACTGGGAGAGCAAGCAGCCCACACCCCTATCGTCAATCCCGTGGGAGAAGAGGAGAAGGCCCAGATTGCCCAGGACAACATCGACAATCCTACCGAAACCGATGGGTCCATGCTCAGCGAAAGTTTGGCCAAAATGTACATCGCCAGACACAAATATTCCAGGGCTCTTGAAATTATTAAAGAATTAAGTTTGAAATATCCAGAAAAAAGTATTTACTTTGCAGACCAAATTCGATTTTTGGCCAAATTGGTCCTAAATGAGACACTAAACGACAAAAAATAAGAAAAAATGTACACCGATTCTGTTAATCGGTGTCATCCTTATTCAAAAATCTAAAGGTGGCGGTCTGGCTGCCAATGTGAACAACTATAACCAGTTCATGGGCGTGCGCAAGACCACCGATTTCGTTGAAAAAGCAACTTGGGGACTTGCAGCATTTATCTGCGCTTTGAGTATCATGTCTGCCATCTTTGCTCCCAAGCTGATCGTTGATGACAAGCCTGCACTCCAGAAGGTGCACCAGAATGAGACCCAGGGTCCCAACTTTGAGACTCCCGCCACCCAAGGCGAGGCCGCTCAGGCTCCCGCCAACGGCGAGGCTGCTCCCGCTCAGGCTCCTGCCAAGAGTGAGGCTGCTCCCGCTCAGGCTCCTGCCAAGAGTGAGGCCGCTCCCGCACAGGCCCAGGCTCCCGCAAAGAACGAGGCTGCTCCTGAGAGCAAGTAATTAACATCGCATCTAAAACCAACTTTAAAGGATGCGGTATGTCGTATCCGCATCACAGCGGAACAAGACATACCGCATCTTCTCATTTTAATCTCCCGCTATGAAAATGACATTATTATATATTGTACTGGCAACGCTGGTGACAGCATGCGGCAATGCTGGCAACACCACGGCGGCCGATAACAGTGGCGACACTACGGCAACGACTGCCACGGCAGCCAAGGCGGCATTTGACGGCAACGCGGCCCTCGAGATGGCGCGCCAGCAGTGCGCTTTTGGCCCCCGCGTGCCCGGCACGCCCCAGCACGCCCAGTGTGCCGACTGGCTCAAAAACACGCTCGAGGCCTCCTGTGACACGGTCATCGTGCAGCAGGCACAGGTAAAGACGGGCCAGGGCAACATGATTGGCATCAAGAACATCATCGGCACCATCAACCCCGAGGCCAGCCAACGCCTGTTGCTGCTCGCCCATTGGGACACCCGCCCCTGGGCCGACAACGACCTCGACCCCGCTAACCACAGCAAGCCCGTCATGGGTGCCAACGACGGCGCCAGCGGCGTGGCAGTGCTGCTGCAACTCGCCCGACAACTCAAGGATCAAGGCACCACCCTGGGCATCGACATCGTGCTGGTGGATGCCGAGGACATGGGCATCAACGACATCGAGGAATCGTGGGGACTGGGCACACAGTACTGGACCAAGCACCCGCATGTGCAGGGCTACAAGCCGCTGTTCGGCATCTTGCTCGACATGGTGGGAGCCAGCGACGCCACATTCACCCGCGAGTACTACTCGCTGCAGTATGCCGGCGGGTTTGTTGACCTCGTCTGGAAGAATGCGGCGGGCAGCCACTTCATCAATGCCAATGGCGGTGCCGTGACCGACGACCATGTGTTCGTCAACCAGGCCGGCATCCCCTGCATCGACATCATCGACATGCGCAGCGACAGCGAGACGGGCTTCTGCTCGGTATGGCACACGGTGAACGACACCATCGACGGCATCGACCCCGCCACCCTCGCCGAAGTAGGCCAGACCCTCCTCAATGTCATCGCCTCCATCCAGAACTGAAGACCAATAACTTAGTACTAAAGACCAATAACAATGAGAAAAGAAAGGATTCTACTTATGAGCGCACTGATCACGGCATCGGCTGTGACGACACAGGCTCGCATCAACTATCCCGACACCCGTCGCGTGGATACCGTTGACACCTATTTCGGCACCGAGGTGCAAGACCCGTACCGCTGGCTCGAGGATGACCGCAGCGCCGAGACCGAGGCGTGGGTCGCAGCCCAGAACAAGGTCACCCAGAACTACCTGAACAAAATCCCCTTCCGCAAGGATGTGAAAAAGCGCATCACCGAACTCGCCAACTACGAGAAGATGGGCGCACCGTTCAAGGTGAAGGACAAATTCTACTTTTTCAAGAACGACGGTCTGCAGAACCAGAGCGTCCTCTACGAGTATGACCCCAACGGCAACCACCGCATGGTGCTCGACCCCAACACGCTGAGCGACGACGGCACCGTGGCCCTGCAGCAGTTGGACTTCTCCAACGACGGCCGCTACCTCGCCTATGTCATCACCCGCAGCGGCAGTGACTGGAACGAGATTTTCGTCAAGGACCTTAAGGAGGACCGCGTGCTCGACGACCACATCGTCTGGGCCAAGTTCACCGACGCCCAGTGGCTCGGCGACGGCTTCTTCTACAGCGGCTATGACGCCCCCGAGGATGCCAAGTCGTCCAAGAACGAGTTCCAGAAGGTGTATTACCACAAGCTGGGCACTCCCCAGAGCCAGGACTATGTCGAGTATCAGGACAAGAGCGAACCGCTGCACTTCCACCAGGTGAGCGTCAGCGAGGACGAGCGCTATGTCATCCTGTGGAAGAGCGACGCCGAGGGCAACGACATCTATGTCAAGGACCTCAAGGACCGCAACCCCCACTATGTGCAGCTCATTGGCGGCATGAAGTATGAGCGCGGCATCATCGGCATCGACAACGGCAAAATCTATGTCATGACCAACGAGAACGCCCCTAAGGGCAAAATCATCACCTACGATGCCGAGACCTTGTCTCCCGCCAGTTGCGCCGAGTTCATCCCCGAGCAGGAGTCGGTGCTCACGGGCGCTGTGATGGCCGACCACAAGTTCATCCTCACCTACGACAAGGATGCTTCGAGCCACCCCTACCTCTACGACCTGAACGGCCGTCTCATCCGCGAGATTCAGCTCCCCACCTACGGCTCTGTGGGCTTCAGCGCCAAGAAGGACGCCAAGGAGGTCTATTACAGCTTCGCCAGCTACACTTTCCCCGGCGCCATCTACAAGTATGACCTCGAGACCGGCAAGAGCGACCTGTTCTTCCAGCCCAAGGTCAACCTCAAGAGCGAGGACTATGTCACCGAGCAGGTGTTCTTCAACAGCAAGGACGGCACGCGCATCCCCATGTTCCTCGTCTACAAGAAGGGACTCAAGCGTGACGGCCAGCGTCCCACCTTCCTCTACGGCTATGGCGGCTTCAATGTCAGCCTCAACCCCGCCTTCACCTACACCCGCACCCTGTTCGCCATGATGGACTGCGGCGGCATCTGCGCCTATGTCAACCTGCGCGG
This sequence comes from uncultured Prevotellaceae bacterium, assembly GCA_900322135.1. Classification (GTDB taxonomy): domain Bacteria; phylum Bacteroidota; class Bacteroidia; order Bacteroidales; family Muribaculaceae; genus Sodaliphilus. Next base: position 37,659 of record ONYP01000039.1, read on the forward strand.
CGGTGGCGAGTACGGCGAGGAATGGCACCAGGCCGGCACCAAGATGAACAAGCAGAATGTCTTTGACGACTTCATCGCCGCTGCCGAGTGGCTCATCGACAACAACTACACCAACCCCAAGAAACTCGCCTGCAACGGTGCCAGCAACGGCGGTCTGCTCGTCGGCGCTGTCGTTAACCAGCGTCCCGACCTGTTCGCCGCTGCAGTGCCCCAGGTGGGTGTGATGGACATGCTGCGCTACCACGAGTTCACCATCGGCTGGAACTGGGCCCCCGACTACGGCCGCAGCGACGACAGCCCCGAGATGTTCCGGTACCTGCGTGACTACTCGCCCCTGCACAACATCAAAAACGACGGCACCCACTACCCCGCCATCCTCGTCACCACCGGTGACCACGACGACCGCGTAGTGCCCGCCCACAGCTTCAAGTATGCAGCCGAGCTGCAGTACTGCAACACCGGCGACCAGCCCAAGCTCATCCGCATCGACAGCAAGGCAGGTCACGGACACAGCAAGCCCATCAGCAAGATCATCGACGAGTACACCGACATCCAGTCCTTCATCATGTACAACCTGGGCGTCAAGTACAAATACAAAAAGTGATTCCAATAATCACCGCAACCGACAAAGGAGGCAGGCCAATGAGGCCCGCCTCCTTTCTCAAATCTCCCCCTCCTCTATAAACTCTAGAAAATCTAGAGCATCTAGAACATCTAGAACCTCTATAGTTCACCTCCCAATCGCTTGATTTTCTCTTTCAGTATCGCGTTTTCATTTTTGAGGGCTTCCACCTCTCGGATGAGTTCTTCAATGGTCTCGCGTTGGTTAGTGCGGTAGCCGAGCCGTGCCGCCGTCATGCGTTCGCGTATCCCGCCCTCGGTGATGAATTCCTTCTCTTTCTTCTGCTGATATGTCATCATCATTTTGTCCACCATGTGGCACAAAGTGATGGCGACATTTGCCGCTTCCTCGTCGGTCCATTTCTCGAAAAATGGCTCATAATCTCCGAGATCATTGTGTTCACGGCAATAGGTAAGCATTTGGTCATAGCGAGGGTGCCCAGGTGTCCATTTTGTCAGACGATGAGCAGGAAGATAATCCCCATAGTCCTCTAAGAGTTCCTGGATACTCGAACGCGCCACATTGAGCAACTTCAACTCCATTTCCATTGATGTCACCCCATCGGCTGAACCCTCGACGATATTCTGCTTGCCCGAGCGGGCCGCCTGCAGCATCTGGTCCACCGTGCGGTCTCCGTAAAGGGGCAGGAAACGCTTAGTAAAGACATAGGTCATCTGGTACAGCACAACCGTCTTTTGGTAGAACCACAGGTTCTTCCAGTTGGTCTGTTTTCGCAACACCGATTCCAGTTGCTGGGCAGGTTGCCTATTATCTTTTTTCTCCATAGCTGTCAATTATCCCCGCAAATTTACTAAAAAAGCCACAACACCTCTAGAAAAACTCTAGAAAATCTAGAGCATCTAGAACATCTAGAGCATCTAGAGATTCTAGAACATCTAGAGCATCTAGAGATTCTAGAGCATCCAGTCCCTCCAGCCATTCCAGAAAAAATCACTATCTTTGCAGCCATGAACGGCGACAAGATTATCATCAAGGGAGCGAGAGAGAACAACCTCAAGGACATCTCGCTCGAGATTCCCAAGCATCAGATCACGGTTTTCACGGGCGTTTCGGGCTCCGGCAAGAGTTCGCTCGTGCTCGACACCATCGCGGCGAAGTCCCGCCGCGAGTTGAACGACACCTTCCCCTCGTTCGTGCAGCAGTACCTCCCCAAGTACGGCAGGCCCCATGTCGACGCCATCGAGAACCTCCCCATCGCCATCGTCATCGACCAGAAGAAGCCCGCCCAGAACTCGCGTTCGACCGTGGCCACCTATACCGACATCGCCGCACTGCTGCGCCTGCTCTTCTCGCGTGTTGGACAGCCCTTCGTGGGCTATGCCGAGTCGTTCAGTTTCAACCACCCCGAGGGCAGTTGCCCCCGCTGCTCGGGCCTGGGCGAGATACGCGAGTTGGACATCCACAAACTCGTCGATTTCGACAAGAGCCTCAACGACGAGGACACCATCCACTACATCGCCTTCGGCAAGGGCGGCTGGCGATGGATACGCTACGCCCACAGCGGCCTGTTCGACCTCGACAAGAAAATCAAGGACTACACCCCCGAGGAACTCGACCTCTTCCTCAACAGCCCCCAGATTCGCCTCAAGAACCCGCCCGCCAACTGGCCCAAGTCGGCAAAGTATGAGGGCATCATCCCGCGCATGTACCGCAGCATCATCAACAGCGAGGAGGGACTCCTCCATGCCGCCGTCCTCAACCCCATGCTCAACATGGGCGTCTGCCCCGACTGCGGCGGCTCGCGCCTCAGCCCCCGCGTGCTCTCCTGCAAGATTGACGGCATCAACATCGCCGACGCCTGCGCCATGTCCATCACCCGCCTCAACCAGTGGGTCAAGGCGCTCACCTCGCCGCTCGCCGTCGACATCAAGCAGGCCATCAGCGCGCGACTCACGGCGCTCGAGGAAATCGGCCTGGGCTACCTCAGCCTGGAGCGCGGCGTGGGCACCCTTTCTGGTGGTGAGGCACAGCGCTGCAAGATTGCCAAGTACATCAACTCGTCGCTCGCCGATGTGCTCTACATCCTCGACGAACCCAGCACGGGACTCCACGACCACGACATCGAGAAGATGAAACACTCCGTGCGCCGCCTGCGCGATGCGGGCAACACCGTCCTGCTCGTCGAGCACCACCGCGAGATGATTGGCATCGCCGACCACATCGTCGACCTGGGACCCGGACCGGGCAGCCAGGGCGGACGCATCATCTTCGAGGGCAACTACCGGCAGCTGCTCCACAGCGGCACCAGCACGGGACAGATGCTCAGCCAGCGCGGTGACTTCAAGGCGCAGCCCCGACAGGCCGCAGCGACATTTTCCCTGCGCCACGCGTCGCTCCACAACCTCAAGGACATCTCTATCGATCTGCCCATGGGCGTGTTTGCTGCCGTGGCAGGTGTGGCGGGCTCGGGCAAGAGTTCGCTCATGGAGTGCTTCCGCCGTGAGCACGGCAATGTCGTCTATGTCAGCCAGAAGAACATCGGCGTGAGCCTCCGCTCCACCCCCGCCACCTATATGGATGTCGCCCCCGACATCCGCAAGCGATTCGCTCGCGCCCACAAGATGAAGGAACAGTACTTCACCTTCAACGGCAAGGGCGGATGCCCCGTGTGCGGCGGCAAGGGCGTCGTCATCGCCGAGATGGCTTTCATGGACAACATCGAGACCACTTGCGAGGCTTGCCACGGACTGCGCTACAGCCCCGAGGCACTGCAGTACACCCTCGACGGCATGAACATCGCCCAGGTAATGGACCTCTCCGTCAGACGCGCCAGCGAGTTCTTCAAGGGCACCACCATCGAGCAGAAACTCAAACCCATGATGGAGGTAGGACTGCACTACCTCCACCTCAACCAGGCCCTCAGCACACTCTCCGGCGGCGAACTGCAGCGACTCAAGATAGCCTCCTACCTGCAGCAGTACACCGCACCCATCGACGACGGCGGACAGCGAGGCGTCTTCATCATCGACGAACCCACCGACGGCCTGCACCTCAAGGATGTGCGACACCTCATCGACCTGTTCGAGCAGATGGTCGACATGGGCAACACCGTCTATGTCATCGAGCACAACACCGATGTCATCAAGGCTGCCGACTATGTCATCGAACTCGGCCCCGGCGCCGGCGACCTCGGCGGCACCATCGTCTACCAGGGCACCCCACGCGCCATGCTCACCGCCCCCGCCAGCATCACCGCCCCCTACCTGAAATAAACGCCCCGCCCGCTCCTCGGTCGCCCATCAGCCCCGTCGGTGTATTGCGAGCCACCGGCTCGCTCCACGGCCCTGTAGTTTAACGGAAGGGCACTTGCCCCCGCCTGTTTAACAAGCGGGCCGCCTGCTTTGCTCATTCTGGCATTTATCGCTGTTTAAAAAAAAAATGTTGGGCAAGTTGTTTGAATTGTCCTTTAAAATGATTATCTTTGTAGTTAAGTATGGATAAAGAATTTGACATCAGACAGGAGTCGTTGAAGACCGATCAGGATTTTGAGCGGGCGCTGAGGCCCGTGCGCTTTGAGGACTTTGCCGGGCAGGACAAGATTATCGAGAACCTGCGCGTGTTTGTCGCTGCCGCCAAGCTGCGTGGCGAGTCGCTGGACCATGTGCTGTTCCACGGCCCACCAGGCCTGGGCAAGACGACGCTGAGCAACATCATCGCCAACGAGTTGGGTGTGGGCTTCAAGGTGACATCGGGTCCCGTGCTCGACAAGCCGGGCGACCTGGCGGGCCTGCTGACCTCGCTCGACGAGAACGATGTGCTGTTCATCGACGAGATTCACCGCCTGAGCCCCATCGTTGAGGAGTACCTCTACAGCGCGATGGAGGACTACCGCATCGACATCATGATTGACAAGGGCCCCGGCGCGCGCTCGGTGCAGCTGACACTCGCACCGTTCACCCTCATCGGCGCCACCACCCGCAGCGGACTGCTGACCTCGCCGCTCAGAGCCCGCTTCGGCATCAACTGCCATCTGGAATACTATGACCACAAGGTGCTCGAGGGCATCATCCGCCGCTCGGCGCGCCTGCTGGCAGTGCCCATCGACGACAAGGCCGCCATCGAGATTGCACTGCGCAGCCGCGGCACGCCTCGCATCGCCAACTCGCTGCTGCGCCGCGTGCGCGACTTCGCACAGGTCAAGGGCAGCGGACGCATCGACCTGGACATCGCCCGCTATGCCCTCGAGGCGCTCAACATCGACAAATACGGCCTCGACGAGATTGACAACAAGATTTTGCTGACCATCATCGACAAGTTCAACGGCGGTCCCGTGGGCCTGAACACCATCGCCACGGCGATGAACGAGGACGCCGGCACCATCGAGGAGGTCTATGAGCCCTACCTCATCAAGGAGGGCTTCATCAACCGCACCCCGCGAGGCCGCGAAGCCACGATGCTCGCCTACAACCACCTGAAGCGCGAACGCCCTGGCGAGGTGGGCAGCATTTTTTAGAGAACAGTTAACAATGAACAGTTAACAGTTGGCATCAGTCCATCCGAAATCAACTTTTATCTATTATCTGTTCACTGTTAACGATTAACTCTTAACTAACTCTTATTTGTTAACTATTAATTATTAATTACTTACTGAAACTATGGCTAACCTAAAATCACTGCTAAAAGACACTGCCATCTACGGCTTGAGCAGCATCATCGGGCGTTTCCTGAACTACCTGCTCGTGCCCCTATACACCGCCAAACTGTCGGCCGCCTCGGGTGGCTATGGCGTCATCACCAACATCTATGCCTATGTGGCTCTGCTGCTGGTCATCTTGACCTACGGCATGGAGACCACCTTCTTCCGCTTTGCCAACAAGAGCGAGGAGAACCCCAACACCGTCTACAGCACCACACTCATCAGCGTGGGCTCCACCTCGTTGCTGTTCGTGCTGCTCGTGCTCGCTTTCCTGCCCGGCTTGTCAAGCTGGATGGGCTACGAAGCCCATCCCGAGTATGTCTGGGTGATGGCGGCTGTGGTGGCACTGGACGCGTTCCAGTGCATCCCGTTCGCCTACCTGCGTTACCAGGGCCGTCCATGGAAGTTCGCCGCCCTCAAGCTGCTGTTCATCTTCCTGAACATCGGGCTTAACCTGCTCTACTTCGTCGGGTTGCCAGCCCTGTACAAGAGCCACCCCGACATCGTCGGCAAGATTTACGACCCCAGCGTGGGCGTGGGTTACGCCTTCTTCATCAACCTGTTCTGCACGGGCCTGATAACCTTCTTCTTCTGGAAAGAGCTGGTGGGTATCAAGTACAAGTTTGACTGGTCGCTGTTGAAGCGCATGCTCAAGTATGCCTGGCCCATCCTGGTGCTGGGCATCGCCGGCATCCTGAACCAGACCTTCGACAAGATGATGTTCCCCAAAATCTATCATCAAGCCGACATGCAATCGCAGCTGGGCATCTATGGCGCCGCCGTCAAGATAGCCATGATCATGGCGCTCATCACCCAAGCCTTCCGCTACGCCTACGAGCCCTTTGTCTTCAGCAAGGAGAAGGAGAAAGACAGCCACGAGACCTATGCCAAGGCAATGCGCTACTTCATCATCTTCACCCTGCTGGCCTTCCTGGCAGTGATGGCGTGGATTGACCTGTTCAAGTATATCATTGCCCCTGATTACTGGTCGGGCCTCAAGGTCGTGCCCATCGTCATGGCAGCCGAAATCATGATGGGCATCTACTTCAACCTGTCGTTCTGGTACAAGTTGATTGACAAGACCATCTGGGGCGCATATTTCTCGGGCATCGGCTGTGCAGTGCTCATCCTCGTGAACATCCTGTTCGTGCCCAAGTTCGGCTACATGGCATGCGCTTGGGCCGGCTTTGCGGGCTACGGCACCGCGATGGTGCTGAGTTACTTTGTGGGGCAGAAGTACAATCCCATTAAGTACCCGCTGCGCGACATCCTGCTCTACACCGTCGTGGCCGGCATCCTGTTCGCCGCCATGATGCTGCCCATCGAGAACATGTGGCTCGCGCTGGCCTACCGCACAGTGCTGCTGTTGCTGTTCGCCGGCCTCATCTACCGCAGGGAGCACCTGGGACCGATGCTGGCCAAACTGCCCGTCGTCGGCCGCTTCTTCAAGTAAACAACGACAAACGGAAAAAAACGACGCCCCGGCATTCATCGCAGAGTGCCAGGGCGTTGGTTATACCGTGTTCGGTCCGGTTAGTGGGTGATGATGTGGTCGATGATGCAGTTCACATCGGCCAGGGTCACCTCGCCGTCGCCGTTCACATCATAGGGATTGTCGGGCACATCACCCGAACCGTGGCGCACAATCCTGACGGGGTAGAGTTCCATTTCGCCCTTGTAGACACTCAGGAAACCCCACACATCGTAGGTCGCATCGGGGTCAAAGCCCTCGGCCAGCCATGCGGTGTCCAGCCTTGTCGCAGCGACACCCAGAATCTCGGCGAGTTCAGCATTCACATCGGCGATGTTCACCTCGCCATCGCGGTTCACATCACAGGGGTCATACGCCCCACCTTCAATCCCGCAGTCGAACTTGTCAAACAAACGGATTAAGCCTGTCCCGTCATCGATATAGGCATTGCCGTCGTCACCGATGACAATTTTCACATCCAGGAAACAGAAATAGCGGTATATCATATCCTGGCTAATCTCCTCGACGGGCATCTCCTCGGGCTCAACGGGATCGGTCTCGCCGACTTTCTCCCATTCTCCCACGGGAAGGAGTTGGACATTGCCCTGATAAAGCGACCATTTAACGCTTCCCTGGATGAGGTCACCGTTCTCAAAGGGGCCGCCAACCTGGCCGTACATCACGCCGTACTCACCACAGGAGTCCTTCACATAGAGGTAGTTTCCATGCTGGTAAATCACCGTCAACGGGCAAATGAACGGCACCACCTGTCCTTGGGGATACTCCTGCAGTTCACTGATGCAGCACACGCCGGGGGGAGGCGGAATGATAGCGCCCATGTCGATAATCATCAACTGGTAGACGGTATTGGTGCTACCATAGGAGGTGATGACACCTGTCAAGTCCAAATATGTATCGGGATCCACCGGATAGGGCAACTGCGGATAATAGGGAATACTGTGGCCTTCATCGTCAATAATCAACCTGTTGTCATAGTCGATGCGCACATGCTTGAGCATCACCAGATGAGCCCATCGGTCATGCCCCACATCGGTCAAGTTGATGACTTCGGGTTCCAGCAACACATGGTCGACGGCGGGTTGGAAGCCTGAGGGATTGCCGAGTTCGGGTTCGCCGCTCCAGGTCTTCTTGATGCCACCCCATCCTGGCGGGATGACATCACCGGTGTTGTAGGTCTGGCCCGTGGGACCGTAAACCAGACCGTAACCGCAATCATCCTTCAGATACAGGTAATTGTTATACTGATAGACGACAACCGCATTGTGGCTGAAGACAATGGGCGTGTTATCGGGGACGGAGCCCAGCGTGCACAAGCCCAAATCAGGGTAAGGGCCGATGCCGTGCAGGTCGACGGGCAGTAACTGGTAGATGATATTATCCCGGCCATAGGAGCCCACAACGGCATAAACCTCATAGGAGGAACTCAGGTCGTAGGGGGCCGACACACCCATCGACTCGAAGTAGACGGCGCAGGTGTTGCCTTGCTCGTCGGTGAGCGTGTAATTGTTGCCGTCCATGCTGAAGGTCGCTTTGTCGAGATGCACATAGTGGGCAAACAGGTCGTGACCCACCTGGTCGGCAGTGATTTCCAAGGGCCTGACGGGCTCGTTGCCGATGGCGGGGAGCATACCCTGAGGATTGGTGAACTCGGGCTCGCCGTTATAGGTTGTCTTAGTGACAACAAATCCGCCGGGGATGATGTCGCCGTTGACATAGACCTGCCCGCAGTCGCCGTAAATCAGGGCGCAGCCCGTCTCATCAGTAATGAACAGGCGACGCCCATGCTGGGCCAGCACCTTCACTGGATGGGTGAAGCGAACGGTCTGGTCATCGGACTGGGTCACGGCCTCGGCGATAGAACCCACATCACCGGCCTGGCCGAACGCATATTCGGCAACCACCACATCGCTTGTCTCACCGTCAAGGACGGCGACAGCCTTGACCGTGGCATCGCTGTCCAGGGTGAAGGGCGCGGTGTACTCGGGCGACTCGGCAGTGGGTGTGCTGCCGTTCACGGTGTAATGGATGGTGGCGTCCTCGGTCGGGCAGGACATGCTCACCTCGATGGGCTCGTAGTAAGTGCCGCTGGGCGGAGTGATGACGGGATTCAGGAGCGTGCCCTCGCAGTCATAGGTGACCTTGATCGATGTGATGCGCACCTGGTACTTCATAGCGGTGAAGGTTACACACGTCGCACGGCCTGACCAAACGCCCAGGTTGTTCTCCCAGGAGTAATCGCCAGTGTCGGCCACAAAGCCGGCAGGGCCGTACTGCACATCACCCGCAGCGGTGCAGGTGAACTCAATCCGGGTCAGGTCACCCACCTCGGAGCAGATGGTGATGGTCTGGCCCTTGTAGACGCGGTATTGCGAAGTGTTGACCAAGCCGTTGCTGATTGCGACGGAAATATCGTCTTTGAAAATCTGAACGGGACCAGCAGCACCGGTACTGTTACCCACATCCCCCTCGGCGGGACTGAAGGTCACATCACAGGCGAGCGCAGCACC
>ONYP01000063.1 GCA_900322135.1 uncultured Prevotellaceae bacterium
GCTCCTGCTAACGCCCTGACCAACGAGGCCGGACTGGCTGTCACCTACAGCATCGATCCCGAAGGCGTGGCCACTATTGACCCGGCAACGGGCAAACTGACCATCGTCGGTACTGGTTCCGCTATCATCACCGCTACCGGTGCTGAGAACGACAACTATCTGGGCACTACTGCAACCTATACCATTAATGTTGCCGCCGCCGATGCCATCACATTCACGCTGAACACTGATGTGACGAATTACACCGTCGGCGATGAGGTGAAGGTTAAGGTTGACAATGTCCAGAATGCCATCGGTGACTACACCATTACCTACACGATTGGTGATACCGAACTCGTTCCCGACGAGAACGGCTATGTGACGATTCCGACCGCCGAGGTTGGCGAGGTCACCCTGACGGTTACCGTCAAGGATGCTTACGAGCACTCCACCGAGGCTACTCAGAACTTCGTCTTCAACATTGCTGCCGCTGATGCCATCACCTTCACGCGAGTACACCGTTGGTGACAAGGTGAATGTCAAGGTTAGCAATATCCAGAACAATATCGGTGACTACACCATCACCTACACGACCAACTTCACCCGTGAGCCGCAGACCTACAATCCCGAGAAGGGCATCGACATCACGAGCGACGAGGCCGGTCAGGTGAACTTGACCGTTACCGTTACCGACGCCTACGAGCATGCAGCCGAGGGCACCAAGAGTGCTGTCTACAAGTTTGCTGCCGCTCCCGCTATCGAGATCACGCTGAATCCCGACGGTGGCGAGTACATCGTGGGCGATGTTGTGAATGTTACCGTTGCTGTCGACAAGACGCTCGGCGACTACACTGTTGCTTATCAGATTGACGGTGGCGAGGCTCAGAACTATGACGCCGCTACCGGCATTGTCATCACCCGCAGCACTGTGGGCAATGTGAACCTGACCGTTACCGTTACCGACGGCTATGCACACGAGGGCGATGGCACTGCATCCGCGATCTATGTATTCAAACCCGTGCCCGTTGTTGCAGCACCCACCTTCTCGCTGGCCAGCGGCACCTACGACACGCCTCAGGATGTGACCATCACTGGTCCCGAGGGTGCCACCATTTATTACAGTGTTGACGGCGGTCTGACTTGGACCGAGGGCAATAGCCAGAACATGACCGAGACTACCATCCTGATGGCCAAGGCCGTGAAGGACGGTTACGAGAGTCCTGTGGTTACCAATGCCTATGTAATCAAGCAGACTGTTGAACGCATTCCTGTTGAGCCCATCGATGGCTACTTCAGCATCAAGAACAACGGCAACAACATGTTTGCCAATGTTCAGGGTCGCAAGACCTTGACCTTCTGTGATGACGCCGCCAAGGAGGCTCAGGCAGGAACTGTAATCTATGTGAATACCGATGAGTACGGCCAGGTACAGTCGCTGCGCTCGCAGGCCGCTGACCTGCAGGGCTACGCCGACCGTGCTATGCGCTATGTTCCCGAGGTTGTACAACTGGTAGTAGATAAACTCCACGCCACTGGCGTTGGCTCACTGCTGGGCGAGGATGGCTACGATGCCATTATGGAGAAGTTCAACGAGTCGTTCGACTACCACCTGTATGTCGAGAAGGACGGTGAGAACTACCGCATCTATGGCAAGACTCCGAGCATGCAGCCTGTTGTCGACTTCTATGCCGAGAATATGGCAAGGGTTGACGAGAAACTCCCGCAACTCGAGGGCTTCATCAACGACGCTATCGACAAGGTGCTCAACAAGACGCAAGGCCATGGCGCCAGCATCCTCGTAGACTACGACCTGGAGGAGGTATGGCAACGCATGGGCGGCAACTTGACCAAGCCCGAGGACGAGGCTTCGACGATGGCATTCTACCGTCAGGTGCTCTGCAACAAGGACAATGTCTGGGACTTCGCTTACCAGTCGGTAATGATCTACTGGGAGCGTGTGAAGAACCACGACCTCTATGAGCAGATGAAGGAGGAACTCGGCGAGTTTGCACAGTATGTGGATAAACTCGAGCAAGTCCTGCCCGACATGAAGTACTACATCGTTGCCGATGGCAACAAGGTTGACTTCATCAGCGCCGGCAACAAGGACATCCACGACGGCGCCGCAAGGACCTACTGGACGCTCGAGCCCCGCACGACTTTCACCAAGAACTTCGACGAGACCAACTACTTCGGTTGCATCAACAACAAGAAGTATGTCTCCACGCTCTACACCGACTTCGCATACACTCTGCCCGAGGATGTGAAGGCTTACAAGGTGATCCGCGTGAGCACCAGCGGTCTCGCTACCCTCGAGGCTCTGAGTGGTGCAATTCCTGCTCAGACTCCCGTTCTGCTGATGTCTGAAGAGGCTGGCGACAAGGTGCTCACCTTGGCAACCACCGGCACTGCCGATATGAAGGACAACCTCCTGGTTGGCCCGGACTACCTGATCGACGAGTACAAACTCGTTACTCCTCAGGTACAGGCTCTCTTCGACTTTGTGAAGCAGTATGTGAGCGATGAGTTCTATAACACCTATGTGACTCCCTATGAGCACCTGATGTACAAGAACTCCGGCACTGTAGGCAACAAGTACTTCTGGGGTCTGCCCTCAAGCGACCTCGACATCTGTGTCTACACCAATGACGAGTACTCGAGCGACTGCGTTGTCCGCAGCCTGGGCGTTAGCGAGGCTACGGGCACATTCGGCTTTGTTGACCACTGGAGCGTTCGCACCAACGAGGCGTTCCTCGTGAGCAGCGAGGTCGATGAGATCAAGTTGTCCAACAAGGGCGATGTCAACCACGATGGTGTTGTCGACATCAATGATGTGACCCTCACTATCTCGTATGTACTGGGCGTTCCCACTCCGGATTGCTGCCCGTACTGCGCCGATGTGGTTGAGAACGGTTTGATCGACATCAATGATGTCGCTGAACTGATCAGTATCGTTCTTGGTAAGTAAACCATGAATTCTAGTGAGCAATTCAAGGTCTTCATCAGCCTTGGGTTGCTCACTTTTTTTACTTTAACCACACTAAACTCATGAATACGATTTCATTACGCACACTGTGTGTCACAACGGTGATGGCCCTGTGCTCCATCACGATGATGGCACAACTCAACGGCACCGGTTTTTACCGTTTCCGCAACGCACAAAACTCGAACCAGTACATTTCTATCGCCAACGACAAGTTCAACTTCCAGGTGTGTATTGGTGAGGCATGTGGCGGCTTGTCCCAGGCTCTGACTAATGCCGGCAAGGCTCGCGCCATGGAATGCGCTGGCAAGTACTTGAGCACCGATATCCACATGATCGAGGACCCTGATATCATTGACTTGGGTTCGGTGGTCTATGCCTTGAAAAAGAACACCAACACCAGCAACTATGAGTATAACCTGATTGGCCAGGGAACGAGTCTGCTCACACTGACAACAGGATGGTATAAAGCCTCGATGGACCTCCAGTTCAAGGAACGCTATGTGACCATCTCCAAGGTCAGTGGCAGCGGTGACAACACATTGTACACGGCATCGATTGAACTGAAATCAGCCACCTCGGTACCCTTCTACGGCTATCCGTCGTTAGGCATCAGGTATCTGGTGGATGACAGTGGCACTTTGGCCATCAACGAGTCCAGTTCGGCCCAGAACGCCAAGTGGTATGTTGAGAAGGTGGACCACTTCAATGTCGCTCCCGAGGTGGAACTCAACGGCAGGTATTACACGACGATGAGAGCCCCCTTTGCTGCGCAGTTGAGCGGTCAGGTCCTGAGGGCCTATGCCATCACTGGCACGCCCGACGGTATCCTGCAGTATCAGGAGATTGCCACCACTGGCGGCATGGTGCCCGCCGGCACTCCCGTGCTGCTGGAATGCGCTTCGCCCAATGCGGCCGACTGCCAGTTGATTCCCAAGAATCTCCCCATCTTCTCGGCTCCCGATGAGAGCGTGAGCAACGCTTATGCTCCCGTGGCCGACGAAACGACGACCAATTACACGGGCACCAATCTGCTCAAGGGAACCTACTACTGCAACACCGACGGGGTCATCACCTTCACCAAGGCCAGCGGCACAGGCTCGTTCAATGCCGACAAGAACACCAAGTCGACAAATCCGCAGAAGTATGTCATCGGCCTCGATGAGTCAGGAAAACTCGGTTTCGTTGAGGCTACGGGCACCTATATGCCCGCCAACAAGGCATGGCTCGAGACGGGTGGCTTGTTCCCCACGGTTGCAGCCCCGGTGATTGAACCCGCCAGCGGCACCTATAACGAAGCCCAAACCGTCACCATCACGGCCGAAGAGGGCGCCGTTATCCACTACACCGTCGACGGCACCGTTCCCACGGCATCGAGCCCCGTCTACAGCGAGCCCTTCACCGTGAGCGAGACCACGACGGTCAATGCCATCGCCGTGAAGGAAGGCCTGTTCAACAACAGTGATGTGGCCAGTGCTGAATATGTCATCGACATTCCCGCTCCCTCAAGCCGCGGCGATGTCAATGGCGATGGACAGAAAGACATCAATGATGTCACGCTGCTCATCAGCAAAGCGCTGGGCATGACCATCACAGGGACTTTCATTGAAGCCAATGGTGACCTGGATGGCAACGGCATCATCGACATCAATGATGTAACAGAGCTCATCGACATCGTGTTAGGATAATAACCGGTGTAATTCTTTAATCAAGCACAACAACAAGAACGGGGTACCACAATTGGTCCCCGTTCTTTTTCTTTGGTGCATCCGACGGATTGCCGCATGAAAACTGTCGGGAGACGCGTCATCACATGACACATCTCCCGATGATGAATTGGCACACTGAATATGACTATCGCTTCAGAATCTGGATAGCGCTACCGCCACCGGGGGCAAGGTGCAGGTGGAGCACGCTGGACTTATCCACTTCCAGGCGACGGATGGTCATCGGATAAGGATTGGTGCGGTAGTCGGCATCGGGGCCGTCCTCATAGATGACTGCCATGTAGCGACCGTCGCCCAGGAAGTCGAGCGACAGGTCCAGATTGCGGGCCTCTGCGTCATTCACACTGCCAACATACCAGTTGTCGGTGCCGCGCTCCTGGCGCGCATAGGTCACATACTTGCCCATTGCAGCGTGCGGAACAAGCGTCCGTTCCCAGTTGGTAGGCACATCCTCGATGAACTTGAACGCGGGCTGGTGCTCGTAGTTCTCAATCTGGTCGGCTGCCATGTGGCCAGGGCTGTAGATGACGATATACTCGGCCAACTGATGGGCCAGGGTGTTCTGCGGACGCGTGCCGGGCACCGAGTCGTTACGGTACTCAAAGATGCCGGGCGTGAAGTCCATCGGGCCGCCCAGGCCGCGCGTGAACGGCAAGATGCACTCGTGGTAAGGCGGATTGCCGCCCCTGCGGTCAAAGGCGTTGTACTCCTGGCCACGCATGCTCTCGGTAGCGATGAGGTTGGGCCATGTGCGCTGGATGCCGCTGGGAATGGCGCCCTCATGGTTGACAATCATCAGGTGGTAGCGGGCTGCGGTCTCGATGACCTTGCGGAAGTGCTGGATGCCCCACTGCGAGTGCTGCAACTCGCCGTTGTAGAAGTGGGAATTGACATAACCGGTCTTGACCGTGTTGATGCCCAGCGACTCATACAGGCGATAGGCGTCCTCCAACTGGTCCTCGTAGTTCTGGGCTGCTCCGCCTGTCTCGTTATGGGCAATGATGCGCACGCCGCGCTCGCGGGCATAGCGGCACAGGCCCTGCAGATCGTAGTCGGGATAGGCCTTGGTGAACGAGAAGCCGTCGCCGTGCTTGGTCCAGTCGGTGTCCCAGCCGTAGTTCCAGCCCTCGACCAGCACGCCACCCAGGCCATGCTTGGCGGCAAAGTCGATGTAGCGCTTGGTGTTCTCGGTCGTGGCGCCGTGACGCTCACCCTGTGACCAGGTCCAGCGTTGTTTCTGCAACGCCCACCAGATGCCCACATACTTGGTCGGCTTGATCCAAGAGGTGTCATCAATCTTGCACGGCTCGTTCAGGTTCAGCGCCATGCGCGAGAGCAGGATGTCGGCAGCCTTGCGGCCGATGATGACGGCACGCCATGGGCTCACGCGGGTGTCCCCCACCCTCACTTTATCTCCATTTTTCCAGGGCACGAGGTCGGCCTTGAGGGTTGTTCCCTCATGTGAGAAATTCATGGTCGAGTAGTCGGTCAGGTTGGCATCCATGATGGCCATGTAAAGCCCATCGTTCACCTCAAGGGCGACAGGACCCGACATGTTGCCTTTCTTGCTCACGGGCTCACGCGTGTAGATGCCCTCGTAGTAAGGCGTCAGGGCGGGAATCGACCACGCCTGGGCATCGATGGGAAGGGCAAACTCGGTTGCCTCGTCCATAATCACAAAGTCCTGCAGGCCGAGCTGACGCGGAAACTCGTAGCGGAAGGCCACGCCGTCGTCATAGGCACGGAACACCACGCCCAACTGACGCTTCTGGCCGTCCTTCTCCTGCAGGGTCACCTTCATCTCGTTGTAATGGTTGCGCACCTGGGCGTCCTCGCCCCACTGCTGGCTCCATGTCTCGTCAAGGCTCGAGCGGGTCACCTTGCCCATCTTGAAGTTGTCCTTGAAATCCCCGTCCTTGAGCACCAGGCCCAGCGCCGAGCGGCCAATGACGGTCTCGCTGCCGCGCATCACCTGATACCAGGCCTTGCCGCCGTCAACACCCACAGTCACCGTCAGCGCCCCGTCAGGCGAACTCACATACACATCCTTGGCACTCGCTACAAGACTAAGTGTCAAGCACATAAACACGATACTACAAAATTTCTTCATTATATTTGGTTACATTTGTTAATTATCTGTTTACAAACACAAATTCTGCGCTCAGCCTTCGATGTTCTTGACTCGAGTTTCAAAGTCGTCCTTGTTGATGGCACGGGCCTTGAGTTTGGAGCGGTAGGTGTAGATGGTCGTCAGGCTGGCGCGCAGGATCGCGGCAATGCTCTGGTTGTCGGTGATGCCGATGCGGATGAGCGCCAGCACACGCGACTCGGTAGTCAGGCGTTTGCCCTGCTTGACTTCGATTTTGCCGTCGTCCTGCAGCAACTTGTTCACCTCATCGACGAAGTTGGGGAAAATGTTCAAGAACGCATGGTCAAAGTTCTCATAGAACAATTTGGCGTTCTCAGCACCTGAGTGGGTGCTCTTCAACTCCCGCGCCAGGTCTTCGGTCTTGCGGTCACGGTACAGGCGGTAAAGGGCCTTGCGCTGCTCCTCGCCGCGGTCGATGAAACGGCTCGACAAGGTCAGGAATCGTGCGATATACTCCTCCTTGAGTTTCTCGCGCTCACGCAACTGGGCATTACTCTCGTGCAACTGCTCGACGGTGTCCCCCAACTGGGCATTGACCTGACTCAACTGCTCGTTGATGGCCTTCTTCTGCTCATTGAGGCGACGGTAGCGTTTCAGCAACTGATAGATGGCGATGACACCGCCCACGAGCAGCAGGGCGATGACCGAGATGGCACCGAGCAGCCACATCATGTTGCGGTGGTTGCGGTCCTGCTTGGTCTGGTAGGCGTCGAGGATTTTGGGCACGATGCGCGATGCCTGGATGTTGCGCAGGCGCGTACCGTAGAAATTGGCATCGTCGACCGCCACACGCATGTAGCGGTAGGCGCGGTCGATGTCACCCTCGTCAAACAGGATGTCGGCAATCGCACGCAGCGAGGTGTTCTCGCGGATGCAGCCCTCGAGGTCGCTTTCGGCACTGTTGATCAGATACTGCATCTGCTTTTCCTTATCGCCCAGCTGGCCATAATGGAACGACATCGTGCTGGTGATGATGGAATACAGGCGCTCACCGCTATGGTACTGCTGCATGAGTTTCTCCAGCAGACCGATGGCCTCTCGGGGCTGGCCGCTGTCGGCACGGCACTCGGCCACGGTGAGCAGATAGTTCACATCGTCATGCGGGACACTGAGGGCTGCCGTGCGGCGCCTCAGGGCGATGAGTTGCTGCACAGCTTCGGCGGCATACTGCGTGCCTTGCATATACTCGGCCTGATAGATGAGCAGGTCGGTGCGCGTGCGGTAGTATCTGATAAGTTGGGTGGCCGACAACCGGGTGGTGTCAATCTGGCCCAGCAACAGGCGGGCCTGGTCCATCAGGCAAGCGGTAGAGAGGATGTGCGCCAAGTCCAGACGGCTCTCGTTGAGCAGGCGGTCATCGTTCATCTGCCGGGCCAGGGCCAGACAATGACTGACATAGGCATAGGCGGAGTCGTACTGATAGGCGGCATATTCCTCATACAGTTGCTTCATCGTGCCATAGCGCTCGGCGGGAGCGGTCTCCCGCGACAGCCTTTCCTTGAGTTGCGACAGGTGGGCCTCCTTACGGTCGATGATGTGTGACTGCTCGGCGATCAGGCTATCCAGCCGGCTGAAGTTGTCGTGCGAGGCCGCCGATGCCGATATGACCCCGGCAAGCACCAACACTATGACCCATAATCCCCTCATAGGTATAAAACTCCTAACTCCCAACTCCTAACTCCTAACTCCCAACTCCTAACTCCTAACTCTTAATACCCTTTCAACAGGATGTCAATCAGGGCCGTAACATCGTTGATGCCCACCTCGCCGTCATGGTCGATATCGCCGCGCTTCAGCAGTTCTGGCTCGACGGGGACCGGACTCAAGATGAAATCAATCAGCATCGATATATCATTAATCGAGATCTCGTGGTCATGGTCGACATCACCGTTCATCCACTCGGGAGTGGGCTCGCCCTTGTAATAGACCTTGTAGCCGCCGGCAGGTATCGAAAAACTCTGAGTGGCATTCAAGGTCACTGGCGTAGCGGTCAGGCCGGCATTAATGTTGTCCACATCGATGGCCAGTTTCCACTCTCCTGCCTCCAGGCCGGATACGACGGCATTCACTGCGCTAGTTCCCAAGTTGAGGACAACGAGCGCGGTCTGGTCATTGTGGTGGCGGGTATAGGCAATCACATTGGTGTTACCCGTGGTCAGGAAGGCCACCTCGCTGGCGCGGTCGCCATTGTCGATGAGTGCATCGCAGCTGTGCTTGAGTGCCGTCAAGGCCTTGACGGTGTTCAGCATCTTGTTGTCGACACTGTTCCAGTTGATGGGAGTGCGGTTAAAGTAGTCCAGCTTGCGCGACATCAGGTAGCCCGTCTCCTGCCCGTTGTACAGCATGGGCATGCCATACAGGGTAAAGGTCAGCACCGTGAAGGCATAGGCGTTGTTACCGTATTGCGTATTCATCGAACTGTTGTAGTTCTGGTCGTGGTTGGTAAGGTAAACCATGCGGCTCATGTCGGTGAAACGCAGGTCGCCCACCAGATTGCGGCACTGGTTCAGCACACCGGCGGGGTTGCTCTTGTTGTTGACAAGCGCGCTCTGGAAGCCCCACGCGTAGTCGTAGTCCCACCCGCAGACGAACATACGCTGTGCGCTGTTGCCGATGTCAGCCTCGCCCAGCATGGTGATGGTCTTGCCGGGCTTGTACTCCTTCAACGCCTTGATGGCGCGGGTCCAGAAGGCCGTGGGGATGGTGTTGCTGCTGATGTAGTCGCAGCGGAATCCGTCGATGTTGGCCTGGTCAATCCAGTATTCCATGGCCTCAATCATCGCCACCTGGGTAGCCTCCTTGCTGTAATCCAGCTGATAGACATCGCCGTAGCCGTTGGGGCTCGTCAAGGTCGAATTATAGTAATCACGGTGCTGGGTAATCCACACATTGTCCTTGGCGGTGTGGTTGGCGACCCAGTCGAGCCACACCTGCATGCCGCGCTGATGGGCGGCAGCGACAAACGCCTGCAGGTCGGCAAGCGTGCCAAAGTCGCTGTTCACCGCATAGTAGTCGCGGGGAGCATAGGGGCTGCCCAATGAACCGATGCGGCCCAGAATGCCTCGCGGATGGATGGGCATCAGCCAGATCACATCAACACCCAGGTCCTTCAGGTAATCCAGGCGCTGCTGGGCAGCGGCAAGGGTGCCGGCCGAGGTAAAGTTATACAGGTCAAGCTCATAGATGACATGGTCGTTGGGGACAAAGGTGCTCTCCCCTGCCCCGATGACCTTGGTCAACTGGCCCATGACATAGTAACCGTGGTTAGTATAGGACAAGTCGACACGGCCGCCCTGGTTGTTCCAAGTGAAAATCAGGCCCGTGGGCGTTTCCAGAGAGCCCGTATAGGTCCATTTATAGATCTTGTTACCGCTTTGGGTGTCACCCATGTAGGTCATCGCGGCACCAGGCCAATTGGTACCCACATAGTCGCGGCCGTCGGTATTGCCCGCCCACACCCAGATTTTGGGCGTATCGTTCACTGTGCCGTTGGCCTCAAAGAACACACATACCTCGCTATCGCTCGACAACGACGGCTCATACACCGCTGCAATCGACGACAGCACTACCATCATCATGATGGAGAATGAAAATAATCGTCTCATTATAGTAAATTTTGGTTCATTACTGATTTTCCACAAAGGTACACATAAATCTGACACACCACCACTTATCAAACAAAAAATCTAAACACTAAAAACCGATATCCATCTTACAAACAGCACTTTACGACTTCACAAGCCAACAAAATATCAAAACTCTTCTCTCGATGTTTTTCATGAAATAATCGACCCGATGCCATCAGGACATCGGCAACGGCACATCCCGTGGCAAAAGAAAAATCATTGTTTTCAGTTTCCTCACTGGCTTTTTCCAAGGTTTTTTTGTACTTTTGC
This sequence comes from uncultured Prevotellaceae bacterium, assembly GCA_900322135.1. Classification (GTDB taxonomy): domain Bacteria; phylum Bacteroidota; class Bacteroidia; order Bacteroidales; family Muribaculaceae; genus Sodaliphilus. The sequence goes on from ONYP01000063.1 coordinate 10,735, forward strand.
AAGTTGGTAACATGTCCACATCCAACTGGAACTGGACGATAATACATCATGGCTTATGAACAGATTTGTTGAACTCATTCCACGGCAGTGTGCCAAATACGGTGACCGCGAGGCTTTGCGCTTCCGCGACTACGAGACACAGGTGTGGGCTTCTATCACCTGGCAGGACTTTGCGCAACAGATAGACCGCGCTGCAGGTGCCCTGCTCATGGGCGGTGTTGAGCCCCAAGGCCGCATCTGCCTGTTCACGCAGAACTGCCCCGAGATATTGATTACCCACTTTGCCGCTTTCTATAACCGCGCTATCCCCGTGCCCATCTACGCCACCAGCAGCCGCGACGAGGCGGCCTACATCGTCAACGATGCGGGCGCCACAATCTTGCTGGCCGGCGACCAGGGACATTACGACATCGCACGGCAAATCATCGGCGACTGCCCTACCCTGAAGTTCATCGTCACGCTGAATCCCGCCGTCAAGCGCGACAGCGACGACAAGTCCACGCTCACATGGCAGGAGTTCCTCTCCACGGGCGACAAACTCGGTAAGGAGGTGCTCGACGAACTCGAGAAGCGCAAGCAGGCTAGTGCCCCCGACGACATCATGTACCTCATCTACACTTCGGGCACCACGGGAGTCCCCAAGGGCGTCATGCTCATGCACCGCAACATGAATGCCGCGATGGACGCCCACATCGAGCGATTCAAGGACATCATCAACGACAAGACCGATGTATCGCTCAGTTTCCTGCCATTCAGCCACATCTTTGAACTGGGCTGGACCATGGTGTGCTTGTGCACCGGCATCCGCGTCGCCATCAACTACAACCCCAAGGAGATACAGCGCGCCGTCAAGGAGGTGCAGCCCAACTACATGTGCAGCGTGCCTCGATTCTGGGAGAAGGTCTACACTGCTGTCAACGACAACCTGCACGGTGCCAAGCCTGTGGTACGCATGCTCGTCAAGCGGGCCATCAGCGTGGGCAAGACCCGCAACATGAAGTATGCCCGCCTGGGCAAGAAGGCGCCCGCCATCATCGAGAAGCAGTACCAGTACTTTGAGAAGAAGGTCTTCAAGAAACTGCGCGGTGCCATCGGCGTGACCGACGGCAAACTCTTCCCCACCGCCGGAGCGATGCTCAGCGACAACATCACCGAGTTCCTGCACGCCGTGGGCATCAACATCTGCATCGGCTACGGCCTGAGCGAGACCAATGCATCGGTAAGTTTCTTTAAGCCGTGTGAGTGGACGCTAGGAACCATCGGCATGCCCATCCCGGGCATCCAGGTGAAAATCGGCGACAAGAACGAAATCCTGGTCAAGGGGCCCACCGTGATGAAGGGCTACTACAACAAGCCCCAGGAAACGGCCGAGGCCATCGATGCCGACGGCTGGTTCCACACCGGCGACTGCGGCGAAATCGCGCCAACGGGCGAACTCATCCTCACCGAGCGCCTCAAGGACCTGTTCAAGACCAGCAACGGCAAGTACATCGCGCCCCAGGTGCTCGAGACCATGCTCGGCCAGGACAAGTTCATCGAGCAGGTGGCTGTCATCGGCGACGGTCGCAAGTATGTCTCGGCACTCATCGTGCCCGACTTTGAGGAACTCAAGGCCTATGCCGAGAAAAAGCATATCCAGGCCAACCGCGTCGAGGACCTGGTCAACAACCCCGACATCCGCAAGATGATTGAGGAGCGCATCAACGACTACCAGAAAGGGCTCGCCAGCTACGAGCAGATCAAGCGGTTCGTGCTGCTGCCCAAGGCGTTCACCATGGAGAGCGGCGAACTCACCAACACGCTCAAAATCAAGCGCGCCGTCATCAACAAGCGCTACCGCCCGCTCATCGACGCGATGTATGCCGCCGACTTCCACAAGAAGAAAGACAAATAGCCGTTAGGTTGAAAACCGACGCAATGTAGAGTACTCGGCGGCTGCCGCCGACAAAAAAAACTAAAAACTAAAAACTAGGGACTAAAAACTAGGGACTAAGGACTAGGGACTAAGGACTAAGGACTAGGGACTAAGGACTAGGGACTAAATAAAAATGATTACACAAGAACAACTCAAAGAACTGCAACAACGCAAAGAAGACCTCAAACGCTATCTCGACATCGACGGCAAGAAAATCGAGGTCGAGGAAGAGGAACTGCGCACCCATGTGCCCGACTTCTGGCAGGACCAAAAGGCGGCCGAGGCTCAGATGAAGAAAATCAAGTCGCTGCGCAACTGGATCAACGGTTGCGAGGAGGTGGAACTGGCTGTCGACGAGGTATCTACCGGCTTTGACTTCGTCAAGGAGGGACTGGTCGAGGAGAGCGAGGTCGACGCCCTCTACAGCAAGGCGCTGGCGATGCTCGAGAAACTCGAGCTGCGCAACATGCTGCGACACGACGAGGACAAGATGGACGCCATCCTCAAGATCAACTCGGGCGCCGGCGGCACCGAGAGCCAGGACTGGGCATCGATGCTGATGCGCATGTACCTGCGCTGGTGTGAGCGCCACGGCTACAAGACCGCCATCGAGCACCTCATCGACGGTGACGAGGCGGGCATCAAGAGCGTCACCATCAGCATCGAGGGCGACTTTGCCTACGGTGGTCGACGACACCATCGAGATTACCCTTGACCCGGCACGCATCTCCTGGGACACCTTCCGCAGCGGCGGCGCCGGTGGACAGAATGTGAACAAGGTCGAGTCGGGTGTCCGCGTGCGCTACCAGTACAAGGACCCCTACACGGGCGAGGAAGAGGAAATCCTCGTCGAGAACACCGAGACGCGCGACCAGCCCAAGAACCGCGAGAACGCCCTGCGCAACCTGCGTTCTATCCTCTATAACAAGGAGTTGGAACATCGCCGTGAGGAGCAGCGCAAGGTCGAGGACAGCAAGAAGAAAATCGAATGGGGCAGCCAGATTCGCAGTTATGTCTTTGACGACCGTCGCGTCAAGGACCACCGCACCAACCACCAGACCAGCGATGTGGGCGGCGTGATGGACGGCGACCTCGACGACTTCATCAAGGCCTACCTGATGGAGTTCGCCGAGAGCTAACCCCGACAGCCATTTCTCATGCTAAAGCACTAAGTGTTTATTAAAAACAATTATTGATATATTTCCCGTGCTTGCGCACGGTTAAAGCACCCGAAGAGCAATGAACGATAAATTTACCATCGTCAAAGTCAGCGGAAAGATTGTCGAGAAAGCCGACGAGTTGCGCACCTTTGTCAAGGCCTTTGCTGGCATCAAGGGCAAGAAGATGCTCATCTTCAGTGGCAACATGATGGCACAGGAAATCGGCAACAAACTGGGCATCAGAACCAAACTCATCGACGACCGCCCCGTTGTGGATTCCGGAACGCTCAAACTGCTCACCATGGTCTATGGCGGACTGGTGAGCCGACTGTTCGTGTCGTTGCTGCAGGGCAACAAGGTCAATGCACTGGGACTCACTGGTGCCGACATGAACCTGATTACCAGCGCCAAGTTGCCCGACGGCAAACTGGGCGACACGGGCCAGGTGCGCCATGTCAACACTGCAGCCATCGCCCAATTGCTCGACGCGGGCATCGTCCCCGTGCTCGCGCCCATCACCCATGACGGACGCGGCAACCTGCTGTTCAACGAGACCGATGCCATGGCGGCCGAGATTGCGCGCGCACTCGCCCTCCGCTACGACATCACGCTCATCTACTGCTTCGAGAAAAAGGGCGTGCTGCTCAACCCCGACGACCCCGACAGTGTCGTGGCGGAACTGCGCCGCACACGCTACAAAGCCCTGCGAGAGATGGACATCATCAAGGACTGGTTCGTCAACAAGATCGACAACGCTTTCACCGCCATCGACCATGGCGTCAAGGAAGTCGTCATCACCTGCCCATCACAACTGGGCAACCACGACAGGGGCACCCACATCAAGCGCTAACCCGCCCAACCAAGAACTGAAAACTGACAACTTAAATATCATCTCGCTAAGCCGCAAAGATGATTTATTGCTCGCAAGAGGCTCGCATAATTTAAATAAAAAACTTAGCGCCTTTGCGTCTTAGCGTGAGGCAAGAATCAGAGACGGACATCTTAAAACTAACTAACTTAAAACTCAAGATAATTATGAAGGTTGCTATTGTTGGCGCCAGCGGCGCAGTAGGACAGGAATTCATGCGTGTCCTGGATGAACAGAATTTCCCCGTTACCGAGCTCGTCCTCTTCGGCTCCGAGCGCAGTGCGGGCCGTATTTTCACTTTCCGCGGCAAGGACTATGTCGTCAAACTCCTGCAGCACAACGACGACTTCAAGGACATCGACATCGCCTTCGTCGCCATGGGTGCAGGACCCGCCCGCGAGTTCGCCCCCACCATCACCAAGCACGGCTGCATCATGATCGATAACAGCAGCGCCTTCCGCATGGACGACGATGTGCCCCTGGTGGTCCCCGAGGTCAACGGCGAGGACGCCCTCGTCACCCCGCGCAACATCATCGCCAACCCCAACTGCTCCACCATCATCATGGTCGTGGCCCTCAAGCCCCTCGACAACCTGTCCCACATCAAGAATGTGCAGGTGGCTACCTATCAGGCCGCCAGCGGTGCCGGCATGGAGGCGATGTACGAACTCGCCCTGCAGACCAGCGAAATCGCCGTCGGCAAGGAAGAACTCACCGTGCGCCACTTCCAGCACGAACTGGCATACAATGTCATTCCCCACATCGACATCTTCCAGGACAACGACTACACCCGCGAGGAGATGAAGATGGTC
>ONYP01000037.1 GCA_900322135.1 uncultured Prevotellaceae bacterium
GCTATGCCGATGCCGATAACTATGTAAAGGCAGCCGAGTACTACCAGCGGCTGGTGGATACCGGGGACTTCAAGTCCAACGACCTGTACTACCTCTCCAAGTACTACTATGCAATTGCCGCTACCGACAGCCTTGACGCTGCTGTAAAGAGTGACGCCCTCGCCAAATCCCAAAAGTATCTTGACGAAGTGGATCAGAAGGTGCCCAACAATGTACAGATCGTCAATCAGAAGGCTACCCTCGCCAAGTTCCGTGAGGGTGATACCAACAACGGCGCTGCACTTGAAGCCTATAAGGAGTTGCTGACCATCCTCGAAACCAAGGAGGACAAGATGGAATATGCCCGCTACTTCAAGTATGCCTATAACTACATGGCTAATTACTACTTCAACAAGGGTGATAAGGCTTCAGCCAAGACCTACTACCAGAAGTGGCTGGAGTATGATCCCACCAACGAGGCACTTCGCAAGTATGTTGATAGCCTCAAGTGATATCAAGGAAGTAAATAACCAATCACACTATTATTGCCACGACGGGCACATCGCCCGCCGTGGCTTTTTTTTTGGGCGATATAGCAGTTGGCCCATCGGTTATATCAACAGCCTTGTGGGCTGGAAGATAATAAATTTGATATTGCCATTTGATTGATTTCCCGTGTGGGCGCGGTTAAATGTTGTGTGGTTCTATCGCGAGGGGCAGCTTCTGTATCAATGCCCTTTTTTAGTACGCTGGACATCATAATTCGTTTAATTCGTGCAATTTGCATCAAAAATCAAATGGCTGGACCGGCATCGGAATCATTGCCTAACCAAAATCCCCGTTTTTTTGACGCTTTTCTTGTCATTGTCTTCGGCTTGCATTATCTTTGTCGGTTGATTTAGATAGCAATTGGGAACCAAAATGAAATTCAAGGATTTGATCATGTTGGCTGCCGTCCTCTTGGCCTTGTGGGGCTCATGTCAGGATGCCGCGGCTCAGAATGTCGGTGATGATTATTATGAGGCCTTTATTGAGTATGAAGGCTCGTTGACCGACTATCTGCAATACCAGCTCAAGAATAATGATGTCCTGATTACGGGTAAGTATGAGGGGTTCATCACGGCGCGTGTCAACTCGAGCGTCACAGTATCACAGATTCTCTCGATTGAGGATGTGGTCAAGGTGTCAAGGGCCATTCCGCTTGAAACATGCTCTGACAGTGCCCGATACTTTTCCCGTGCCGATGCCGTGCAGTGCGGCGACGGGCTGGATATGCCCTACACGGGTAAAGATGTCATTGTCGGTATCATTGACTGCGGGTTTGACTTCAACCATATCAACCTGTGTGACAGCATGGGCTCGACCAGGGTGAAAGCGGTTTACATGCCCATGGATGAATCGGGCACCCCTCCCGTGATTCGTGCTGTCAGGCTGCCGGGTAGCTGTTATGAGTCCCCGTCTCAAATTCGCTCCTTGACCACCGATGATGCCGCCACGCCCCACGGAACACAGGTCGCCGGCATCGCGGCAGGTGGTTATCATGACAACGGATGGTATGGCATGGCTCCCGAGGCCGACCTCGTGTTGTGCGGAATCCCCGAGGAGCACCTCAATGATGTGCGGGTTGCCAATAGTGTCAGTTACATCTGTGACTATGCCACACGCAAGAACAAGCCTTGTGTTATCAACATCAGCCTGTCAAGCCCTGTGGGACCTCACGACGGCTCGTCTTATCTCACTCGCGTCTTCTCGCAGTTTTCAGGACCCGGACGCGTCTTCGTCGTGTCAGCGGGCAACAATGGTGATAAGGCTGTCTGTGCCCATGCTTCCATCTCCAGCAAGGAGGACACGGTAATCACATTGCTCAATGGCGCCGGACTTCCACGAACGGGGTATGTCAACGCTTGGAGCCTCAAGGAGAAGCCTTTCAATACCAAGTTCATTGTCATGAATATCCAGAACGGTGCCATACTGTACCGTTCCAAGACTGTTGGCGCAACGGTTACGGGAGTTTCGTTTGACCTCTCGAGTGAAAACGATACCACATTGGCTAAGTACTGCTCGGGTACCGTGAAAATGTCAGGTGGCATAGAGGTCAGCAAGCGTCCTAACTCCATATGTGAAATGGACATAACACCTCTCAGCAGGAATTACGCCTTGGGATTCATGTACTACACGCCCATGTCGACTTCATTGACAATGTGGTCTTCAGGACAATCCACTTTCTACAACTACGGTTATTCATGGGTTTCCAAGGGTTCGCCTGACGGTTCCATCAATGACTTGGCGAGCACCGACAGCGTTATATCGGTTGGCTCCTATAACTCTCGACAGTATGTGCCGCTCAGGGACGGTTCGACCTATTACCGTTACTTCAGCACTCCCATGCAATTGTCCTATTACTCGGCCTACGGGCCCGACGACAACGGGATCCAGCGTCCTGATGTCTGTGCTCCCGGTAGTGTAATCCTTGCGTCGGCCAACAGGTTTGATACCGATGCGCCCAATATGGAGTACTGGCAGCCGTCGGCATGGGTCGACGGTGTCGAGTACCCCTATTGCCCGGACTTGGGCACATCGATGTCGGCACCGGTGGTGAGCGGTGCCGTTGCTTTGTGGCTTCAAGCCAATCCCTCATTGAGCACAGCCGATGTCCGCAACATCCTCTACCACTCGAGTTACAAGGATGTATTTGTTAATTCCTCCAATCCCTCGCGATGGGGGTCGGGAAAACTCGATGTAATGGCTGGAATGCGTTATATCCTGCACATCGTGGACAAGAACGGCGATGTCAATGGCGACGGCGAGGTCAATATCAGTGATGTCAATGTAGTCATCAGCCTGATTCTGGGCGGAACGGCCAATGAAGACACCATGCTGCGCGCCGATGTGAACGATGACGGCGAGGTCAACATCAGTGATGTCAACAAAATCATGGATATTATCTTGAACTGATTTCGGCGGTGAGAACCCTTGTTGCCATAGTGTTGGCCTGTGCTTGTCTGTCTCCGTTACTTGTTGGGGTGAGGACGCTGGATGCGGTCTCTAAGGTGGCCAAATCACAACTCCAGGCCGAGGAATCTGGTTTCAGGAGCGGGAACGGCGGGCACCGGGTAAGGGCTTTCATCCGTGTTTCAGGCAATAGCGACATCGAGGCTTTACAGCGCATGGGTGTGACTGTCGAGGCTGTCTTTGACGGCTTTGTCACCGCGTCGGTGCCCGTACGGGACATCGATGCCGTTGCAGCACTCGACGGCGTTAAGCAGATATCCCTTGCACGCACGCTGCACCTGTGCAACGACAGCGCACGCCATTTCTCGCGTGTGGACCAGGTGCTTGGGGGCGAGGATCTGCCAGCCCCTCTCGATGGCAAAGGTGTGATTATTGGCATCATTGACACGGGTATGGATTTTAACCACATCAACTTGTGTGACGCCCAGGGGCGTTCACGCGTTCGTGCCGTGTATATGCCTGAAGATTCTACAGGCGTTTCACCTGTCATCGACGGGCGGGTGATGCCTGGCAGCTGCTATGAAACGCCTGAACAGATTGCGCGTCTGGAAACAGATTATGAGGGTTCTTCACATGGTACCCACACAGCCGGCACGGCAGCGGGCTCTCATATGGCAAACGGTTGGCATGGCGTGGCCATGCAGGCCGATATCGTTGCATGTGCCATGCCCGAAGACAAACTGACTGATGTCAATATCGCCAATGGAATAAAATACATCTTTGACTATGCCGGCAGGCAGCACCGCCCCTGCGTCATCAACATGAGCATTGGCACCAACGAGGGGCCCAACGACGCCACCTCGTTCCTGTGCAAGGTGTTTGAGTCGATGTCCGGGCCTGGACGCATCTGCGTTCTCTCGGCAGGAAATGACGGTAATGCCCCCATCTGCTTTCACCACACGCTCTCAGGGGTGGGGGATACAGTGACCACGCTCCTGCGCAACCAGTGGGGCGGAACTCAAAGCAGCGGTTACATCAGCATGTGGAGCGATGGTTCACAACAGCACCTCTCGCGCCTGGTCATTGTGAACAAGGCCTCTGGCGCCATCGTGTATGCTACACCGTTTCTGGATGCTTTGCCCGGCGATAGCGTCTTCACCGTTTCCAGTGATGACGATCCGGCTTTCGCTACTCATTTTACAGGCAAGGTTCAATTTGCCAACGCTCTGGAGCCACAGTTCAGTATGGACGGGCCAATCGCCGATACTGATGGCCGTTTCCATTCCTTCTGGACTTTTGACGCGATGGCCCTTGGTCCCCAGCATGTCATGGGGCTGCAGTACTTCTGCGACTGTTCTGTCCATTTGACGGGATGGAGTACCAAGTACACCTATTTCTATGACTATGGGCTGGACGGAATAATCGGCGGGACACGCAGCGGGTCAATCAGTGACTTGGCGACATCCGACAGTGTCATTTCGGTAGGAGCTTATTGTTCCCGTTCAAGCTATGTGGAGCGGGACGGCTCCATCTACAGCTTTTCCTCGAGCCATCCCGTTGATATTGCCGGTTTCTCTTCTTATGGTCCTGACGAGAACGGGCACCAGCGGCCCGATGTGTGCGCTCCTGGCATGGCTGTCCTCTCGTCGGCCAACCGTTATAATGTGACAGCCAACAGGGAACACTGGCCTGAACCCGTGGTGGTTGATGGGGTCGAGTACCCCTACTATGCCAATCAGGGCACCTCGATGTCGGCGCCCGTTGTTACAGGGACCATAGCCTTGATGTTGCAGCTCAATCCCTGGCTCACGGTATCTGATGTCCGGGAAGTGCTGCGCCGCAGTTCCTACCGTGACGATTATGTAGTGAACGGTGACGCTTCGCGATGGGGATTTGGCAAGTTGGATGCACGGGCTGCCATTGGCGATGTCATCGAGAACACATTGACGCCAGGTGATGTGACGGGTGATAGGGAAGTGAACATTGCCGATGTCATGGCAGCAATCGACATTATCCTCAGGGATGGGGCGGCAATCGATGCTGCATCGCTGATACGCGCCGATGTCAACCATGACAATGAGGTCTTGATTGCCGATGTCAATGCAATAATAGATTTGATACTAAACGATTGAAATCATGATAGATTACATTAAGGGCTCAATAGCCGAACTCAACCCTGCTTTTGCCGTTATCGATAATCACGGAGTGGGTTACATGATGAACATTTCCTTGTCCACCTATGATGTGCTTTCCCGCGTCGGCAAGGAGGACACCTTGCTTTATGTCTATGAAGCTATCCGTGAAGATGCTCATCTTCTTTATGGATTTGCCAACAAAAAGGAACGGGAGGCGTTCTTGCTGCTCATCTCGGTATCGGGCGTGGGACCCAATATCGCTCGCATGATACTCTCCTCGATGAGTGTCGATGAATTCTCCCAAGCCATTGCTTCCAGCAATGTGGCCATGTTCAAGTCGGTCAAGGGGGTGGGCGGAAAAACGGCACAAAGAATAATAGTTGACCTCAAGGATAAAATAAAACTGGCAGATGATTCGTTATTACATCAGACAGGACAAGTAACAGGTGAATCCTTTGACGAGGCGTTGGCCGCTTTGGTCATGTTGGGTTTTTCACAACAGGCATCACAAAAGGTGCTTAAATCGCTGTTTTCCAGCCATCCAGGGTTGACCGTGGAGCAGGCTATCAAGCAGGCGCTGAAGATGATGTGATGCTGATCGCGGTATACCGTTCGTGACTGTTGTTTGCTCTGCTTGAGTGAAATTTTTTATGCTGAGCCGAAAAAAAATAATATTTTTTGCTATTGTTGGCTTGCTCATCGGGTTATGGGCGGGCAATAATTCTTTGTTCGCACAATATGTGACCAGCACATTGCCGCCGCCTCCACCTCCTCCCGACACTCGCACCTCGGCCCAAAAGCAGCAAGCTCCGAAGCTTGACCTCCATTTCAATGTCAGGCCGACTGTCCCGCGCAACTATGTTGATGTGCAGGGCTCTGAAGAGTATGCCGCCGATTTGAAAGATCCTTCCAACATCACTTCCGAAGTAGAGTTTGACCCCGAGACGGGTTGCTATGTCGTGCATACTCGATTGGGTGATAAAGACATCGTCACCCCCTATATCCTGTCACCCGACGAGTTCAGCAACTCCGATTTCCGCCGTTCGATGATGGAGTACTACAGGCAGAAGAATGCCGAGAGTGCCCAGAATCAGGAGAAGGACCCGTTCAACTTCCTCGACATGCAGTTCGGCATGGGACCTCTTGAAACTGTCTTTGGCCCCGGTGGCGTGCAGTTGAAAACCACTGGTTCGGTAGTCATTAACATGGGTGTCAAGAGCAACTCGACCGACAACCCGGCTCTCTCGGTATCTCAGCGCCGTAAGACCTATTTTGACTTTGACCAGAAGATTCAGGCTAATGTCACCGCAACCGTGGGTGACAAGATGCGTTTCAACATGTCATACAACACCGGTGCGACATTTGATTTCGACAGCAAGAACCTGAAACTCGCCTACGAGGGTAAGGAAGACGAGATTATCAAGAACATCGAGGCTGGTAATGTGAGCATGACGACGGGTTCGTCGCTCATCCACGGTAGTGCCGCATTGTTCGGTGTCAAAACCAAACTGCAGTTTGGTAAACTCACCGCTACAGCGCTTGTCTCGCAACAGAATAGTGAATCCCAAACTGTTAGCAGTAAAGGTGGCTCACAGACGACAGAATTCTACATAACGGCCGACAAGTATGATCAGAACCGTAACTTCTTCCTGTCGCATTTCTTCAGGGACCACTATGACGAGTGGTGCTCAAAGCTTCCCCTGGTATCATCTGGTGTCCAGATCAAGCGCATCGAGGTATGGATTACCAACAAGCGCAGCAACTTCAGCGAGTCCCGCAACATCATGGCATTTATGGATGTCGGCGAGGGAAATGAGGCGAACATCAGCAACCATCACTGGATTGGTGACATCGCGGCATTACCTTCCAACACGGCCAACACGCTCATGAGCGAAATCAAGGATCAGTATCCTGATGCACGCTACATGAGCAAGGCTTCGACGGCATTGGCTCCGTTGAAGGAATTTGATTTTGAGGGTGGTAAGGACTATGAGAAAATCGAGAGTGCACGACTCTTGACCTCAGCCGATTACACCCTTAACGCAAGTTTAGGATATATCATGCTCAAGACGGCTCTTGCCAGCGATGAGATTCTGGCTGTGGCCTATGAGTACACTTATGGCGGCAAGACCTATCAGGTGGGCGAGTTCTCGGGTGACATCACTTCTACCGATCAGTCACTCTATGTGAAGATGCTCAAGGGTACCACATCATCGCCCGATTTCCCCATGTGGGACCTCGCCATGAAGAATGTTTACGCCCTGGGATCCTACCAGATTCAGAAAAAGAACTTTAAGCTCAACATCAAGTACCTGAGTGACACCACTGGTAACGAGCTGATTTATATCCCTGCAGGCAACATCAATGGCAAGCCGTTGCTTCAGGTGATGAACCTCGACCGACTCGATGCTAACCAGCAAACCAATATTGATGGCCGCTTCGACTACCTCGAGGGATACACGATACAGCCCTCGACAGGCAAAATCATCTTCCCCGTGACAGAGCCCTTTGGTGAGCATCTGCGCAAGCAGTTTGGTGATGATCAAATAGCCAAGAAATACATCTATACCGAGCTTTATGACTCCACACTCATTGTGGCACAGCAATTCAGTGACAAGAATAAATTTGTCCTTGCCGGTGAATACCAGTCCAGTTCGGGTAGTGTTATCAAGCTCAATGCCACCAATGTGGCCCGTGGCTCGGTAGTTGTGACGGCTGCAGGTCAAACACTGACCGAGAACAGCGACTACACCGTCGACTATACCATGGGTACAGTGACGATCACCAACCAGAGCATCATCGATGCCGGTACCAACATCAGTGTTTCACTGGAGAACCAGTCAACATTCAGTATGCAGCGCAAGACACTGCTGGGGTTGGACCTGGATTATGCCTTCAACAAGAATTTCCATGTTGGAGCTACAGTGATGCATTACGGCGAGAAAGCTATCGGTGACAAGGTCGCCATCGGTAGTGAGCTTGTCAACAACACAATCTGGGGTGCCAATGTCTCCTACAACACCCAATTCATGTGGCTCACCAATCTGCTCAATAAAATCCCCACTGTCAACGCAGTGGCGCCATCGAGCATCAATTTCCTCGGCGAGTTTGCCCAGTTGGTGCCCCATCAGGGAAAGACCGGTTCCAACACTGGCAGTTCTTATATCGACGACTTTGAGTCCACACAGTCGGGTATTGATATGCGTTCTCCCTATTCGTGGGCTCTGGCTTCTGCTCCCTCTGCTTCAATCGTGCCCGAGGCCTTACCCCAGAACAATAATATCACTTATGGTAAGTATCGTGCACTGCTCTCATGGTATTATGTTGACCGCTTGTTCACCCAGCGTAACTCGTCCTACGCGCCCGGATATATTAAGAATGACCTGGATGCGCTCTCTTATCCTTATGCCCGTGAGGTGGCATTCAGCGAGGTATTCCCTGGCCGTGAACTCAACTATGGCGAGTCATCGGTTATACAGACGCTGAACCTCTCCTTCTATCCCCGTGAGCGTGGCCCCTACAACCTTGATGGTACCAATGTGGACCAGGACGGCTATCTGCTTTATCCCGAGAAACGCTGGGGTGGTATCATGCGCAAGATCGATAACACCAACTTCGAGCAATCCAATATCGAGTATATCCAGTTCTGGCTTCTTGACCCGTTCATGGATCCCGAGTTGGGCAACGAGGACGGCGGTCAGCTTTACTTCAACCTGGGTGAGGTGAGCGAGGACATTCTCAAGGACGGACTCAAGAGTTACGAGAACGGTTTGCCCATCAACGGCGATTCCACTTATGTTTCCTCTACGGTTTGGGGTAAAGTGTCTTCTCAGACATCCTTGACCTATGCCTTTGATAACACCAATGGCGCACGCCTTCTGCAGGATGTGGGTCTGGATGGCTTGACCAATGCCGAGGAGTTTACTCATGAGACCTATGCCAATTTCTTGAACGAACTGCGCGCGGTGTTGCCCGAGACGACTCAGGCTGCGATGCAGCAAGATCCGTTCTCGCCGTTCAACGACCCCGCCGGTGACAACTACGCCTTCTATCGCAACAATTACTACGACCAGCAGCACACGACCATCAACGACCGCTACAAGCATTTCAATGGTACCGATGGAAACTCGTTGTCACAAAGTGATGCCAGCGATGGACAGTATCAGACTTCGCGATCGACGCCCGATGTCGAGGATATCAACCAGGACAATACGCTCAATGAGTATGAGCGCTATTTCCAGTATCATGTAGCCATTCACCCCGACTCGATGAGGGTCGGCATGAACTTCATTACCGACAAGCAGATTGCCAATGTGAAGACCCGCAACGGTGAGACACAACAAGCTACCTGGTATCAGTTCACTATCCCGCTGATGAACTATGACAAGAAGGTGGGGTCCATCCAGGACTTCTCGACAATCCGCTTCATGCGTATGTTCATGACCGGATTCCGTGCCACGACACACTTGCGATTTGCTTCGCTCGAACTCGTTAGGGGCGAGTGGCGCAACTACAAGTATAACCTTAACATGCGCGGCGACCAGCCCGCCAACGGTACCATCAGCATCAATACCGTCAACATTGAGGAGAATGCTTCGCGCGAACCGGTCAACTATGTCTTGCCGCCGGGCGTGTCGCGCATCATCGACAGCGGACAATCCCAGATTACCCAGCTCAACGAGCAGTCCATGCAGTTGACCGTTGACAATCTGGATGCGGGTGACGCCCGCGGTGTCTACCGTAACACCGACCTCGACCTCAGGACCTACAAGCGCCTGCAGATGTTTGTGCACAACGAGGCTATCATCGGCAACGAATCCAATCTGCGCAACGGCGATGTATCGATGTTCATCCGCCTGGGTTCTGATGTGAAGAACAACTACTATGAGTATGAGATTCCGCTGACGGTAACCCCTCCGGGACACTACAGCACCAATAGCTCCTCTGATCGTGAAAAGGTTTGGCCTCAGGAGAATATGCTCGACATCAACCTCGATGTGCTGGTCAATGCCAAAAAGCACCGCAATGCCGACAAAATGGCTGGTATTGATGGCGTGGGCTACGCAATCCGTTATCAGGATGTCGATGACGACCACCCCAACAACAAAGTCTATGTCGTGGGTAATCCTTCGATAAGCAAGGTGCGCGTCATGCTCATCGGTATTCGCAACAACTCCCCGACGACCAAGAGTTGCGTCGTCTGGGTCGATGAGTTGCGTGTGACCGACTTCGACAGTGAGGGCGGCTGGGCTGCCAAGGGGTCGATGACGCTTAACATGAGTGATATCGCAACTGTCAATCTGGGCTATCACAAGGAGACCGAGGGATTCGGTGCAGTGAATCAGAGCCTGTCGCAGCGCCGTCTCGATAACTACGACCAGTATAATGTCGCAGTACAGACCGACCTTGGACGATTCATTCCCGAGAAGGTGAAACTTCATGCGCCCATCTACTATTCCTATAGCAACGAGAAGATAACGCCCAAATACAATCCGTTGGACCAGGATGTCAGGCTCGATGAGGCAGTCGATATCTGTGAGACCAAACAGCAGAAGGACAGTATCATGAATTATGCTGTAACTCAACGCACGGCCAAAAACTTCTCTATCTCGGGACTCAAGTTTGATGTCAAGACGATGAAGAATCCCATGCCTTGGGATCCTGCTAACTTCTCGTTCAGTTATTCGTTCAACAAGCAACACCTGAACGACCCAGAGAATGTTTACGAGAACACCAACGATTACCGCGGCAGCATGCAGTACAGTTGGACCCCCTATGCCAAGCCGTTCAAGCCGCTATCGCGATTCATCGATGAGAAGAACAAGAACATGAAGTTCTTCCGTGATTGGGAATTGCGCTGGCTGCCGACCAACATAGCTTTCAGTACCAACATTTCACGGTACTACTATGAGCAACAGACGCGCAACGAGACGGGTATCGACATCGAGTTGCCGGTTTCGGTCAGCAAGAACTTCCTCTGGGACCGCCAGTTCGCGCTATCATGGAACTTCACCAAGTCAATCACTATGTCGTTTAATAGCAACACCACTGCCCACATCCTGGAACCCGTGGGACAGGTCAACAGGAAACTCCTTCCTGATGCTTATCGCGACTGGCGTGATTCGGTGATGACATCCATCAGGGAACTGGGTACACCGTGGGCCTACAATCAGACATTCACTTTCTCCTATAAGGCCCCGTTCAACCAGATTCCTATCTTGAGCTGGATTACGGCCAACGCGTCCTATAACTCAGTTTATCGGTGGGACCGTGGTGCCGTCATCGATGGCATCTCGTCGGGTAATTCCATTGCCAACCAGACGACCCGTTCACTGGATGGCCGCTTTGCCCTTGACCAGTTCTATGGTAAGATACCTTACCTCAAGAAAGTGGATGAACGCTTCTCTAGCAAGAACTCCAACCGTTCCAAGGATAAAGCCAAGAAGGAGAAGCCCAAGAAATTCAACAAGACCATCAAGTTGAGTCCCGACTCTGCCATTGTCATCAATCACAAGTTAGGTGTCAAGAATGTAAAGGTTTCGGCCGCCACAACCGATGACAAACCCTTCAAGATTGATTATAAGGTAAAAGACAAGGACAATGTCATCATCAATACATTGGGCTCCGAAAACCTCAAGTTCACCATTACCGAGGTGCCCAAGACCGAGACCAAGAACTTCTTTACCGAGTCCGCCCAATACGCATGCCGTGTCCTGATGAGTGTTCGCAGCATCAATGTTCGCTGGAAGAAGACGACCTCATTGAATGTGCCGCAATTTATCCCCGAGATTGGTGACATCTTCGGCCAGTCAACACACTACGATGTTATGGCTCCTGGTCTTGACTTCGCCTTTGGTTTTGCTGGCAAGTCTTATATCGACAAGGCCATTGACCGTGGCTGGCTCATGAATGACCAGACCCAGACGACACCTGCCGTCTACGGCTGCACCCAGGAGTTTAATGCCGAGGTACAGTTGGAGCCGATTGCCGGTCTCAAGATTACTCTCACGGGTAACCGCACCGACAACCGCACGAGTCAGATTCAGTTCATGTATGCTGATCCCACCGTTACCTATAGTGGTAGTTATACCAAGACCCACATTGCGATGGCAACGGCTTTCAAGACCTTCAAGGCTGAGGATAATTATCGCAGCGAGACATTTGACAAGTTCTTGGAAAATATTCCCGTTATCGCCGACCGACTGCAGCAGCAGTACATGGGTTCCACTTATCCTGAACGAGGCTTCCTTGTGGACAACGGACTTGCAGGCCAAACCTATAACCTGGAACATGGTGCTATCAACACTTCCAGCAGTGATGTCCTCATTCCCGCATTCATGGCAGCTTATTCAGGAAAGGATCCCAGCAAGGTGGACCTCAATCCTTTCCCGGGTTTCAAGGGTATTTTGCCCAACTGGAGGATTACCTATGACGGACTGATGCGTATCCCCTTCTTCAAGAGGATATTCAAGAACTTCGCCCTCAATCACGCCTATCAGTGTGTTTACAATGTTGGCTCATTCAGTTCCTATACCGACTGGGTAACCATTGGCAACGGTCTTGGCTTTACCCAGGACGCTCTTACGGGGGGTGCAATACCGTCGTCTCCTTATAACATCGCGTCGGTGACATTGACCGAGAAGTTCGGACCGCTGGTAGGTTTCACGGCTACATTGTTCAACGACCTCTCCATCAATGCGCAATACGACATCCAGCGCACCTTGACGCTCAACTCCTCGGCTGGTCAGTTGGTTGAGGCATCGAGCAAGTCGTTCTCGCTGGGCGGCAGTTACAAGATTGCCAACTTCAATCAGGTGCTCAAACTCAAGTCCAAGCAGCAGAATGTGAACAACGACCTCACATTCAACCTCAATGTGAAGATGTCTAACAATACTTCACTCATCCGCAAGTATGAGACCAATACCGCTCAGGCGACTAACGGCTCGCGCACCTGGAACATCAACTTCACTGCCAACTATGTGGTGAGCAAGCGCATCACCATGGGCGCTTACTTTGACTATCAGGCCAACACGCCTCTTGTCTCGACGAGCTCCTATCCCACGACAAGCAGCAACTATGGCTTGACCATTAACATGTCTCTCGTTAAATAAGGATTGCTGCAATCATGTTACTCAGCCTCACAGTCTATACGGGAATGGCCAGTGTGATGGCCTGGCTGGGCTGGCATGTGAGCAGGCGTGAGGACCGCATCAGGGCTAAGGGTGGGGCAGAACTGCCCGTAACCGCCTGGGAGGTGATGGCGGCCATCCTCATCTATGTGGCCGTTTCGGCACTCAGGTGGCTCACCTCGTGGGATTATAACATGTATTACAACTATTATGTGAGCATGCAGTCACTGGGTGAGTATTCCCGCGAGAATTTTGAACCTGGATTTTCCCTGATTACTATAGGTATGGCCAAGGCGGGCTTGCACTTCTCGCTCTACTTCGCCTTCTGGGCATTGGTGCAGATATCGCTGCTCTATTATGCGCTCCGGCACCGCAAGGCCTTGTTGCCGTGGCTTGCCTTGTGCATCTTCTTGGGACCGTTCTATATCTTCTGGATGGGATTTATCAGGCAATCGGTGGTTGAATGCCTCTTTGTCGTGATGGTGGAACTCATCGTGAGACGCAAGTTCTGGATTTACCTCCTGCTCTCATTACTGGCCATGTCCATCCACCGCATGTGTGTCCTGTTTATTCCATTGTATTTTGTGCCCCTGATTCCTGTTCCCAAGCGCGGAACGCGGTGGATTTCCTTTGCTCTGGTTGCGCTCTGTGTCATCCTTGGTTCCTATCCGCAGTGGCTCCGGGTACTCTTCGACCACATCGGCCGCTTTGCCGAGGTGTGGGGCTATGGACACTACTACCGCTTGTTCCTCTCCAATAACCTGGAATATGCCTTCCGTGGCGTGATGGGCCCCTCGCGGCTTGCTCCATTGGTTACATTGTGCATCATCATCTGGTATTACCCCACAATGAAGCAGGCCTTTGCCTCCGATCGTTGGTTGCCGGCGCTTTACCGTTTCACGCTGCTCTACATGGGCTATATCAACCTGCTGGCCAACACGACGCAGTATCTGAGCCGGCCGGGAGAGCTCATGAGGGCTTGTTTCCTGGTGATGGTGTGCTACGCCCTGCTTTACCTGTGGCGTCAGCGCAAGTGGTTGCCCTTTGCCGTTATGGCTTTATGCAATTTCTACTATGTTTACTATGAGATTGCCAAGGCTGCCGTCTACAAGGGCAGCATCTACATGCCCGAGCTGTACCACACCTTCCTCTTTTGATGGGTGAAAATGATAACAAAGAAGAGACGCACATCACACATGTGTTGCGTCTCTTCTTCTTTTGTTGTGGCTAAGCTGGATTGTAGCTTACTCCTTCTTGCCGCCGTACTTGTTGTAGCTGATGTTCTCCTCCTTGAACTTGTCCTTGGGCGCGGGCGACTCATCGGGGTAACCCACGCGCACAACGACCACAGGAACTATGTTAGGCGGACAGTTGAGTACATTGGCCACTTCGCTCACGCGCTCCATGGCAGGATAAACACCGGTCCACACAGCACCCAGGCCCAGGGCATGGGCGGCAAGCAGCAGGTTCTCGGTTGCTGCCGACACATCCTGTACCCAAAAGTCAGGCAACTTCATCTTTCCGTCAGGTGTGGTGGTCTTGTCAGTATCGCCACACACGGCAATCAGCAACGGGGCGTTGGTGGGCTGTTGTCCCGAGAGCAGGCCGATAGTCTTCTTGTCGGTAATCACGATAAAGTGCCACGGCTGCAGGTTAACGGCCGTGGGAGCCGCCATTGCTGCTTTGAGCATGATGTCGATTTTCTCCTGTTCGACAGGCTGGTCCTTGTAGCTGCGGATGCTGGTACGCGTCATGATGTTCTCGATAGCTGCCTGGCCGTTGCCAAGGCTATCAGAACCGGCATCCGATTTCTCGCCTTTACCATCCTGGGTAGTGCATGCGCCCAGTGCCAGCAGGGCGGCAGCCATTGCAAATAATAACTTTTTCATCTTGTTATTGGATTTTAGATACTATTATTGAGTAAAAAATCTCATAGAATGATTTGGGTAATGCGACATTGTCAAGAGCTAGAGCTCCGGCAAAGAGCGGGGCAATCTCCTCGTCCTGGAATCCTGCGATGCCGCACCCGATGCGGGTCACATAGAAGAACAGGTCGGGGCGTGATTGGGCAAACTGGATGAACTCGTCAACATAGGGCTTGATGACATCGACACCCCCATGCATCGTGGGAATGGCATAGCTCTGGCCCTGCAGCCCTACGCCTTGACCCCATATCGCACCGAAGTGTTCTATGGCTGCGCGCGCAGCGCCTCCTCCATGGAAGCCACTTAGATTGCTGCCAAAGACAAAAATCTCATTTTCACCCAATTCCTTAATCCATTCAGGCGTGAATTTACCCATCGATCCTCCCTTGTAGTCATTCATCTCGTTCATATCTTTAGTTTTTGGTAGTAAGACATTGATTGGATGGCAAAGATAGTTTTATGGGAAAACATGACCAAAAAATTATGGCATGTTTTTTGCTTATGTAAATAAAATGCTCCCAGAGAGTTTATATTTGTAAATTATTATGTATCTTTGCACCCGCAAAAAATGAAATGAGTATCTGGAAGAACATATTTTGTGTAATTACTTCACCCAAATACGGCTGGGAGGTAATCAACGAGTCCAACATCCCCATCGGCAAGGTGTTGCGCAGCGCCTATGTGCCCTTGCTGTGTGTGTTGGCCTTGTCTTGCTTTATCCCGATGCTCTATGACCGCACCTTGTCTTTCAGCGGCTCGCTCATGACGGGAATCGTGTATTTCTCGGCTTACTTCATCAGCTATTACATCATCATCTACCTCTTGGGAGGTTTCTATCCCGAGTTGGTGAAGACTGCTGGAGCAACAGCACGATTGAACGATTATATCCTCTACAACCTCATCTTTCTGGTATTGTTGCTGATACTGCGCAATTTCTTGCCCAGTGATTTTGCTCCAATCCTTTTTTTCAGGGTTTATCTGCCCTGGATGGCCTATCGTGGCACTGATCACCTGTTTGTAAAGAAAGAAAAGGTCTTCAAGTTTGTGGTCATCTCATCGGCCCTGTTGCTGGGATTACCGCTTGCGCTGACGGCCATCTTGGACCTCTTCGTCATCAATTGAGTTAACTATGTCAAAGAACAACAACCACAATAATCCTCCTGTCAACATCAAGAACAGGCGTGCAACCTTTGACTACGAGATAGTCGAGACCTACACGGCAGGCATCGTACTAACCGGTACCGAGATTAAGTCCATCCGTCAGGGCAAGTGCGGCCTGACCGACACCTACTGCCAGGTCATCAACTGCGAGTTGTGGGTCAAGAACATGTACATCGCCGAGTATAGTTTCGGCTCCTACAACAACCACACCACCCACCGTGACCGCAAACTCCTGCTCAACCGCAAGGAAATACGCCGCATCGCCCGCGATGTGCAGCAGCCGGGCAACTCCATCGTGCCCCTGCGCCTGTTCATCAACGAGCGTGGCCTTGCCAAGCTCGTCATTGCCCTTGCACGAGGCAAGCGCCAGTATGACAAGCGCCAGAGCATCAAGGAGCGCGAGGACAAGCGCACCATCGACCGCATGTTCAAGCATTGATGTGTTATTGCGAACCTGCGGTTCGTTCAACAATATAACAAATCAGGCGGCCCAAAAGGGTCGCCTGATTTGATTCTGTTTTGTGATGTCTGTGATTATCCCAGGAAGCCCAGGAGAACACCGGCGGCAACTGCCGAACCGATTACGCCGGCCACATTGGGACCCATGGCGTGCATGAGCAGGTAGTTGCTGGGATCGGCCTTGAGGCCCTGGTCGTTGCTGATGCGTGCCGCCATAGGAACAGCCGAAACGCCTGCATTGCCGATAAGCGGGTTCAACTTCTTGCTCTTGGGCAGGATGAGGTTAAAGATCTTCACGAACAGCACACCCGAGCAGGTGGCGATAACAAAGGCGCAGAAGCCCAGGAAGAAGATAAAGATGGTCTCCTTGGTCAGGAACTGTGATGCCTGGGTTGAAGCACCCACGGTCATACCCAGCAGGATGGTCACGATGTCGGTCATCGCGTTGCTGGCGGTGTGGGCAAGACGCTTGGTCACGCCGCTCTCACGCAGCAGGTTGCCGAAGAACAGCATACCCAGCAGGGGAATTGCCGAGGGAACAACAAAGCAGGTCAGCAACAGGCCAAAGATCGGGAAGATGATCTTCTCCAGCTGGCTCACCTTGCGGGCGGGTTTCATGCGCATCTTGCGCTCCTTCTCGGTCGTGAGCAGGCGCATGATGGGCGGCTGGATTACCGGCACGAGCGCCATGTAACTGTAGGCACTCACGGCGATAGCACCCATCAAGTTGGGAGCCAACTTCGACGACAGGAAGATAGCGGTGGGACCGTCGGCACCGCCGATGATGGCGATAGCACCGGCCTGGTCAGGCATGAAGCCAAGGGCCAGGGCAATCATGTAGGCGCCAAAGATACCGAACTGAGCGGCTGCACCCACAAGCATCAGCTTGGGGTTGGCAAGCAGGGCGCTGAAGTCGGTCATCGCACCGATGCCCAGGAAGATAAGCGGCGGATACCATCCGTTGCGCACACCTTGATACAGGATGTTCAGTACCGAACCATCCTCATAGATGCCGATTTCGTTGCCCGGCTGGAACGGAATGTTACCAATCAGGATACCGAAGCCGATGGGCACGAGCAGCATAGGCTCAAAATCATGCTTAATGGCGAGGTAGATGAAGAACAGACCCACCAAAATCATGATCAGGTTGGTATAGTCAAAGTTGTAGAATCCGGTAAAATGCCAGAAATCCAGCAACTTCGTGAACAGGAAATTGTCAAGCAGTACCATAGCTTCAACTAGTTTCTAGTTTCTTGTCCCTAGTTTCTAGTTTTTGACTTGCTAGGAGGCGGATGCCAACTAGGGACTAGAAACTCTGGACTATAAACTTATTATCCAATTACCATGATAGTGTTACCCTCGAGTACCGAATCCTCCTTCGATACCTCGATGCTCTTGACAGTACCGTCAACGCCGGCGTGAATCTCGTTACCCATTTTCATGGCCTCGAGGATGCACACCACATCGTCGGCCTTCACCTGCTGACCTACCTTGACAAAGATGTCCTTGATGACGCCGGGCAGCGGTGACTCGATTACATGACCGCCAGCGGCTGCGGGAGCGGCTTTGCGGGCTGCGGGCTTGGGAGCGGCGACAGTAGCATCGCTCACGGCTACGCGCTTAACGGCGGGTGCGGCCTTGGGCTGCTCGGGCAGTTCAACATCATAGGCCACGCCGTTCAACTGGATGTGGGCGATGTTGCCCTCAATATTATCGACAGCAACAGTATACTCGTTGCCATTGATTTTATACTTGTATTCCTTCATTGGAGTGAATGGTTTTAATGGTTGATTATTTCTTGATAACGGGTAATTCTCGCATCAGACCAGACTTGCTCGACCAGGCTGTGCCATCACGGGGAGACAGCGTCAACACGCCGCTCTCGTTGTCGTGGGCGTTCAGGTGCTGATACAGGGCGAAACAGATGGCGGCCATCTTCTCACCGTCGAGGTCACCACCGGTGGCGGGAACGGCGGCTGCTTGTGCAGCGGGGGCGGCGGCCTGTTCCTTGCTCTCATCATTCAGGTTGCGGCTGGCAAACTTGCCGAACAACTTGAAGCAGATGTAGAGCAGTGCCAGGGCGCAGAACACTACCGACATCGCCAGCAGGGCAATCCAGTAGCCGTGGGGATCTTCCTCACGGAACTTCTCGATGTTCTCGTTCACCTCACGGGCATTGTAGTTGCCCTTGGTGATGGCGGTATTGATAGTCTTGCCGTCCTTGACGGTCCAGCTGGTCTTGTCGTCGCCCAGCACGCTGGGCAGACGGCCTTCCTTGTCAACAGCAAATGTCTCGCCGGGCTTGAGCGTGGCGGGAATCATTACACTGTCCACCAGGTCTCCATTCACATCATAGAGGGCCACATAGTTGTCTTGGCCTGCCTTCAGGGTGAACGGCAGGTGGAAGGTTCCAGCCTTGGGGTCACCATCGGCTTCCATGACAAAGTGGGTGCGCGGTGCAATCTTGGTGTTGCGCTCGTCGCCACGCGGAATCTCATAAATCTCAGTGGGACGCTCCTTGCACCACTCAATCAACACCTTGTTGGGCTTAACCTTAGAAGTCGAAGTCACTTTCTTGATGTGATCCTGGACCTCTTTATCTCTCAAGGTGGTGATGAACATCTTCTCGACGGCATTGGTGCTATAGGATGAGTTGTAGAACTCAATCCAGCCGTTGCCGCCCGTGCTGTCCTGCTGCACCATCACCTCGTTGATGCGCACATTTTTGCGGCCCTGGGCCAATGTGGGCAGTGCGAGGATGGCGCACAGCAGCATGAGTGTCAATGCTCTTTTACTCATAACAGATTGCATTGATTACAAGGGGATATTACCGTGCTTCTTGGCAGGGTTGGTCAACTTCTTGGTACGCAGTACCTCGAGGGCGCGGATTACACGGAAGCGGGTATTGCGCGGCTCAATCACATCGTCAATGTAGCCATAGCGGGCTGCATTGTAAGGCGTGCAGAAGAGGTTGTTGTACTCGTCCTCCTTCTCCTGGATGAACTTCTTGCCCTGTTCGAGCAGCTCCTTGGCCTTGGCCTCGTCGCCGGCAGCCTTGGCCTCCTCGGCCTGGGTCTTGAAGTTCTTGCTGTCCTTGGCATACAGAATCTCGGCAGCACCGGCAGCACCCATCACAGCGATTTCGGCGCTGGGCCATGCATAGTTCAAGTCACCACGCAGCTGCTTGCAGCTCATCACGATGTGTGAGCCACCATAGCTCTTGCGCAGGGTAACGGTCACCTTGGGCACGGTAGCCTCGCCGTAGGCATAAAGCAACTTGGCACCGTTCATGATGACGGCATTGTACTCTTGACCGGTACCGGGCAGGAAGCCGGGCACGTCAACGAGGGTTACCAGAGGAATATTGAAGGCATCGCAGAAGCGGACGAAGCGGCCGCCCTTCTTCGAGGCGTTCACGTCGAGCACACCTGCCATGCAGTTGGGCTGGTTGGCGACAACGCCGACAGCCTGGCCGTTGAAGCGTGCAAAGCCCACGATGATGTTCTTGGCGAAGTCCTTGTGAACCTCGAGGAACTCACCGTTATCAACGATGGCGCTGATGACCTGATACATGTCGTAGGGGTCGTTGGCGCTCTCGGGGATGATGTTGTTCAGGGCATCCTCCACGCGGTCGATGGGGTCGGTGCACTCCACACGGGGAGTCTCTTCCATATTGTTGCTGGGCATGTAGCTCAACAGCTGACGGATGATGGCGATAGCCTCTTCCTCGGTCTCGGCGGCAAAGTGGGCCACACCGCTCTTGCTGGCGTGTACGCCGGCACCACCCAGTTGCTCCTGAGTCACGTTCTCGCCAGTCACGGTCTTAACGACCTTGGGACCGGTCAGGAACATGAAGGAGATACCCTTGGCCATGATGATGAAGTCGGTCAGGGCAGGGGAATAAACGGCACCACCGGCACAGGGACCCAGAATGGCGCTGATTTGAGGAATCACACCCGAAGCATTGATGTTGCGCTGGAAAATCTCGGCATAGCCGGCCAGGGCGTTAACGCTCTCCTGGATGCGGGCACCGCCCGAGTCGTTAAGACCAACCACGGGAGCACCCTGCTTCATAGCGAGGTCCATCACCTTACACATCTTCAATGCCATGGTCTCACCCAGCGAACCGCCGATAACGGTGGCATCCTGAGCAAAGACGTAAACCAGACGACCGCCAACGGTACCGAAACCGGTTACAACGCCGTCACCGTCGTAGGTCTTCTTTTCCATGCCGAAGTTGGTGCAGCGGTGCTGAACAAACATGTCCAGTTCCTCAAAGCTGCCCTCGTCAAGGAGCATATTGATGCGCTCACGGGCAGTGAATTTGCCCTTCTCGTGCTGCTTGGCAATAGCCTTTTATCAAGTTGTTTTCCCATTTTTAATTTTTCGATTTTAGTAGTCTGTATAAAATCGCTAATAGCTAACAGCTAATAGCTAACAGCTAATTACTCAGGCTTCTCGCAAAGCTCTAACAGTGCACCACAGGTAGTCTTGGGATGCAGGAAGGCAATGTTCAGGCCCTCGGCACCCTTGCGGGGCTGTGCGTCAATAACGCGGCCACCCTTCTCCTGTACCTCGTTCAGGGCGTTCTGTACACCGTCTTCAACGGCAAATGCAACGTGCTGGATACCGCCACGGCCACCATTCTTCTCGATGAACTTGGCGATAGCGCTCTCGGGGGCAGTAGCCTCGAGGAGCTCAATCTTGGTCTGGCCTACCTGGAAAAAGGCGGTCCTTACCTTTTGGTCAGCAACTTCTTCAATGGCAAAGCACTTGAAGCCCAGCATGTTCTCGTAGAAAGGAATGGCCTCCTCGAGCGAGGTAACGGCGATTCCCACGTGTTCGATGTGCGAAATGTTCATAACTTTCTGGTTTTTAAACAATTATTTAATAGAATTAAATGGATTTTCAAAATATCGCACAAAATTACAAAAAATATATTTTATATAATGTGGCAAAGTGCTGAAAACAATGTGTATCTTTGCTGAAAATAACATTTTTTTAACATTGAAATCTCATGCTTGCTGCATTCATCATTCTGAGCGTCGTTTCATTGATATTGGTTGTCTTGGCGATCATTATCTTTATCGGTAAGGGCGATGCGCTTATTGCGGGCTATAATATGGCTTCACGCGAGGCCCAGGAAGCCTATGACAAGCGCCGTGTCCGCATCATTGTCGGTGTGCTGCTTTTGCTCATCGCCTTGTGTTTGCCCGCCTTTGGCATTCTTTTGGCGCTGGGTTTCAAGGAATTGGTGTTGGTGGCATTTCCCGCAACTGCTTTTGTTCTCGTCGCTGCCACTTTCACGACAGCTCACTTCTGGGCAAAAAAGAAGGAGAAAAAGCAGCCGCAACGCCGAAAAATAGTAGTATATTTGTGCGCTTACAAGCATTAATCACATGGAATAATGGCAAAACACAGATTACATTATATCCCTAAGGGGAAACCTACAGAATTTGACCTCCGTATCATGGACTTGGAGCGCAAGGGTGCTATCGTGCCTTCTTGTGACCTCATCAAGACGCCCGAGCAGATTGAGGGCATCCGTCGTGCAGGCGTTGTCAATACTGGCGTTCTCGATACTGTCGCGCGTGAAATCCATGCAGGAATGACCACGCTCGAGATTGACAGGATTTGCCGCGAGTACTGCGCTGACCACGGAGCTATACCGGCATGCCTGGGTTATGGAGGCTTCCCCATGAGCGTCTGCACGAGCATTAACGAGGTCGTCTGTCACGGCATCCCCAAGAAGAAGGATGTGCTCAAGGAGGGTGACATCATCAACGTGGATTTCACGACTATCCTCGACGGTTATTTTGCCGATGCCTCGCGCATGTTCATCATCGGTGAGACGACGCCCGACAAGGAGCGCCTCGTCAAGGTCACCCGCGAGTGCCTTGAGGTGGGCATCAAGGCGGCGCGTCCCTGGTGTGACGTGAACGATATCGGGCGCGCCATTGAGCCTTATGCCCATCAGCATGGCTATGGCGTGGTCAGGGACCTCACGGGGCATGGTGTGGGATGCAAGTTCCACGAGGACCCCGAGGTGTGCCATTTCGCTCAACGTAAGAAGGGTATGATTCTTGTCCCAGGCATGGTTTTCACCATCGAGCCGATGATTAACATGGGGACCTGGAAGGTGTTCATCGAC
>ONYP01000121.1 GCA_900322135.1 uncultured Prevotellaceae bacterium
TGCAATGAAACTCGCAAAACCCGTACCAAAGAATAACAATGTAGCGAGGAATTGAAAAATGAGTATTTTGACTGAAATACAGAAAACAGCAGCCAATGCCTTCAAACGCGACCTGCCCAATGCTGAGATACACTTCGTTCCCAGCGGTCACTTTGCTCTTGAGAGTCACCACACGAAGATTGCTCAACTGATGCGCGAGTTTCTTGTGGGGGTCGTCCAGTAAATTCCAATTTTTCGCTCATGACAAGGCGCAACGTCAAGCCACGGCTGGCGATGCGCCTTGATTTACGTTACATTGACCTGGGGATCTGATTCGCTATGGCCACAGGGTTGTATTCGGCTGCTTCACGCTCCGCGATAATGACAGCATCAGGCGTCCCTTTGATGCACCGCCCATCGTGGTGAACTATTTCTATCATGAGGAGGTCAAGGAATCGGCAGAGATGTAAAAATGAATTTTATATTTTTTAACAAATTTAATTTATCTTAAATTTTTTATTGTTATTTATAAGGTGTATCTTTGCGATGTTAACCTCAATCCGTGATTGATGAAGATCGCAAATCGACTGAAAACACTGAAGGATCGCTTCTCTTATAAGCAGAAAATCGGTCTTATCGTCTGTGCCGGCATCCTGGTGGGCTTGGGCGGATTGTTCATGTATCTGCTCAGGGCGCACACCTATATCGCCGATGATCCGTCGGCATGCGTCAACTGCCACATCATGACGCCCTACTATGCCACATGGAGCCATTCCTCTCATGTACGCGACGCGACTTGCAACGACTGCCATGTGCCGCACTCCAGCCTGGCCGCCAAATACGGCTTCAAGGCGATGGACGGTCTCAAGCATACCGCTTATTTCGTGACCCACAGCGAGCGTCAGGCCATTATGGCCGAGGATGCCAGTGCCGAGGTCATCATGGACAACTGCATCCGCTGCCACACCCAACTCAACCAGGAATTAGTCAAAACGGGCCGTATCGACTATATGATGGCCAAACGCGGTGAGGGTGTGGAGTGCTGGCATTGTCACCGCAACGTGCCGCACGGTGGCATGAACTCGCTGATGTCAACCCCGGGAGCCGAGGGTGTGACTCCGCTGCCGCCCAGCCCTGTTCCCGAATGGCTGGGAGGTGCCCTCTCAAATAAATGATTGATAATCGACTATAACAAAAACGACAATATTATGGCAAAGCAATTAAAGAAATGGCAAGGTTGGGCCCTCTTTGGCGGCTCAATGATCGCAGTGTTCCTGCTGGGACTGCTCGTTTCATCGCTCATGGAGCGCCGTGCCGAAGTCGCTAGTGTGTTCAACAACAAGCGCACCGAGTTCACCGACTCCATCATTGCCCAGAACGAGAAGTTCAAGGCCGACTATCCCCGTGAGTACGAGACCTGGTCGATGACCGAGGACACCACGTTCGTTTCCAAGTATAATTCCTCGCAGGAGGTTGACGTGCTTGAGCAGCGTCCCGAGATGGTCGTCCTGTGGGCGGGGTACGCGTTCTCACGCCACTACAACACGCCGCGCGGCCACAAGCATGCGCTGGAGGACATGCGCAAGATTTTGCGCACGGGCAACCCCGGCATCTCCATCGGAGCCGACTCGATAGCCGCTGACATGCAGCCGGCTACCTGTTGGACGTGCAAAGGCCCTGATGTGCCCCGCATGATGCGCGAACTCAGTGAAACAAAGTCGGTGTTCGATCCTGCAAACTTCTATGCCAAGAAATGGAGCGAGTTGGGTGCCGAAGAGGTCAATCCCATCGGCTGCAGCGACTGCCACGACGCCCGCACGATGGACCTGCGTCCTGCCCGCCCCGCTATCTATGAGGCATTTGCCAATTCAGGCAAGAATTTGAGGAACGCCACCCATCAGGAGATGCGCTCACTGGTCTGCGCGCAGTGCCATGTCGAGTACTACTTCATCAAGCCCGATGATCCAAATAATCCCGGCAAGGCCAACTATCTTGTGTTCCCTCAGCACTATGGCTTGACCTGTGAGGACGCAGAACACTACTATGATTCTATCGGTTTCTACGACTATATCCATCCGCTGTCCAAGACCAAGATCCTGAAGGCTCAGCACCCCGGTTGGGAGATGTCACAGCAGGGCATTCATGCCCAGCGCGGTGTCTCCTGTGCCGACTGCCACATGCCCTATAAGCAGGATGGTGGCGTGAAATTCTCGGACCACCAGATCATGTCGCCGCTGGCAAAGATCGACCGCACATGCCAGGTATGTCACCGCCAGGATGCAGAGGTGCTGCGCCAGAACGTATATGACCGTCAGGAAAAGTGCAACGAGGTGCGCGACCGTGCCGAGCAGGAACTGGCCCGTGCCCACTTCGAGACAAAGTTCATCATCGACAAGGGTGCCACCGACGCCGAGTTGGCTCCTATCCAAGCCCTGTTGCGCAAGAGCCAGTGGCGTTGGGACTATGCCATCGCATCACATGGGGCCACGTTCCATGCACCCCAGGAGGTAATCCGCCTGCTTTCACACTCTGTGGATTATGCCCAGCAGGCCCGTCTGCTCATCGCACGTGTGGCTGCCAAGCATGGGCACATGGGTGAGATTCCCGTGCCTGACTACAGCACCAAGGCTAAGGCCCAGGCTGCCATAGGTCTTGACATGAATATGCTGAACCAGAACAAACGGCGCTTCCTGGACGAGATTGTTCCCAAGTGGATCATGGATGCCAAAAAGAACGGCAAACTCATTGAAATCTGATGTGGATTAAACCGTGGACTCTTAAAGAAGGCTGCCTCATTGGCGCCGGATTAATCATCGCAGGACTGATGCTCGAGCTGAGCGTCGGTCCTGTTGTGTGGGATGCCTTCTCGTGGCCAGTCAACGGCATCGTGCTCGTCGGCTTCCTGGTGATGATTGCCATCATGCACCTGTTGCGTCGCCAGGTCTATGCATTCTCATTCCTGAGCACCTATGCAGCAGCGATACCGGCCATTGCCTTTGCAGTGATTCTGACACTGGTCATGGGCCTCACGCGGCAGACAGTGAACGGTACATGGATAAACGACATGCTGTCATTCTGGCCCTTTGTGCTCATTTATGTCTATATTGCCGTTATCATTGGCCTTGCGGTGTTGAAACGCCTTGGTCACTTTCAGTGGAAGCGTGATATACCGTTCCTGCTCAATCACCTGGGACTGTTCCTGGCCTTGACCTGTGCGACGCTGGGCAACGCCGATATGCAGCGCCTGAAGATGATTACCGCCGTCGGTGAACCCGAGTGGCGCGTCATGGACGAGAACCAGCAGGTCAAGGAATTGGACTTGGCTATTGAGCTTCAACAGTTCATCATGGAGCAATATGACGACGGCAGCCCCAAACGCTTTGCCAGCGAAGTGAACATCATGACCAAATCGGGCAAGAACATCCACACCACCATCGACGTCAACAAGCCTGTCGAGGTCGAGGGGTGGAAGATCTATCAGTATGGCTACGACACTGCTGCCGGCCCTCAGAGCCAGATCAGCATCTTTGAGCTCGTGCGCGACCCGTGGTTACCGCTCGTTTATATCGGCATAGGGCTGATGCTTGCAGGAGCGTTGTGTATGTTTGTGTTATCTCAAAATCAGTGCAAACCGAACGCAAACGGGCAAGCTCGATCTGCTGAGGTTTCGCCTGATTCATCTAAAAAACGCGTGGCGCCATGATTTGGGATTATTTCATCTACTTTGCCATTGTGGCCATCATGCTGTGGGCCGTAGGCGCGTTCCTGGCATGGAAAGAAAAAACGGCTGGCGTCTATGCTTCAACACTGACGGGCTTGGCCGTGTTTTTCACGTTTATCGTCATCATGTGGGTGACGCTCGAGCGCCCGCCGTTGCGCACGATGGGCGAGACACGCCTGTGGTACTCATTTTTCCTGCCGTTGGCTGGTATACTGGTCTATAGCCGCTGGAAATACAAGTGGATCCTGTCGTTCTCTACGATGTTGGCAGCCGTGTTTATCTGTATCAACATCTTCAAGCCCGAGATTCATTCCAAGGCCTTGATGCCTGCCTTGCAGAGTCCCTGGTTCGCTCCGCACGTCATCGTCTATATGTTCGCCTATGCCTTGTTGGGTGCAGCGACACTCATGGCGCTTTACCAACTGTTTTTCAAGAAAGGGCGTCCGTTGGAGCGCAAGGAGATGGACATTACCGACAACCTGGTGAATGTCGGTCTTGCGTTCTTGACCTTTGGCATGCTTGCTCATCGCTTTCATCCTGTTGCAGGTCTGCTGGTGGGGCATCAACTACCTGCCGTCAGCTCAAGGCTCCAGCGTACATACCTATACCTCCTGACATAACCCATAATGACCAGAATAGAACGAGAGAAGCAGACCGTCCGCAAGATGATTGAGCTTTATTGTAGCCATCGGCTGAAGGCGGACACGATACCTGAGGCATACCAGCATCTGGCTGACTTTGCGTGCCGCCGACTCGACCATTGCCACTATGGGGAGAGCAAGAGCGCCTGCAAGGATTGTCCCACCCACTGCTATCCCCCTACCGAACGTGAACAGATTCGTGAAGTCATGCGGTGGACTGGTCCCAGAATGATTCTCTATTCACCAATCGCCGCCATTCGGCATTTATTCAACAAGTAATGATAAGATGAGAAGATCTGACAGAGAGAGGGATGCCGCTTTCGCCTTGGAGGTCTTGGACAAGGCCCCATTCGTGACGGTCAGCATGACCAGGGAAGACGGAACACCATACGGTTTACCATTGTCGTTGGCGCGTACCGGTGACAAGACGTTCTACTTTCACTGCGCCCAGGAGGGAGAGAAACTGGACTGCATCGCCCATAACCCGGTTGTGTTCCTCTCTGCGGTGACCCGTTGCTCACCGACCTTCGACTCCAAAGTCGGGAACTTCACCTTGCAGTACAGGTCTGCTACTGCCGTCGGCGTGGCAGAACTTGTG
>ONYP01000031.1 GCA_900322135.1 uncultured Prevotellaceae bacterium
TTTGCCCGTTAGACGCAACACATCGCCCAAAAACTACCGATTCTCGCTGATTTTTTGTTTGGCACCGTTTTTGCAGATTGATGCATAGTGTTTCATTTTATAAAAGATAAACGATATGATACTTTCAACAACTCCCCAAATCGAAGGGCATCCCATCCGTGAATACAAGGGCGTAGTGACTGGCGAGACCATCATCGGCGCCAACTTCGTTAAGGACATCATGGCCGGCGTGCGCGACTTCTTCGGCGGCCGCTCGGCCAGTTATGAGAAGGTGCTCCAGCAAGCCAAGGACATCGCCATGCAGGAAATGGTCGAACGGGCGCAAGCCATGGGAGCCAATGCCATTGTCGGCATCGACATCGACTATGAAACCGTGGGCGGCGGCAACTCCATGCTCATGGTAGCCACCAGCGGCACCGCCGTTATCATCTAGGTCCGATACGACCTGCATTGGAATACAAGAAGGACAAGAAAGGCAAATGATTGATTTGCCCTTCCTGTCCTTTTATCAGTTATTATGGCCAGTAATTCGGACTCAGTCGGTTGATGCCGTAAAATTCATTATGAGTTTGCGGGTTGTGCATCGGTATGTTCCGGAATAGACCGACTCGTCGAACCTCCCGGTGAAATAATATCCAGTAGGCTGGCCGTTCTTGTATTCAGTAAGCTTCATATTGCCATTAGCATCGATAGAGCCCGAGAGGGTCACATAGACATTCTCTCCGTTACGCACGATATACTCACCAGTTGCTTGCCTACCGTACACATTGACCTTCATGTCGAAATAATAATTCTGCTTGTGCGTGATAACGCCACTGAGGTAGTAGACGCCGTCGTCCACCAGGTTCTCAACGGCGGGAGATGCAGATCGGGACGGCACTGCATGCCTGGGAGGCTGCTCGGCAGGAGCTTGCAGTTCACTCCTATCCGATGATGCCGAACCGCCAGGATCATCATCAGTTACCAGTTCGGTTTGGGGAGACCTCAGGCCCTCCTTATCCTCAATGCTCCTGTGATAGAAGAAAAACGCGATACCGCAAACCAGCAGCAAAGTCGCCAGAAACGCGATAATAGCATACAACCATTGGTTGGGGTTGCGGTTGCTGTTCCCTGGATTTGAAACAGGTGTGCCGTTATTGCAGTCATTCCGGTAAGTGGAATGACTCAACTGGTATCCGCATTTCGGGCAAATGCTAGCCTTGTCTGAAATCATGTTCCCGCAGGCCGGACAATTAATCAGTGCCATAGTCGATCAATAACTGAGTTGATACTTATAATTACTACTTGACGAGTTCGATGATAGTCGAAACGGTGATGTCGGGGATGGCAACGGGGATAGTGAGCGTGGAGGTGCGCTTGTCATAGGTCACGCCAGCGGCTTCCTTGCCATTGATTTTCACCTGTTTAGGCTTTGTCGTGGCGGGAATTCTCAAGCGGTACTCCTTGCTGGGCGTGTCACCGTCTATGTTGCCCCTGCCCTGGATGGTGAAGAAGCAGGTCTTGCCCTGAGGCGTAGCGATGAATCTAATCTCACGGTGCTTGTTCCTGTCAAGTGTGCCTGTGGAATGGAGGTCATCATCAAACAGGGTAGATGTCGATGGATGGTCGCAGGGATAATAAATGATATCCAACCTGTCGGGGTTGTAGTCGCCCACATTCTCCATCGGGTAATTGGCCTGAGGGATAAAGGCTCCGGCCCGTGCAAACAGCGGCAGCACCTCCAGGGGAGCTGCATAGTTGACCGTCGTGTGGCCCTGATAGCGTTTCTCGGGATGGCTAATGTCCACCCAAGTGCCCTCGGGGAAAGTGATACTGCGGCTGACAGCGCCCTGCTGCATGACAGGGGCTACCATCACATCGCGGCCCCACAAGTATTGGTCCCATATGCTGTCGTAGCGGGCAATGCAGTTATCGTCCTCATAGAAACCCAACGGACGCACCAAGGGCAGTCCCTGGCTAGCATTCTCGTAGGCCAGCGTGTAGTTATAGGGCAACCACTTGTAGCGCTCCCTGATGATCATCAGCGCGAGGTCGCCGAACTCGGTGTAGTGGTAAGGCTCAGCATGATAGGTGGAGTGAGTGCGCAGCATCGGCGAGAACAGGCCCAGCTGCAGCCAGCGGATATATAGTTCGCCGTCACGCTTGTTGTTGGGATCCACAGCAAAGCCGCCCACATCATGGGACATATAGCCCAAGCCGCTCAAGCCCGTGTTGAGCATGATGGTAACTTGCGGCTGGAAGCCGCCCCACGAGCGGGACACATCGGTCGACCAGGGGAAGACCGAGTAACGCTGCAGACC
Organism: uncultured Prevotellaceae bacterium; assembly: GCA_900322135.1. Classification (GTDB taxonomy): domain Bacteria; phylum Bacteroidota; class Bacteroidia; order Bacteroidales; family Muribaculaceae; genus Sodaliphilus. The sequence goes on from ONYP01000031.1 coordinate 2,301, forward strand.
AGCAGTTCCGGCGCGCATCATGATCATCGGGCGGCGGTCGGGATAGTCCTGCTTGAACAGGTCATAGATGATGCTGCTCCAGTCGTTGCCGTACACATTGTGGTACTGCTCGGCGGTGAGGCCGTTGTAGTGGCGTATCTCGAGCGGATGTTTCTCAGGCTCGCCCAGGTCGCCCCACCAGCCGGTCACGCCCTCGTCGGTGAGTTGCTTGTAACGGTCACGCAGCCACTTGCGTGTGGCGGGGTTGGACACATCAAACATACCACCCTGGCCCACCCAGATGGTGACCGTGTGGGTCGTGTCGGTGCCGTCGGTCTTGCAGAAGATGCCTTGGGGATCGAGCAACCTGTAGTTGTCGATAGCGCGACCGTTGGTCAGCACATAGGGCTGAGAGATGGTCACGACATTGACGCCTTTTTCCTTGAAGTCGCGCAGCATCTTGCGGTGGTCGGGCCACTGCTGCTTGTCCCACTCCAGGCGTCCCATGTCCTCCTCCTTGCCGTACCAGTAGAGGTCAAAGACGATACCGTCCAGAGGGTAGCCCTCGCGCTTGAGGGTATCGACCACGCCCTCGCTCTCGCGCTGGTCATGGTAGCCATACTTGGAGGTGATGTAGCCCAGGGTCCACAGCGGCGGCAGTTCCTGACGGCCCACGAGCCAGGTGAAGTTGCGGACCACATTCTCCACCTTGCCATGGCCGTCGATGATGTAATAAGACACAGGCTGGGGGCTGATTGACATATACTCGATGCAATCCTTGCCCACATAGAGCGAGGACTTGCAGAAATCGTCAAAGAAAATGCCGTAGCCCTTGGAGGAGATGACATAGGGCATGGTGATGCCCATCTGCTTGGTGCGCTTCTCGCCCATCTGGTATCCATAGTTCTGGGTATTGTAGTTGATGAGCGTGTCTCCACTCAAGTTGAACGAGTAGCCGCGCTCGCCGGCACCATAGAACGACTCCCCGTCCTGATGCAGCAGCGCCACGCTGCCCGACTGGCGTTTGCACAGGTCGGTGATGTAAAACAAGTTGCCGCTGCCCACCGTGAGCACGCCCATGCTCTTGTCATATACCACCTTCATGCCATCGACAATGCGCATCACGCTCATGTCATCCTGCTCGGTGACCGTTGCCTCAACCTTGGAGGCCTGCCGTGACTTGTCAAGGGCCAGCGAGGGCAGGCTCGTGCCGGTCCAACCCGTGGGTACTACATCCACTCTCACTACATCGTTGCCCACGGCGGTGACAGTGATAATCTGGCCCTGTTCCTCGTCCTCGACAGTTATAGCCTTCGGCTGGGCGCTAACGGCCAGTGCAAGCACCGCCAGCGCAAGCGATATCATCATCCTGTAAAGTCTCATCGTTCTCTCTGAATTAATTGTCAAACATTGACGGCAAAGATAAAAGAAATCTGTGACAAAAAGCACATTCTTGGTCAAAAAGAAAGACTTTCCCGCAATTCCTGTACAGCAAAAAAGGTGGAGGACATGCCTGGCGTTGCCGGCATGCCCTCCCCTGCTTTAAAAATGATGGAAGCGTGTGTTAATCAGTTGTGGGGCAAATCGTCATTCATACCATGTAATCCATGAGGGCTGCCTCCGCTGCTTATTTGCGGAACATTTTAAGGCCCAGTCGCTCCCACAGCTCCTCGGGCAAAGAGATGTTCTCCACCTTGATTGCCTCATAGAAGATGTGAGCCAATTCATTGATGCTGCGTCCGGCATTGCCGAGGCCGAGTCGGGTGACCAGGAAACGCGTATCGGGATGGGCAGCGGCATAGTCGATGAACCGATGGGCGGCTTCGGCTAAGAGGGCGAAATCACCTGTGGTGGGGATGGCGTAACTCTGTCCCTGCAGGCCCTCTCCCTGGCCGACGATGGCACCGAAGTGCTCCACGGCGTAGGCAGCAGCACCGCCGGTATGGGTTCCCTGGGGATTGCTGCCGAAGACAAACACCTCGTTCTCGGCCAGACGGTCAATCCAGTTGGGCGTGACGCGGTCGGCATAGTAGTTGCGGGCATTCCTGCGCATCTTCTCACGCTTCAACGCAAGTTCCTCGTCAGGGTTAAAATCCTTGGACAGGCGCTGATAGAAGGCCTGTTTGGACGAGCTGTCGCGGTGCCAAGTGTTGCAGACGCCCACGGCATCGTGGTCAAACTCCATGACATGGTCGATGGACAGTTTCATCGTCACCTCCACCACATCGTGGCATGAGCCCATGTAGGAGAAAGACCATCCCTCTTCCTTGAGTTGCTCGATGAGGCGGCGCAGGGCTTCACCACTCCACTTGCGGGAACAGTTCTCCATGCCGTCGGTGATGACAGTCACCACAGCCGTGGCATTGGCATTGCCCTTGATGCGCTCATGCAGATGCGTCAGCGTCTCACCCATGGCATCGAACAAGGGCGTGCCGCCATAGGGGTGGTAGTCCTTGAAACCATCGACAGCGACGATGGGCATGTCATCGATGTGGGTGCGAATGGGAGGCACACCATCGCCATGGGCATCAAAGGTGACCAGCGTGAGATAATGCTGCTGAGTGTCGGCAAAGTCCTCCTGGGCCTTCTTGATGGTTCCGATGGTCTCGGCTACACCACCGATGGTCACTTTCTCCAAGCCTCCCATCGAGCCGCTCTCGTCGATGATGATGAGGTTATGGACCTGTGCTTTCCTGGGGTCCTCCTGCCAGTCGGCCGGTCTCTTGCTGGCGTGCTGGGTGCTGCCATTGCCACAGTCCTGATTGTTATCGCCAGCCTGCTCGTTCACTTTCCTGTTATTTTTTAACGGATTCCACATAACATTTCACTTTAAATCGTTAATAATCAATTATTTAATCACATAATATATTCACAATCGGCGAGCATGTTGCCGTCAGACGGCCTGCTCTGTTTTCTTGATGTAGATGTACTTGGGGTAACGCCCCAGCACAAACAGGGTGACGGGACAAAGCCAGATCTCGCGTTCAAATCCGGGCAGGTCGGTGACCGTGTAGGTCGAACCACCCGTCAGCGAGTGTTCGCCCTGGACCAGGCAAGCATAGCCCCGCTTGTCCAGCGGCTTGTTGCTCGGGGTGACGCTGACATGCGCAAACTCGTCGTCACCACTCAGGAAGGCGCACAGCTTGTCGGCTCCAGCCACCATCATCAGGTTGTGGTGGTCGAAGGGCCAGCCTGGAAAATCAACATACCACATTCCGTCAGCCTCGTGGTTGAACTGCAGGTTATACTCACCACGACGGCCAAACACACTCTTGGACATCACTCGTGCCCCGTGGAGCAAATCATTAACAGAATAGTTCATAGCGCTTTTATTTTAAATCGTTTAACTTAATTGTTCCATTATTTGTCTTTGTTGATGCTGCAAATTTATATCAGCAAACAATAGGGTCTCGATTTCTGCAACCTTGCAAAATGTATTTTTTACACATTGAAGGCAGCCGCGTAGCCTTTTATGGTATTTCAATGCGTAAATTTAACGCATTGACAATTGCCGTCTAAGGAATCCCTTCATTACAATAAGAAGGGATGAGATTGATTCTGTTACCTACCCGTCAGTAGTTAGAATTCCAGGCGCATGCCGATCTTCTTGGCCTGCTGGTAGGCTTCTTCGTCAAATGTGTACAACTTGGGAGAGCGGTGAGGGTTTCCTGTCACCTTTTTCCCGGTCTCCCTGATATACCCGAGTTTCAGCATCTTTTTGGGGAAGTTGCGTCTGTCTCTCAATTTTGTGTCATCCTCGGGTGGATCAAGTATCGCTATATAAATATTGTGCAATTGCGGCATCGTGAATTCCTTGTCCAGCAGATGGAATCCGATGGGCTCGAAATGGATGCGCTGGCGCAGTCGTTCCAGAGCAGTGTCGATGATTTGCTTGTGGTCAAAAGCCAACTCAGGCAGCTGCTTGACGGGGAACCACTTGGCATTGCGGGCATCGTCGCCACCCTTGACATGGTACCTGTCCTTGACCACCAGAGCAAAGAACGCGATGGTGATGACACGCTCGCGCGGGTCGCGGTCATGGGAGGAGAAAGAGCCCAGCTCCTCCATGTAGATGTCATCGACATCGGTCTCCTCGTGCAACTCGCGGTAAGCACACGCCGCGGCACTCTTGTCCTCGGGGCGCATGAAGCCGCCCGGCAGTGCCCACATGTTCTTGTAGGGCTCGAGGCCTCGCTGGATGAGCAGGATATTTAATTGCTCGCCATCAAAGCCAAACACCACCGAGTCGGTTGTCACGGCGGGGTGCCAGTAGGGAGATTCCCATTGCTTGGTTTCCTTGTTGTATTTCATCGCCAAATACCCTTTGTGTATTTTTTACGCTGCAAATGTAATGCCAACTTTTCAACCAGCCAAATTTGTTTGCGTAAATATTACACTTTCTATATGATTTTTACCGAAAACAGTAGTTACCGTGTCATGAAAACCGACAATTACGCTGCCAATGGTGTCATGTCAATATCCTGTCAATAGAATGTAGACAATGATAATGGCATTATCCAACCTTTTTATATACTTTTGCACACAACAAACAACGATACAATCACTACCTGACCAATGGAAGAATTTGAAGCAGGCAAACAGGCGCGCCGCCGCACGCGCCCTACCCATGAGTCTGAAATAATGAGCGAATTCGGCAAGCTCCCCCCCCAGGACACCTCGCTTGAGGATGCCGTGCTGGGCGCATTGATGCTCGAGAAAGACGCATATAATAATGTGTGCGAGATACTCAAGCCCGAATCGTTCTATAACACGGCTAACCAAAAGATTTACGAAGCCATCCAGTCGCTCGCCGCCCAAGGCAAGCCCATCGACATGCTTACTGTGACCGACCAGCTGCGCACCAACAAGATACTCGACGAGGTGGGCGGCGCCATCCGCATCAGCGAATTGACAGGCCTGGTGTCGAGCGCTGCCAATGTCGAATTCCATGCGCGCATCGTGGCTCAGAAATACCTGGCGCGTGAACTCATCAGTTACAGCAGCCAGGTACAGGCGTTGGCCTTCGACGAGTCGGTCGATGTTTACGACCTGATGCAGGAGGCCGAGGGCAAACTGTTTGAAATCTCCAAGAACACCCTCAAACGGGATGTCATCCCCATCGAGAATGCCGTTGACGAAGCCATCAAGAAGATTGAATGGGCCGCCAACCGCCCCGAAGGCATGAGCGGACTGGCATCGGGCTATCATCAACTCGACCGCCTGACCAGCGGCTGGCAGAACAGCGACCTGATCATCATCGCTGCCCGCCCCGCCATGGGTAAGACGGCATTTGTGCTGTCGATGGCCAAGAACATGGCAGTGGATTACAACACGCCCGTGGCAGTGTTCTCGCTTGAGATGTCGAGTTTGCAGTTGGTCAACCGTCTCATCAGCAATGTATGTTCGCTTGAGGGTGAGAAAATCAAAAGCGGCCAGCTGAACCAGCCCGAATGGGAAAACCTGCTGACACGCACCCGCGCCCTGAGTACCGCGCCCCTGTACATCGACGACACGCCGTCGCTGTCCATCTTTGAGTTAAGGACCAAGGCACGCCGCCTGGTGCGAGAGAAACAAGTAAAAATCATCATCATCGACTATCTGCAGCTGATGAACGCCACCGGCATGAAGTTTGGCAGCCGCGAGCAAGAGGTGAGCACCATATCCCGTAACCTCAAGCAACTGGCCAAGGAGCTGGATATCCCCATCATCGCCCTGTCGCAGTTGAACCGTAGCGTCGAGACCCGCGCCGCCGACGACAAGATGGGCAAGCGCCCGCAGTTGAGCGACCTGCGTGAGTCGGGCGCCATCGAGCAGGATGCCGACATCGTATGCTTCATCCACCGCCCCGAGTACTATACCCGTTCCAGCGAGGATGCCGAGGGCAACAACATCCGCGGTCTGGCCGAGTTTATCGTCGCCAAGCACCGCAGTGGCGCTACCGAGACCATCAACCTGCACTTCGTGAGCAAGTATGCCCGCTTTGAGAACCAGGGCGAGCAGGACCTCGTGGGCAATGAGACCACCTACGAGTCCAAGATGAACAGCGGCAGCGCTGGCGGTCCCGCACCCACCGCGCCCGTCAACGACGGTTTCACCCCTCCCCCACCCAACTATGATTTCATGCAGGGTCCCGAGGAGAATGCAGCGCCCTTCTAGAGCAACCAGTTCGGCAAGAAGGCCCAGAACAACCCGATGTTCAAGATTATCTAGACACAATAGTCCCTCGAATGATGGATTTTTGTTACTTTTGCCGACTGAACCTGAACATACAACCTAAACTATAGTTTATTTATATTATTAATAATGAAGAAAATGTTATTAGCAATGGCCATCATGATGGCCGCCGTGCCTGGCGTGAAGGCACAAGTTACCCACGGCGTCAACCGCGCCGACATGGACCTGAGCGTCAAGCCGGGTGACGATTTCTATGAGTATGCCGGCGGTGGCTGGATGAAAGCCAACCCGCTGAGCCAGCATCCCGAGTATTCCAGTTATGGCGTGTTCAATGTGCTGGCCGAGGAAAACGAGAACCGACTGCGAGACATGTTCCTGGAACTGGGCAAGACCGAGCACAAGTTCGGCACCGTGGACCAGAAAGTCGCCGACCTGTACAAGATGGCGATGGATAGCACCCGCCTGAACAACGAGGGCGCACAGCCCATGATGGAAGACCTTGCCAAGGTCAAGGCCTTCAAGAAGAAAGACTTGACTGCCTCGATTGCCGAGCAACACCTGTACATGAGCAACCCGTTCTTTGGCATCGGCGTAGAGACCGACCTAAAGAATAGCGACATGAATGTGATGTGGCTCAGTGCCGGCACCAGCGGCCTGCCCGACAGGGACTACTACCTGAACACCGATGCCGACAGCAAAAAGATCCAGCAGGCCTACAAGGATTATCTGGTGAAAATGTTCATGCTCGCCGGCTACAGCAAGAAGGACGCCAAGCGTGCCTGCAACACCATCTATGACATCGAGTACAAGTTTGCCCAGGCCAAGATGGACCGCGCCGAGGCCCGTGACTACACCAAACTGTACAACATCCGCACCCTGGACCAGTTGCAGGCCGACTATCCTGCCATCAACTGGAAAGAGTACTTCAACCTGATGGGCACCCCCACTGTGGAGTGGGTTATCCTGACTGAGCCCAAAGTGATGGCCGTGGCCAATGACCTGATGACCAACCTCAAGGAGCAACAGATGCGCGACTACATGGCTGGCCTGCTCATCACCGGCGCTTCGGGCTACCTGAGTGATGACTTCGGTGAGACCTCATTTGACTTCTATGGCCGCATGCTGAGTGGTCAGAAGGAGCGCAAGCCCCGCTGGAAGCGCGCACTGGGTCTGCCCAACGGACTGCTGGGCGAGGCCGTCGGTGAGGTGTATGTGAGCAAGTATTTTGCCCACGGCAGCAAGGAGAAGATGCTCAAACTCATCAGCGAACTGCGCAAGTCGCTGGCCGCCCATATTGCCGGCCTGACCTGGATGAGCGAGCAGACCAAGATCAACGCCCTGGTGAAACTCAACGCCTTCACCGTCAAGATCGGTTATCCCGACAAGTGGCGCGACTACAGCGGCCTGACCGTTGACCCGAGCAAGAGCCTGTATGACAACATCAAGGCTGCCAGCCGGTACGAGACCCGCCGCAACCTGGACAAGATGGGCAAGCCCGTCGACAAGGACGAGTGGGGCATGACACCGCAGACGGTGAATGCCTACTACAACCCCACCACCAACGAAATCTGCTTCCCCGCCGCCATCCTGCAGCCTCCCTTCTTTGATGTGGATGCCGACGATGCCACCAACTTCGGTGCCATCGGCGTGGTGATTGGCCACGAGATGACCCACGGCTTTGACGACCAGGGCCGCATGTTCGACCAGTACGGCAACATGACCGACTGGTGGACCGAGGAGGACAGCCAGAAGTTCCAGGAGGCAGCCGAGAAACTCGCTGCCCAGTTCGACGAGATCGTCGTCGTGAAGGACCAGCATGCCAACGGTCACCTGACCCTGGGCGAGAACATCGCCGACCAGGGCGGCCTGCGCATCGCCTATGATGCCTTCAAGACCACGCAGCAGTTCCGCGAGGGCAAGATGATTGACGGCTTCACCCCCGCTCAGCGTTTCTACCTGAGCTATGGCCGCATCTGGGCTGACAACATGACCGACGAGGCCATCTTCCAGCAGACCAAGAGTGACCCCCACAGCATCGGCCGCTACCGCGTGAACGCCACGCTGAGGAACATCGACACCTTCTTTGACGCCTTCGGCATCAAGGCCGGTGACAAGATGTGGCTCGACCCCGCCGACCGCGCCATCATCTGGTAAATCGTCCTACCAACTAATCACAACAAGGGCCCGCGCATCAATTGTCGCAGGCCCTTGTTCTATATTATTCTCAAGTCGCTATAGTGGCAGGTTGAAGAGGCGGGCGGCGTTGCGGTCGGTAGCGATGCTCACCTCCTCGGGGGTGACGCCGAGCGAGCGGGCAATGAAGTCGTTGATGTGGGGGATGTAGGCACTCTCGTTGCGCTTGCCGCGATGTGGAACGGGCGTCAGGAAAGGGGCATCGGTCTCGAGCAGCAGGCGGTCGAGCCCAATGGCGGGCAACAGCTGCGGCACAGTGCTTTTCTTGAAGGTGACTACACCGTTCACGCCGAAGTAGAAATCGCCACGGCGGCGGACACGCTCCACATCGGCCGGCGTTTCGGCAAAACAATGGAACACGCCCTGGGGCACGGGGCAGTCCAGGTGGTCGATGACATCGAGGATATCATCAAGGGCCTCGCGGCAGTGAATGATGAACGGCAGTCCCAGTTCATGGCACCAGTGCAGCTGGATGTCCAGGGCATGGTGCTGCTGCTCACGCCAGGTCTTGTCCCAATACAGATCGATACCGATTTCGCCGATGGCCACCAGGGGATACCGGTTGAGCACGGGGCGCATCTTACCGAGCACATCCAGGTAGTCGTCGTGAACATCCTCGGGATGCAGGCCCAGGGCCATCGAGATGTAGTCGGGATACTGCTCGTGCAGCGCAGCCACGCGGGGCACGCTCTCCAGGTTCTCGTTGGGCAGGATGATGTGTCGCACGCCGGCCTCACGGGCACGGGTGACCACCGCGTCACGGTCCTCGTCAAACGCATCGCAATAAATATGAGAATGCGTATCAATCATCTCTCTTTCTTTTCAGACAACTTGGACTACATTTATACAACTATAATAAGTTGTAACTGTTACCAGCAAGTTGTTTCAATTGTTTGATTAATAAGTTCTGCCGGAAAGTTTATTAGCAAGATCTATAAAGGCGTGTTGGTCGCCGTCGCTCATCTTCACGCGCTTGAAGGCTGCAACGGCGAGGTCGTTGTAGCGGGTGATAGCCTCCTCGGCCAACTCCCGCGCGCCCAGGCGCTCATACAGGGCAGTGACACCGCGCACCTTGTCGTCACGCGTAGCATAGGGGTCATTGAGCCAATGGCGCAGCTCGTTGGCATCATCTCCCTGGGCCAGTCTCATGGCATTGATGAGCAGGAAGGTCTTTTTGTTGTTCATGATGTCGCCACCGATTTCCTTGCCGAATGTTACGGGGTCGCCCCACACATCGAGCATGTCGTCCCTGAGTTGGAACGCCAATCCCATATTCACGCCTGCCTCGTAGATGGCGTTGGCATCCTCGTCACGGGCATCGGCCAGCAAGGCACCCGTCTTGAGCGCACAGCCCAGCAGGACAGATGTCTTGAGGCGTATCATGTTGATATACTCGTCAACGGTCACATCATTACGCTCCTCATAGTTCATATCCCATTGCTGACCCTCATAGATTTCGATAGCCGTCTTGTTGAAGAGGTCCATCACCGCCTGGGAGCCGGTCTTGGCAATGTATTGTGTCGCGATGGTGAGCATGGTATCACCACTCAGGATGGCTATGTTATCGTTCCAGCGGCGGTGTACGGTAGGCTTACCACGGCGCACATCGGCCTTGTCCATCACATCATCGTGCAGGAGCGTGAAGTTGTGGAACATCTCAATGCCGACAGCGGCATCGAGGGCTGTGGCGGTGTTACCGCCCAATGCATCACAGGCCATCAAAGCCAGAACCGGTCGGACTCGTTTGCCGCCCAGGGCCATGTGATAGGAAATGGGTTCGTAGAGCTGGCTGGGTTGCTCCGGATAAGGAATGGCGGCAATCGCCGCATTAACTGTATCGAGATAGTCTTGGAAAGGCTTCATTTTTTATAGTTGTCAGTTTTTAGTTGTCAGTTTTTAGGGCTGCCTTGTAGGCCGTTTCAAAGGCAGCAAATTCCTCAGGATTGTAAACCCTGTCCCGCAGCATGTCGATGCGGGCATTGATATCGTCCATGTCGGCACCAGGCTGACTGGCGTCATGGGCCAAGGCTGCGCCCAGGTCAGCCGGACGCGACGATTGGGCATAGACACACATCTGCTCATAGATTGAGTAGCCGTTGACAGTAGCCTCCATCGTGCTGTCAAACACCGCAACATGACGGTCATAACCCACTGCATAGCAAAGCCAGTGGATGAGTTCCAAATAGTCGGCAGCAGAGTCGGTATCGAACTGGCGGTCGCGCAAGAGCACAACCATGGGAGGCACCTTGAGTTGGGCCAACTCGGTGGGAGACAGCACGATGACATGGGCTGCCTGCAAGAGGGAATCCCTGCCGTCATCCATCAAGACCGAGGAGAAAGCGCGGTTGGCCGCTTTGACTTCCCAGGGCCACTGCAGGCTGTCATTACGCAATGCATTAAAGCGCTGCACTGCCTGCCGCATCGCCGCCGTGTCGCCCCAAGCCGCCAGGAACTCGCGTCCCGCCTCTTCACCCCGCTTGCTGGCACCGCCGCAAGCGGTAAGCATCAGCATCAGTCCTACAAAAAATATGGGCAGTTTTTTCATTTCTCACCAGGGAATATGGATTGATATAATTGTCTGTCTTTTTCCTTGAGATAAGAGCGGAAGGCCTCATCAAAGGCTCTCACCGCCGCCGAGTCGCGCTTCAAGGCATAGGTGCTCTGCTTGGCTTTAGCGTCCATCACCGCCCGCTGCATCGACATCGTGTCGGTGCGATCGACCGCTACCAGCGCCGCCGCGGCTCTCATGCCACTGTCGCGGGCCTCGGCGTCGAGAGGCGATTTCTCCTTGGCACAGCCAACCATCATCACCGCCATCAGTGCCACAATATATAATAAATGTCTCATCGTCGATTATTTTGCTGCAAACTTACAAAAAAACTCTCAACCGCACCACTATCTTGCCAAAAAACATTGCCTCGAGCACCACGACCCATTCCGTATACCAGTTTGGGTGAAAATGGGATATAGATGATGTAATTGTGGTGAGTCTCGTTTTTTTTCCCTAACTTTGCCCGCTGATAATCAAATTAAGTGGAGACAACGACAATGAAGAAGATTACTATTGCCATTGACGGCCATTCGTCGACCGGCAAGAGCACAATGGCCAAGGCGCTTGCCAAGCGCATCGGCTATGCCTATGTGGACACGGGTGCCATGTATCGTGCGGTAACGCTGTTTGCGTTGCGCAACAAGCTCATCAAGGGCGACAAGGTTGATGAGAAAGCACTCAAGGAGCACCTGAAGCGCGGCGACATCGCCATCACTTTCCGCCCGACGAAGGAGGGCAAGAGTGTGACGGTGCTCAACGGCAAGAATGTGGAACGCTACATCCGCTCGATGCGCGTGAGCAATGTGGTGAGCATCATCGCCGCCATCGGCTTTGTGCGCAAGGCGATGGTCAAGCAGCAGCAGGCCATGGGCAAGGACAAGGGTCTGGTGATGGACGGCCGCGACATCGGCACCGTGGTGTTCCCCGACGCCGAGATGAAGGTCTTTGCCACAGCAAGTGCCCAGGTGCGTGCCCAGCGCCGCTTTGACGAGCTGCGCAGCAAGGGTGACACGACGACCACCTTTGACGAGGTGCTCGCCAATGTCACCGAGCGTGACCGCATCGACAGCACCCGCAAGGAGAGCCCCCTGTGCCAAGCCGATGATGCCGTGGTGCTGGATAACTCTCACATGACTATCGAGGAACAGAACGAGTGGCTGTACCGTCTCTACCTGGAGAGGGCAAAGAGTTAAAACCAATAGTTACAGGCAACTACCAACAAGAGAGAGAGGGAGAGGCAAGATTCTGCACCCTCGGCAAACACAGGAGTCTATCGTGGCGATTATTGAGATTGAAAAGGGATCAGGATTCTGTTTCGGAGTGACGACAGCAATCCGCAAGGCAGAGGAGGAGCTGAACAAGAGCGGCCACCTGTACTGCCTGGGCGACATCGTGCACAACACTGCCGAGGTGGACCGTCTTGCCAGCAGCGGCCTGGAAACCATCACCCACGAGCAGCTGGAGGAGCTGCATGATGTGAAAGTTCTGCTCCGCGCCCATGGCGAGCCGCCCGAAACCTACGAGACCGCGCGCCGCAACAACATCGAGATTATCGATGCCACTTGTCCCGTTGTGCTCAAGCTGCAACAGCGCATCCACACCACCTACCACAACGGCTGCAAGCCCGAGGCTCAAATCGTCATCTACGGCAAACGCGGCCATGCCGAGGTACTGGGTCTTGTGGGCCAGACCCAAGGACGCGCCACCGTTATCGAGAACATCGGAGAGATCGACAATATCGACTACTCCCGCGACATCTACCTCTACTCCCAGACGACCAAGAGCGTTCAGGAGTTCCAGCACATCGTCGAGGAGATTAAGCGCCGTGTTCAGCCAGGGGTGACTTTCCGCAGTGTCGACACCATCTGCCGCTCGGTAGCCAACCGCATCCCGCAGATTCGCCAATTTGCCGCCCAACACGAGTTGATCCTGTTTGTCAGCGGTGCCAAGAGCAGTAACGGGCGCATCCTGTTCGCCGAGTGCAAGGATGCCAACCCCGAGTCCTACCTCATCAGCAGCGAGGTTGACATCGACCCCGCCTGGCTTGAGGGCAAGGAGCGAATCGGCATCTGTGGGGCGACCTCCACACCACGCTGGCTCATGCAACAAGTGAAAGATGCCGTACAGCACATTATAGAAACCAAACCAGAAGTCCAACAGGGTTGTTAACAGAGCAACAAGAGATATGACCAAAAGGAACCTCATCATCGTCATCATCCTGCTCGCCATCATCGACATGGTGGCCGCCGGGTGGTACATGTCACGCCGCATCGAGGCCAGCGGTAAAAGCCAGAACTTCTTTGAGCAGCGCGACTCGACAGAGGCCGTCGCCGAGGCCGACACGACCATCAACGCCTCACAGGCCGATGTGTTCAGCGACCTGCAACACAACACCTACTACTTTGCCGCCAACGAGCCCGCCATTAATGGTGACCAGACTTCCTACTATACCAGCATCAAGCATGTGAAGGTAAAATGGCCCAAGAAGATTAACGGCGATGTTGAACTGGCAACGCTCAACAAGGAGTTGATCAAGCGAGCCTTCGGCAACACACAGTCCCAGATGAAGGACGCCCGCTATGCCTACCTGAAGGAACCCAACTTCAATGAGCCCGTGGGTGATGATTTCCGCACATTGAGTTCTGCCCCTAAGATTTATCCGGTGTATGGCAATGTGAGCCAGGTTCTCGTCTATCCCTACATGACATCGCAGCGACTGCTGGTGATGGAGATTGACAAGGTGAATTATAACGGCAACGCCAGCAGCGAGTCAAGTACATTTGTCCACTATGACCGCCTGCGGCACCGTGTGCTCTCCCGCACCGACATCCTGGTAACCGACACCGAGAAGGAGAACAAACTGCTCAAAGTCATCAACAAGAAAATCGACGAGTTGAACAAGAGCCGTGGCGAAAACAGCCAGATACAGCATGCGCTGAATGTTCCCGCCGAGGTGTGCTGCGGCAAGAAGGGTGTCTTGTTCCAGTTCAAGCATGGCACAATAGCAAGCGAGCCCATGGAGATTCTGGTCGACTATGAGAAGCTCGAGCCTTTCTTCACCGAGAGCTTCGCCCAACTTGTCAGCTACAACGACGGATACCACATGTACCCCAAGGACATCAAGCCCGAGCCCTTGAACCCGGCAGCAGCGACGACCAAGAAGGCTGAGACCACCGTCAAGAAAAACAAATACAGCAGCGGAAAATCAAAGGTTGTCAAGCCAACACGAACCAAGAAGAGGAGATATAACGGGGCAAAGCGTAGATCTGGACATCGCGTTCACGCTGTGAGACATCAAAGGAGCCATCGCCGACGCTGAGGCCTCGCTGCTCGAGTGCCTGCCGCATGGCTGTGAGTGCCAATTCCTCGGTATTATTATCCTTGCTCAGATGGCACAGGAAGACATAGCGCAGGCCGTCATGGTAGTTGTCGGCCACAAAGCGTGCCGCCACGACATTGTCCAAATGGCCCTTATCACCCATGACACGGTCCTTGAGCATCGGTGAATAGTGCCCCGTGGTGAGCATATTATAGTCATAATTGCATTCTATCATCAGATAGTTGGCTCTGCTCATGTAGTGGGCAGCGCGTTCAGTGATGATGCCCATATCGGTGGCGACGACAAAGCGTTCACCCTCATACTCGATGCTGAAGCCCACACTCTTGACATCATGGCTGGTCTCAAACGCCGTGATTTCCATGTCCAGAATCCTGAAGGGAATCTCCTTGAAGATGGGCACATGATGGTCGCGAATGCGTCCGCTGATGCGGCAGCGCTGCAACATCTGACCCATCACGCCCATCGTGCAGTAGACGCTGCAGTGGCATGCGCTCACGGCAGGATAGAGACAGCGCATGTGATCCTGGTGGGCATGGGTGAGCAGGATGCCCTTGACCATGCTGGACGGAATGCCGTTGCGCTGTAGCTCGGCGAAAGCCTGGTCAAGCGTCAGAGCGTCCTGCCGCTCGGGATTCTTTTTCTTGCGGTGATACTTGACGGGTTCCCTGATGCCCGCATCGATGAGGATGCCGCCGCGCGGCGTGCCCAGATAGGCACAATTGCCGCTGCTGCCGCTACCGAAGCTGATGAAGCACAGTCCCTTGCCCACACCGTTGTTGTGCGGGACCTCGGGCAACGCATCAGGCGCCACCGTGGCTCGGGGTGTGTCATCGCCGTCTACATCGAAAGCGATTTTCAACGGGCGTCCCGTGTTGGTATATCCTTTATATTTGTTTCCAGGCATGGAAGGTTACGATTTCAATGATTTAACAGGAAAATGGTGGGTATCTTGTGATAGTCATACTGTGCCCTTTTCCATTCCCCTAATGTGCGGGTGATGATGCTCTGGTTCTCGCCGGTGATGTCGCTGGCCACACACAGCCGCAGTTGAGCCGGCAGGTGCTCGGCCAACTCGGCGATGAGCCGGTTGTTGCGGTAAGGTGCCTCGATGAAAATCTGGGTCTGACCCTCGCGCTCGATGCGCCGCGTCATCTCCTTGAGCCGCGCCTGGCGTGCCGCACCATCGATGGGCAGGTAACCCTCAAAGGCAAAACGCTGGCCGTTGAACCCTGATGCCATCAGGCTCATCAGGATGCTCGACGGGCCCACCAGGGGGAAGACCTTGCAGCCTTTGCGCTGGGCGATGGCCACCAGGTCGCTGCCGGGATCGGCCACGGCAGGACATCCCGCGTCGCTGATGACGCCTACAGCCTCGCCGCGCCCAATGGGTTCCAACAGGGCTTCGATGGCAGCGGTATCCTTGAGGTCGGTGTGCTCGTTGAGTTCGCTGAAGGTGAGGGTGTCGATGTCGATGTCGCGGTCACACTTCTTGAGGAAGCGTCTGGCCGAGCGCAGGCTCTCAACGACAAAAAACCGTATACCGCGCACCACCTCCAGGTTGTGCGCAGGCAACACCCTGTCCAGCGGCCCATCGCTCAACTGGCAGGGAATCAGGTATAAACCAGCCTCTGGCATCCTCTAAATGCTATTGTTTATCAGTACAAAATGCAAAGTTAATCAAAATTTTTAAGCACATTTCAATTTTATTACTAATTCTTGCAATTGCACGGCAGAATATGTCGAATGGGGGTAACGGCGATAAAAAGCTGCCGGAAATGTTGCTGGAATGATTTTTTTAGGTAATTTTGTGCAAAGATTACATTGAAAAGACATTGAATGATTGAGCGTCACATTATCATCGACAAAGTGGACCCCGTGACATTCTACGGGGTGAACAACAGTAACATACAACTCATCCGTAACCTGTTCCCAAAACTGCGCATGGCTGCCCGCGGCAGTGTCATCACCGTCATTGGCGACGATAGCGAGACAGCTGATTTTGAGCAGAAGATACACTCGCTGGCCGACTACTGCGCCACCTACAACACCCTACCCGAAGATGTCATCATCGACACCATCAAGGGCACGCCGCCCAAGCAGCTCAAGATGGATGATGTCATCGTCTATGGCGTGAACGGCAAGCCCATCAGCGGCCGCACTCCCAACCAGCAGTTGCTGGTCAAGACATTCACCAACAACGATTTGACCTTTGCACTGGGGCCTGCCGGAACGGGTAAGACCTATCTGGCGGTGGCACTCGCCGTGCGCGCGCTCAAGAACCGCGAAGCCCGCAAAATCATCTTGTCGCGTCCCGCAGTCGAGGCCGGCGAGAAGTTAGGCTTCCTGCCCGGCGACATGAAAGACAAAATCGACCCTTACCTGCAGCCGCTGTATGACGCGCTCGAGGATATGATACCACAGGCCAAGCTCAAGGAATACATGGAAAACAATGTGATTCAGATTGCACCGCTGGCCTTCATGCGCGGCCGCACGCTCAACGATGCCATCATCGTGCTGGACGAGGCGCAGAACACCACCACCCACCAGATCAAGATGTTCCTGACCCGACTGGGCATGGGCTCCAAGATGATTGTCACCGGCGACACGACCCAGATTGACCTGCCGCGAAGCGTGACATCGGGCCTGATACACGCGCTGCGCGTGCTCGACGGCGTGAAAGGCATCGGCAAGGTGGAATTTGAGAAAAAGGACATCGTGCGCCACCAACTGGTGCAACGCATCGTCGAAGCCTACGAGCGCTTCCAGGAAGAGAACAAACTTTACAACCCCGACCGCCGCGAGGGCCGCGACGACTATAAGCCGGCAGGCGAACAGCAATGAGCAGCAACGACAACGGCAACAAGGTCGAGCAGGTAACGCCCTACGGCACCCAAGGCACGGCCAAGACAGAGCAGGTCAGGCAGATGTTTGACAGCATCGCGCCCGACTATGACTTCATGAACCGCGCCATGACGCTGGGCATCGACATCTGGTGGAGGCGGCTGGCCGTCAAGCGATTGCAACGCATCAAGCCCGCCACAATCCTCGATGTGGCAACGGGCACGGGCGATTTTGCCATCCAGTTGCACCACTCGCTGCGCCCCCAACACATCACAGGCATCGACCTGTCGCAGGGGATGCTCGACGAGGCCCGCCGCAAGGTCAAGGAGAAAGGTCTGGAAGAGGCAATCACCTTCAGCCAGGACGACTGCATGGCGCTGCACATGGACGACGAGTCGGTCGACGCGGTGACGGTGGCGTTTGGTGTGCGCAACTTTGAGCACTTGCAGCAGGGCTACGAGGAAATGGCGCGCGTGCTGCGCCCCGGCGGCATGCTGTGCGTGCTGGAACTGTCCACGCCGCGCAACCGCCTGATACGCTGGTTCTACGACCTGTACACCCTGCACATCATTCCCTGGATAGGGTCTAAAAAAAGTGGCGACAAGAGCGCTTACCGCTACCTGCCGCAGAGCATCGCCGCTGTGCCCCAGGGCGATGAGATGCTGCAACTGATGCGCAACGCAGGACTCAAAGACGCCAAGTTCAAGCGCCTAACCCTGGGCGTGTGCACCATCTACACAGCCGTTAAATAAGTTAGAAGTTACGAAAAGGACAACTCCTAACCCCTAACTATTTAACATATTGGTAGCCGAGGTCCTCGATACAGTCGATGATGAGCTGGTCGGGGACGGAGCCCTCGACAAGGGCGGTACCCTTAGCAAGGTCAACCGTTACTTTTTCAACACCAGGGAGAGCGGCAAGGCCTTTCTCGACATTGGCCTTGCAGTGAGGGCACATCATGCCTTTTACTTTGAATTCTTTCATTGCTGTGGTCTTATTGTTTTTGATTTGATAGGATTTCCAGTATTTGGCTCCCAGAGCGACAATAATCATGCCAATCAGGAAGATGCTGCACACGGTGTTGAACCATGAGGCGCCGTGCATGCCGTGGTGCATGACATGGCTAGGCAGGGCCGCAGTGAATACCTCACGCAAGCCTGGCCAATAATCCACCAGCACACCGAAGCCGATGGCACCACCGATGATAGACAATAGATAGACAACGGTTGCCTTGCGCCCGAACGCGTTGTTCACCACAAACATCGACGCCACATTGGCAGCAGGGCCCGCCATGAGCAGGACGAGTGCACAGCCGGGCGACATGCCCTTGAGCATCAGGGCTGCAGCGATGGGGATAGAACCCGTGGCGCACACATACATCGGCACAGCCACCAGCACGATGATGAACATGTTCAACAGCGGCCAGCGGGCATAGGTCGAGAAGAAGTCATCGGGCAACAGCACCGTGATCAAAGTCGCTACCACCAGGCCAAGCAGCAGCCAGCGGCCGATGCTTTGCATCATGTCAAAGAAGCCGTACTTCACGGTTTCCCTGATTTTGTTCCACAGGCCCTTGGGCAACTCGCTGAACTCGTAGTTGGCATCCCCGCTCACATCGCCAAGCGCTCCCTTGCGCTCCCAGTGACCGACAGCCATGCCACCGATGAGCGAAGTCACCAATGCCGCCACGGGGCGCAGTATGGCAAAGGGCAGACCCATCATCGAGTAGGTGGCAGCAATACTGTCGACACCCGTCTGGGGCGTAGCGATGAGGAACGATGTTGATGCCGCACGCGAGGCACCGCTACGGCGCAGTGCCACCGCAGTGGGCAGCACGCCGCACGAACACAACGGCAACGGGATGCCGAAAGCGGCCGCAGTCACTACCGACCGCAACCCCGTCCCCGCCAAATAACGGCTATAAATCGCCGACGGCACAAATGCGTGCAGTACCCCCGCGATGAAGAAGCCCAGCAGCAAGTAGGGTGACATGCCGTTGAGCATCGACACAAAAGCGTTGACATAATCCATCATAACAGGGGCAAAGGTAGCAAGAAAACCGCATTAGGCGAATAACCATAGGGCGAAAAAAAGCACTTTTCGGCACTTTGGGAGCAAAAACATTTGTGCAGTTAAAAATAATGAGTAATTTTACCCCACAAGAAACAAAACGACCATCGATATGGATATCAGACTACCAAAAAGGATGGACGGCCATCAGCCCGATGTGCTGATAGAGTCCAAGCAGATCACCATCATCGGAACCAACGGCGCGGGCAAGAGCCGCTTCTGCTCGGCGCTTGTTGACGAGTTGGGCGACAAGGCTTACCGCATCTCGGCGCTGAAGGCGCTGTTCCCCTCCCCCGCCAGTGCCAAGCCGCTGCCCGGGTCGATCGAGGACATCTTCAACCGGATGAACAATGCCAATCCTCACCTCAAGAACACCGCCGATACCGAGTTTGACAAACTTTTCTATGTCATGCTCAACGATGAGTTCCGCGAACTGATGAACTTCAAGGCGCACAAACTCATGGATGAGCAGATGGAATTCCCCAAGACCAAACTCGACATCACTGTCAAGAAGTGGCAAGAGGTGTTCCCCAAGAACAAGGTGCTGCGCGAGAACGGCAAGCTGATGTTTGCCACCGAGGGCTATGAAGACAAGTACCCGCTGATGAGGCTGAGCGACGGTGAGAAGTCGGTGCTGTACTACATCGGTGCGGTGCTGTACGCGATGCCCGATGCCGCCATCCTGGTGGACGATCCCGAGACATTCATCCACAGCAGCATCATGCGCACGCTGTGGAATGTGCTCGAGCAGATGCGTCCTGACTGCACCTTCATCTACAATACCCACGATGTGGACTTTGCCAGTTCGCGCATCGACAACCAGTGCGTGTGGGTCAAGGAGTTTGACCCCGAGTCGATGGCGTGGGACTATGAGGTGATGCCCAGCAGCCGCAACCTGGACACGGCGCTGCTCGACCTGCTGGGTAGCCGCAAGCCCGTCCTGTTTGTCGAGGGCGACGACAAGCACAGCATCGACTCGCGCTTGTACCCGCTCATCTTCCCCGAGTATACCGTCAAGCCGCTGGGCAGCTGCAACAAGGTCATCGAGACGGTACGCTCCTTTGGAGACCTGCAGGGGTTCCACCAGTTGGACAGCCACGGTATCGTGGACCGCGACCGCCGCAGCGATGAGGAGGTGGAATACCTGCGCAAGAAGAACATCCTTGTGCCCAATGTGGCCGAGATAGAGAACATCCTCATGCTCGAGGGTGTCATCCGCGCTGTGGCACGCCACAAGCGCCGCAACCCCGACATCGTCTTCCCCAAGGTCAAGAAGCGCGTGATTGAAATGTTCACCCGCGAACTCAAGCAGCAGGCCCTGATGCATGTGCGCCATCGCGTGAAACACGATGTGGAACTGCGCATCGACATGAAGTTCCGCACCATCAGTGCCCTGGAGGAGCACATGATTGAACTGGTGAGCGAGATCAACCCGCGCGGCATGTACGACCAGTTGTGCCGCGAGTTCCACTACTATGAGGACAACAAGGACTACGCCAGCATCCTCAGGGTCTATAACCAGAAACTCATGCTCAACGAGAGCAAT
>ONYP01000141.1 GCA_900322135.1 uncultured Prevotellaceae bacterium
CGGCGAGAACACCGACCTGATGTGCCCGATGTATGCCTCGCCCGAGTGGTGCGAGCGCTATGCCAGCAAGCCCGAGAGCACCAAGCCGCTCATCCTGTGTGAGTACAACCACACGATGGGCAACTCGGGTGGCGGCTTGATGGAATATTGGGATGTTGTACGCCGCTTGCCCAAGTTCCAGGGCGGCTTCGTGTGGGACTTTGTGGACCAGGGTTTGCGTGTTACCAACGAGGACGGCAAGACTTATTTCTCCTATGGCGGCGACTACAACACCCACGACCCCAGTGATAACAACTTCAACTGCAACGGACTCGTGAGCCCCGACCGCAAGTGGAATCCCCATGCCTATGAGACTGCCTATTACTACCAGAATGTCTGGGCCGAGGATGTGAATGTGCAGCAAGGCGACATCGCGGTAAGGAATGAATTCTTCTTCCGCGACCTGAGTAATGTGAAGATGCGGTGGCAACTGCTTGTGGATGGCGAGTCGGTGCTTAACGGCGAGGAACTGAACCTTGATGTGGCACCCCAGGGTCGCCAGATGCTGCACCTGCCCATCGCGAATACCCTTGCCGCACTTGACCCGACTAGCGAGGTGATGCTCAATGTCGATTTCATGCTCAAGGAGCGTGAGCCGCTCATGGAGCCAGGTCAGCGCATCGCCTATGGTCAGTTGCCTGTCAATGAGGTGGTGCATCATGCAGCCCAGATGCCCTCAGGGAATAGTAAACTCAAAGTCTTTACCAAACCGGGAAACATGATTTTGGTCTGCGACAAAGATATGAGAATTGCTTTTGATAAAGAAACGGGACTGATGACTCACTATGAGGTGGACGGTATTAACCTGTTGGGTGAAGGCGGCTCGTTGCGGCCAAACTTCTGGCGCGCGGTAACCGACAACGATATGGGTGCCTGGATGCAGCAGAAGTTGCAGGTGTGGCGCAATCCCGTGATGAACCTGACTTCGCTGGCCATTGACAAAAAGGCCTCTAACAAGTCGCAGGTGACCGTCGTCGCCCGCTACGATATGCCTGATGTGCATGCAAGGCTCATGTTGTCCTACGAAATTCACAGCGGTGGCGTGATGTGTATCACTCAAGGCATTGCCTTTGATGACAGTTACACTGAACTCCCCGAGATGTTGCGTTTTGGCATGGTGATGGAATTGCCCTACGAGATAGAGCACAGTGAGTTCTATGGCCGAGGACCCATCGAGAACTACGCCGACCGCCGCTACAGCCAGCGCTTGGGTATCTACCGCCAGACCGCCGACGAGCAGTTCTATCCCTACATACGCCCGCAGGAAACGGGCACCAAGGGCGACATCCGTTGGTGGCGACAGACCAATGACGGGGCTGCTGGATTGATGATTACCGCCGACAAGCCGTTTTATGCCAGCGCATTGCATTATGACATTGACATCCTCGATGAGGGAGAACAGAAACACCAGCGCCATCCCTCCCAGTTACCCAAGTCAGAATTTACCGTACTGACGCTTGACGGCGAACACTGCGGCGTGGGCGGCATCGACAGTTGGGGTGCCCGTCCGCTGGAGCAGTACCGCCTGCCCGCCGTGGACCGCACTTTCACCTTCACCATCACCCCGATTGAATAGTTAACAGTTAACAGTTAACAGTTGGCATCCGCATTCTGAATGGCAGAATCAGAATGCGGATGCCTCTCTAACCTTTAACCTCTAACCTTTAACCTTTAACCTGCGAGCACAGCGAGCATTACTACTCGCTGTAGTTGTGGTCGATGACGATGGTCACTTGGGCATCGGGGACAAGGGGTTGCACCACGGCTTTCAGTTCCTCAATAAAGGCGGCATCGTCATGGATGGTCAAGTCGGGCACAACATCGATGGAAACACGCCGCTCGTCTTCAAAATAGTAGAAGCCGTGCACCTGGGTGATGTGCTCGTGGGCGGCAAGGGCCTGCATAACGGTGTGCTGCAACTCGGCGCGCTTGTTGTCGCCTGTGGCGACAGCATACACGCCCACGGTCAGGATGATGCCATGCCTTTCAAACATCTCCTCGCTGATGCGGCGTGTGAGGCCGTGGATCTGGTGGGCATCCATTGTGTCGAGGACATTGATATGCAGGGAGCCTATCTGCACATCAGGGCCGTAGTTGTGGACGATGATGTCAAACACGCCATGCACCTCTTCATGTTCGCCGACTTCACGCTTGATTTGCGAGAGCAGTTCGGGCGAAATCTTGGCGCCGAGC
>ONYP01000103.1 GCA_900322135.1 uncultured Prevotellaceae bacterium
CGCGCCCTGTCGATGACCTCCATGGGCGGCCCGCTCCACCGCTGGTGGTAGTGCAGGTTCTCGATATCGATCGAGGCACCGACATTGGAGCCGTTGACCGAGTGACAAAGTGTCAGTCCGCAGGGTGACACCACACTCATCCCGACACCGTAATTGCCGTTGTCGAACAGTTGCACCATCTCGTCGGTGACAATGCCGTCGACGAGTTCGCGCTGAGCCGCCATATACTCCTGGAGCATGCGCGCGCTCAGGCGCGGCCCCGTGTTCTGGTGGCCGTTGGCGGTGGGACGGTCGCCGAATGCAGGTTTCATGACGAGGTCAATCTCGGCGGCGATGCGTCGAGATTCTGTCCCTTCGGCTTCGGTATAGGTGTAAATAAACATCACCCTGTGAAAAAGCAAAAACCGTGCCGACCCCAAAAACATGACGGCCGGGAACCATCGTCCCCAGCCGCCGGATGCGTTGCCCTCTCGTGTTGCCGTGAGAGGTGTTGTTGTCATGTCACTTGGCTTCCTCGTCCCTGGCCTTGATGGCTTTGGTTACCGATTTCACCTTCACCTTGGCACGCTCAACGCCGGCCTGGTTACCCACCTTGCTCGTCTCATCGCCGGGCATCGTCTTGGCGGGTTCATAGTACATGCCGGTGGGGCGGTAAGCCGTGTACTGGAAGAAGCGGCTGTCGGTAGAGAGGATGAGGTAGCCGTAGTCGTCAAATCCGTAGTAGAGATACTCTGAATCACCGTCATAGTACCTGATGAACAGGCGACCGTTACGGACATCCCAATCAAATCCTATAGAGCGGTACTGACCATAGTAGTCATAGTAGCAGTAGTTGCCCGTATAGTTGCTGAAGAAGTCATACCTCACGACATCATATCCGTAAATGTCATACTCCCCATAATAGTCGTGGCCGTACTCCGAGACCCAACTGCCCACGAGATCCTCGTAATAATAGGGATAGGGCGAATCCCAGTCGTGGCACGAAACCATCGTCATGGAAACCAATGCGAGAAGCATCATGTAGTATATCTTTTTCATAGCGCTAAAAGTTTAAATATGGTTAATGAATGTGCAAATATACTCTAAAATTGGCATTCGCCTTTGTTTTTTCTGAAAAAAGCGCGTGTCACTGGTGTGAGGAGCGACACGCGCCACCCGGAAATTTACGCTCTGATTGCTAAAATAGCATCTAGAAGTTCACACCTATATTGATTGTGAAGCACCCGTTGTGGGTGTCATCGAAACTGTCTTGGCCGATGTTCGCCAGGCCGATGTCGTAACTCGCATCCAGGTAGAGCATGTTGAAGCCCACGCCGCAGCCCAGTTTGAGACCGCCGTCAAAGCGGTTGAAGTAGCCGTTCTCATAGGAACTGAACGCTGTCCTCGTGCCGTAGTTCTTGATCTCGCCGTCGGTGCCCAGAGCCAGATATCCGCCGGCATAGGGCTGGATGCTCGTCTGGTTGCCCACAAAGTGCTTGTACTTGATGATCAGCGGCACCTCCAGGTAGTTCAGGTCATAGGTGAACTTCTCGTGGCCCGAGCCGCTCTTGCCGCCCTTCTGGCTGTAATAGAGTCCCGTCTCGAGGAACAGCGGTGCGCGGTAGGTGAGTTGTGTGCCGGCGGCAAACCCGATGTTCAGTCCCGTTTTCACGCTGCTGCCGTCCAGCAGGGGGCTCTCGCTGCTCACATGGGAGGCATTCATGCCCACACGCAGGCCGAAGTAATATCGGTGCCATGCAACATACTCATTTCCATGGCGGCCCACGGTCTGCACACGGGGATTGTATCCGTATCGGTAACCGGGTTGTGCCATTGCCGTTGTAGCGAGAATCATGCACAACAGGCTGCAAAGTAACATCTTTTTCATAATCGTTGAGTGTTAAGTAGTGATTTCTTGACTCTTAGACCTGAGGCCATATCCTAAGGTTTAACCCACAGGGATACCAAAAACGATAAGCAACCCACTCTTGCCGACCAACGGCACAAAAAAAACGACCAACCGCTCATGAGGCGGTTAGCCGGGTTGACGGTCAAAACGGCATGTCGTCCAATTACATGCCTCCCAGATAGTCGATCAGGGGCTGGGTGTGCAGCATCTTGGAGACAGCGCACTGCTGCACTTCAAGGCCGAGCAGGAGCGCCGCGGTTATCAGGAGCACAAACACGACACACCACACGGCATAAGCCTTGCGCCAACGGCCCTCCTTCAAGAGGCATAGCGCATACATGGCCACCGGCACAAACAGGGGTTCGATGGGTGTCACATAACGCGCTACCGAGCCGGCCATCACATAGGCAATCACGGCAAATGATATGGCTGGCCACCAGGGCCAGATGCCCATGTTGCCGTTGCGGCGCCAACCGATGAACAGGTAATAGAAGAGCGCAGTTCCGCCCACAAAGTACCACCCGTAGCTCATGCGGGACAACAGGTTAAGAAACGACGGCGTCTCATAGTACACCCACGGGAACGGAATGATGAACTGCACCGACATCGTCAGGGGCAGCATCAACAGCTTGTGCAACGGCGAATAGAGGAAATAGTAGTTGAGCAGGTCATGATAAAACCGCTGCGACTCCGACATGACATAGAACCGCTGCATGTTCCAGCCGCCAGTGGCAATCTCGGCATGGCGGTCAAAGGAGTAGGCCGACAGATAATTGCCTAGTATCAACGACACCGCCACCATGACAAGCATCATCAACGCCGGTTGCCAGTCTCGGCGCCAACGCGGCAGCACCATGATGATGACACCCAGGGCGATAAAGTACAGGAAGGTCGTGCGCACCAGCCCTAACAGGAGACACGCCACCACAAACAGCAGCAAGTCTCGCCACCAGTGATGGCGCTCTTCATCAGACGCCGACATGGCTGCCAGCACAAAGCCAGCCAGTGACACGCTCATGTAGATGGTGCCCTCTTTCAGCATGCTGGTGCCCAGCAACAAGAAATACAGCAGCAACGATGACAACACGATGCCGCCGGTGAGCAGCGTGCGCGGCGACGCGGCGACACGGTGTGACAGCAGGCGGCGCGTGGTCATGCCGGTCAGCACCACCGACATCATGGTACACATCAGATTCAATGCCTGGGGCCACACCACATTCAAGCCCAGCACCTTCCACAAGCCCAGCATAATCAAGGGAAAACCGGGGAAGATGACACTACCCGTCTCCACACTGCCGTTATACTTGTTCAGCGCCCACTTGTAATACAGTCGGCCGTCTCCACCCAGATTAGGCCGCTGCAGCGAGAACTCGTCAAACAGCGTCCACCGCTCCAGCCTGTAGTAATCTATCGACATGAGCACCACAGCCAGCACCAGCAGGGCGACCAGGGCCGCCGTCGATGTGCCGCGGCACCGCGACAGGGTGATGCGCGGCACGAGATAGGCCACAAGATAAGCCAGAGAAATCTTCAACCCGTCGGCAAAGCCGAAATGGCTTACCGCGACAACAGCGAGCACTGCAAAGGCTATCGCCTCGGCAAGCAGCAACAGTTGTCTGGATAAGGTGGGTCTGTTTCTCATTTTACTGGTTCGGGTTATAGTCTGTAATGGATTTTTATGCTTCTTGAGGTCACAAAAGTAACACTTTTCGGTGGCACGGGCAAATTTTTCACATAATGCTTTCCATTTTCGGTTAAAATGTCTAACTTTGTATGTTTAATCCGAACTTAACCGAAGTCTGCCATGGGCGTTGAACCGATGAAAATAGATGTCGACAAGGTGCTGCGGGAGCGTCTCCCCAAGCATTACAAGTACATCCCGCGCTTTGCTGTGCGGTGGCTCGAGCGTACCATTTGCCAGGACCGGCTCAACGCCATCCTTGTCAAGATGGCTGGAAAGAACAGCGTCGACGCAGCCACCGTCGCCCTCGACGAGATGGGCATCACCATCGAGGCGACTGGGCTGGAGCGACTACCGCAGGGACGCTTCATGTTTGTGTCCAACCATCCGCTGGGAGGCCTCGACGGCTTGGCGCTCATCTCGCTGCTGGGCAACCGCTATGAGCGGCAAATCAAGTTCCTGGTCAACGACCTGCTATGGGCCGTTGAGCCCCTGCGCGGCGTCTTCCTGCCCGTGAACAAGTACGGCCGCCAGTCACGCGCCGCGGCAGTCGACATCGAGGCGGTGCTACAGAGCGACAACCAGTTCATCACCTTCCCCGCCGGACTGTGCTCGCGCATGCAGCCCGACGGCACCATCGCCGACCTGACATGGCAGAAGACCCCCGTCACACAGGCTGTAAGCCACCAGCGCGACATCGTGCCCATCTTTTTCGATTCCTGCAACTCGCGGTTTTTCTACCGCTTTGCCAAGTGGCGCAAGCGACTGGGGCTCAAGTTCAACATTGAACTCATCTTCCTTCCCAAAGAAATGATTAAAAAGTGCGGCAGCACCTTGCGCGTCGTCATCGGCGAGCCCATACCGTGGACATCGATTGATGCGGCTCATCCCAAGCAGGAGGCTGCACGCCTGCGTGATATCGTCTATTCAATGGCACCATCGCCATCCAAACCCTAAGATAGCCTATGGAACCGATTATTGAACCCATCCCCGTTGAACTGATTGAGCAGGAACTCACGCCCGAGCGCCTGTTGCGTCACACCAACAAGGCCGACAACGACATCTATGTCGTCACAGCCCATAACGCCCCCAACACGATGCGCGAAATCGGTCGCTTGCGCGAGATTTCCTTCCGTGCTGCCGGCGGCGGCACGGGCAAGGCATGTGACATCGACGAGTTTGACCTCATGGACCCGCCGTGCCGGCAACTGCTGGTGTGGAATCCCGATAAACGCGAGATTATCGGCGCTTACCGCTTTATCGGCGGCTGGGATGTAAAGGTGGAAAACAGTATTCCGCACATCGCCACGGGCCACATGTTCCATTTCAGCGACAGGTTCCTGAATGAGATTTTGCCCGTGACGATTGAGCTGGGCCGCTCGTTTGTGCGTCCCGAGTACCAGTCCACGCGCGAGGGCGTGAGGGCCTTGTTTGCCCTCGACAACCTGTGGGACGGCTTGGGCGCGTTGACGATAGTCTACCCCCAGGTCAAGTATATGTTCGGCAAGATGACGATGTACCCCTCCTATATCCGCGATTGCCGTGATATGCTGCTGTGCTTCCTCAACCTGTACTTCAAGGACGAGGAGGGACTGGTAGTACCCATCGACCCGCTGCCCGACACCCGCAACGACGATCCCGAACTGATGGCGCACTTCGTGGGCAACGACTTCCGCGAGGACTACAAGCGGCTCAACACCTTCATCCGCCAGCACGGCATCAACATCCCGCCGCTGGTCAATGCCTACATGGGCTTGTCGCCCAAGATGCTGCTGCTGGGCACCGCCATCAACCGCGAGTTCGGCGATGTGGAGGAGACCGGCATCCTCATCAACCTCGACGAGATTGCCGACGAGAAGAAGCGCCGTCACATCGACACCTATCTGGCTAACATCGAACGATAATACCCCGATACATCATGATAAGAAACGCATTATTGTCAATCATCACAATCGCCACAGCCCTGGGGGCGGCGGGCCAGGTGCCTGTGGACAGTCTCCAAATCGTGGAAAGTGTCCAAACCGATGGCACCAAGTATACCACAGATGACCCTGTTGAGATCAGAGTATCCAGAACAGAATTCTCGGTGGGCGTGGTTGCTAATGCAGGCAACAGCGAATTGGCTCCCTATTACATCGGTTCCAACAATGGCGGTGTGCTCACCCAGCAATATTCGGCCCTGGCACACGCTTCGCTGGAACACAGCATCGACCTGCAGAAGCGCTTCTCGTGGGGTGCCGGAATCGAGGCCTGGGGCGGTTATGCATCAAGCGCAGGCTATCAGCGCTATGTGGGCGATGGCCAGTTTGAGGTCCAAAAACAGCATCCCGCACGCATTTGGCTCCAGGAGGCCTATGTTGCCGCCAAATACCGCGGCGTCTTTGCCATTGCCGGTCAGGCACGCAAACCCTCACCCATTGTCGAGGACTGGTTGAGCAGCGGTGACCTCGTGTGGAGCAACAATTCGCGTCCGCCTGTAGGCCTGCGTGCCGGTTTCATCGACTTCCAGGACATTCCGTTTACCCGGGGTTGGGTG
>ONYP01000029.1 GCA_900322135.1 uncultured Prevotellaceae bacterium
TAGTCCTCGGCAAAGGTGTGCTGATAGGTGGCGAGGAACTGCATGTTCAGCAGCGCGCCGCGCGAGGGCTGGAAACTGTAGGAACCGTAGCGGTCCTGCATGTCCGACAGCTTGTTCTGCACATCCTCGGCATTGGGGTCTACCAGGTCGCCGTCATAGATGCGGGGCACCGTGTAGGAGTCATACATCGAGTAGCTCTTGTCGTAGCCCATCTTGCCGGTGAACACCAGGTTCTTGATGGGCTCGTAACTGATCTGGCCGTTGATGACGAAGCGGTTGCCCTCGGTCTGGCTCCAGTCCATGAAGCGGCCGAAGTAGGGCGACACGGCGCCGTTGATGCGCTCGGTGTCGAGCAGGTTCTCCCAGTGGTCGTAGTAGGCCCACCAGTTCACATGGCCCTCCAGCGTGCGATAGTCGCTCATGTCCTTGTTGATACCCCAGTTGTAGATGCTGGACATCGAGTTGCCGAAGCCGCGCGAGGTGCGGTTCATGAAGTTGGCACTCAGGCTGATGGTCACCTTGTCGCTGGGTTTATAGGAGCCCTTGAGCAGCACATTGATCTGCTTGCGGTAGTCCTTGGGCACGATACCCTTGTTGTCGATATACGATACCGAGGCGTAGGACGAGAATTTCTCCGTTCCGCCGCTCACGCTCACATCATACTTCTGCAGGATGCCTGTCTGCAGGAACTCCTTCAGGTTGTTGTAGTAGGTGTCGTTCTCGCTCAGGTAGGGACCCCAGCCGCCGCTGCCCATGTTCTCCTTGTACATGCCCTTGGCACCGGGAATGAAGGTAGACTGGATTTTGGGCAGGCGGGCAGGTACATTCAACTCCAACGAGGCCGAAGCGGTGACTGTGATTTCACCGTTCCTGCCGCCGCTCTTGGTGGTAATCATGATGACACCGTTAGCGCCTTCCTGGCCATACAGGGCCGAGGCGGCAGCACCCTTCAGCACGGTGATGTTTTCAATGTCGTTGGGGTTGAGGTCGGCGAGTGTCGATGCACCGCCGCGGATGGCCATACCGTCGACAATCATCAGCGGCTCGTTGCTCTGTGAGTTGTTCATCGACGAGATGGCGCGGATGATGACCTGCGTCGACGAGTTGGGCGAACTGCCGCCGGTGCTTACCTGCAAGCCGGCGATTTTGCCCTGCAGCGAGTTGGCGAAGTTGGTGGAACTGCCAGCGGTCACCTGTTTCTCGTCAAGGGACTGAACGGCAAAGTTCAGTTTCTTCTTCTCTTGGGTCTGGCCCATGGCGGTCACCACGACCTCGCCCAGCACTTGGGAATTCTCGTCAAGGGCGATGTTGACCACCGATTGTCCAGCGCCAATCTTCACGCTCTTGGGATTCATGCCCACATAGCTCACATCGAGCATGTCGCCGTCGTTGGCCTCAATCGAGAAACGGCCGTCAAAGTCGGTCGCCGTGCCGCGCGATGTGCCGTGCACCTTGACCGTCGCGCCGATAATCGGCTCGCCGTCGCTCGACTGCGTTACCACACCTGTCACAATGCGGGCCAGGCCCGGAAGCGACAAGAGGCTTAACAACAGTAGCAGTAGTAGCTGTTTTCTCATTGTTTGATAGTTTTATATGATTAGGTAATAATTGATGTCGAGAATACTGTTATGAAAGAACTACAAACTTACATATTATTTTTCAATATTTAAACCCTCGCAACGATTTTAACATTCAAAAATCCGTATTTTTTTGATTTGGTAACAATTTTTCAGCTATTTTTATAGAAAAATGCAAGAAAAACTCGGAGAGTTCCTGACACCCTCCGAGTTCTGTGAGTTTTTTCCTGCTCTTTTACTTGAAGAGATAGGTCGTCACGCTCTCATGGCCCAGGTAGAAGGCTTTGGCCTTGATGACTTGAGGCTGTGTTTTGATGCGCACGGGGGCTGTCCAGCGGGGAGAACCGATGGTGGGCTCGCTGCCGTCGAGGGTGTAGGTCACCATTTCGTCGGGATACTGCGTGTTGATGTGCAGCATGCTGTCGATAACCTTGATGCCCGGAGGCCCCACACGGAAGTTGAATCCCTTGCTGCGCAGCAGGGGCAGCTCGCGAGTGCCGATTTTGAGGTTGTACTGGTGGCGTGCCTCGTTATAGGCGCCCAGGTCGGTCAAGTCCTTGCTCCACTCGGGGATGGTGTTCCAGGCTCGCTCGCTCACACCCATCATCTTGGGCAACAACAGGTATTGCACCTCGTTGAACGAGCGCAGGGTCTCGCCCCACAGTTGTGCCTGCACGCCGATGATGTTTTCGGGTTTTTCCAGAGCAGTCTTGCCTGCTGCAGCCGTGGTGATGTCGATGGGGGTGCCGTCGACGGCGGTGCGTGCACTGGCATAGATGTTGGCGGGCAGAGCGCTCCATGCGTCAATCTCGTCAACCTTTCCTCCCCAGTGCAGGCCTTGTTCGTTCTGGTGCCAGCTGTAGCCCATGTCCATGTAGAAATTGGTCACATTAGACAGGATGACGGGGAAGCCGTCGTTGGCCAGGCGATAAGGCACTTCATTGCGGGTACCCACCGTGCTCCATGCATTCACGCCGGCAATGTGAGGCCTCATGGCGTCATTGTAGGCTTGGCCATGGTCCAGTGCCACTTCCTGCCAGCCCTCGATGCGGATTTTGCGGGCCTGGAGCAGTGTGCTGATGCGTTTCAGGTAATAGGCATGCACCTCGTGCTGGTCCTTGAGGCCCTCGCGCTGCATCAGCGCCTGCACATCGGGGCTCTTGTCCCATGCTCCGCGAGCGACTTCGTCACCGCCCAGGTGCACGACCTCGAGCTTCAAGCCGGCCTCCTTGTACATCTTCTGGAGTTCTTCCACCACGCGGTCGATGAAGCGGTACACATCATCGCTTGCCACATTGAGCACATTGTCGTGATAGCTCTGGGCCGATGTGTAGACCGAGGTGTTTTTCTCGTCCCACAGGCGGAACTGCTCGGCGGTGGGGTTGCTCATCGCGCGGTTCTTCATCGCCACAATGGCGGCACGGGCGTGTCCGGGAGTCTCGATTTCAGGGATGATGCGCACACCGCGGGACCAGGCATAACGCAGCAGGTCGATGAACTCGGCTCGTGTGATGTAGCCGTTGGCGCTTTGCTTGAGGTCATCGGGATTGCCGTTGCCGTCAAAGATCTGGGCGAGAAAGCCCTTCTCATCGAGCGTCGCGCCGCGTCGCGCGGCCACCTGTGTCAACTCGGGGAAACCGGGAATCTCCAGGCGCCAGGCCTCGTCATCGGTGAAATGGAACTGCAGGTAGTTGATCTTGTAATAGGCCATGAGGTCGATGACCCGCTTGAGTTCGGCAGGGCCTGTGACATAGTTGCGCGCGATGTCGAGCATGAGGCCTCGATAGCCCAGGTCGGGCCAGTCGATGACAAAGCAGTTCTGCAGGCGGTGGCCCTTGCTGTGGTCCAGGGCCGACATCAAGGTCATTACACCGTTCATCAGGGCATTCTGTGAAGCACCCAAGATGGTGATTTGTCCATCATGAACACGCAGGCTGTAATACTCGCGGTTGGTGCTCATCTTCTTGTCCAGCAGCAACCTGATGACGGTGCTCTGTCCACTGGAGACATACACGCCGCGTTTCTTGAGCTCCTCGGTGAGCAGGTTCTTGGCACGACGGTAACCGCCCCACTGGAAAAGTTTGCCGGTTTTGATGGTCACGATATTGCCCACCTGGGTAAAGCCATCCTCGATGTCTACCTGCTTGGGCTTGGGGAAGATGTCATAGTCGTTGCCCGTGTAGCCGTCGCCAAAGCCGTTGATGGCCTCGTTGTAGCTATACATGTAATTGCCGTCGGGGTAAGCCTTGTGGTCGCGCCATTGGCCGGGCTTGTCGAGTGGTGAGCGGTTGATGTTCACCTCAATGGGGTGGGACATGTCGCCGCCGAGCACCACATGGCCGCCAGCGGGCATGTAGCACTTGTTGATGACTGCACCCCCCATCACCATCTCCACCACCAGCGAGTCGCCGGCAGCGATGGGCTTGTAGTTAGCGTTGGGCTGGACGCGGTAATAGGTTGTCGATACCTCCTCGATGTCGACGGGACATCCGTCGGGCACGGTCACCGACCGTGAGAACTGGTTGAAAAAGAACTGCCAGTCGCTGGACAATGGCTGCTTGGACACATTCTTGATGACAAAACGCGAACTGTAGTTGTTTGCCGTCGTGTTGTTTTGCCCCATGTGCCAGTCCACGGCAATGGGTGACTGGGCACTCATCGTCATGGCAGCCAGCAGACAGGCTAGAGTTGTCAATAACTTGGTCGTTTTCATTGTGATATATTGTTTTGTTCTACTATTCGGTTCAACAGGTTGTCGCAGGCGTCCTCCAGCAGGTCGAGCACCAGTTCAAAGCCCTCGCTGCCCTCGTAATAGGGGTCGGGCACATAGTCATAATTGGGATACTGGCGGATGTAATCCCCCATCATCACCACCTTGTCCTGCTGCTCGATTGTTGCCGCCAGGCTGCGCAGGTCGTCCACATTGGCGGCATCCATGCCCACGATGAGGTCAAAGTCCTCAAAGTCGGATGCCTGCACGCGGCGTGCGCGGTGGGTCAACTCATAGCCGCGCGGGCGGGCATGCACGCGCATCCGCTTGTCGGGCAGGTCACCGATGTGCCAGCCACCGATGCCCGCCGAGTCGATATAGAAGCGGTCACTCAAGCCCCGCTCATCCACCATGCGCTGCAGCACCGCCTGGGCCGCCGGTGACCGGCAGATGTTGCCCAGACACACCATGAGCACGCTGTATTTTCCTGATTCAGTCATTTTGAAGGTGCAATATTACAAAAAAACAACGAAAATTGATGTGTGTCATGGCTGTTTTTTCATTATTTGTATGTATCTTTGCCTATTCAAAATAAGAAACACCGTTATTATTAAGATGAACCATAACATCTTGCACCTGCTGCCCTTGCTGCTGATGGTCGTGGGCTTCGCCCTGGCAAGCACCATGTCATGTGGCTGTGGCAGGAAGGGTCAGCAACAAGATACTACAGCGTGGGACTATAAGGCCCCGCCTGCCATGCCGGTGAACCGTGCCCTGATGGGCGACAGCATGGGATTAATCGAGAATGCCGAAATACACCACTTGCCCACCTACATCGAGCAGCGCCCTCTCAAGGAAATCTTCAACGACAGCAACGCCCTACAACTGGAAGCCGCCAAGCAGAACGGTTTCAAGACGGTCTCGTCGCTCCATGATGCCTACAGTATCGACAGGCCGTTGATCAGGATTTATTCCTGTGACGCCTATATGCTGGACGACCTCACGGCATCGGTGCCTTATCTCGTGCCCAAGGCGGCCCAACTGCTCAAGGAAATAGGCTATGCCTTCCAGGACAGCGTTAAGGCGCGCGGCGGTAAGGCTTACCGCATCAAGGTGACCAGTGTGACGCGCACCGAATTCAGCGTGGGCAAACTCGTGAAACGCAATCGTGCCGCCACGGTGAATTCCTGTCATCGTTATGGCACGACATTTGATATCAGTTGGGTGAAGTTTGACTGCTTGGACCCCTCGATGGTCATCTCGCTCGAGGACCTGAAAAACATCCTGGCCGAGGTGGTGCAGGACTTCAGGCACCAGGGGCGCTGCTATGCCATCTTTGAGCGCAAGTCGGGCTGCCTCCACATCACAGTACGATAACTATACATTTTAATTATTATAAAACTAAGAACCAATGACTTTACAACAGACCATCGCCGAGTACCTGGAGTACACAGGTCACAAAAGCCTTGACATCAGCGCCGCACTCATCGATTGCGACGGCGTGCTCTATGACTCGATGAAGTACCACACCCAGGCCTGGGTGAAACTGATGAAGAAGAACGGTATTAAATGCACCCGTGACGAGTTCTATGAACTAGAGGGAATGACGGGTAGCGAAATCATCAAGATGAAGTTTAAAACGGGTGCCGGCAAGAATATTACCGATGACGAGGCCCATGCCCTCTATGGCGTGAAGACCCGTTACTTCATGGAGCTGGGCGAGGCCCCCATCATGCCCGGTGCCGTGCGCGTGCTTGAGACGCTCAAGGAAGCGGGTGTCATGAATGTCCTCGTTACCGGTTCGCAGCAGGATGCCCTGCTGGCGCGCATCGAGAAAGACTTCGCCGGTCTCTTCAGCGATGTTAAAGTCACGGGCCACGATGTGCGCAAGGGCAAGCCTAACCCCGAGCCCTTCCTCAAGGCCATGAACAAGGCCGAGAAGAAATCCAACCAGTGCATTGTTATCGAGAATGCCCCCCTGGGCGTTCAGGCTGCCCATGCCGCCGGCTGTTTCACCATCGGCGTGACAACGGGCCCCATCCCCGAGAAGGACTTGTACAAGGCTGGTGCCGATATCGTTTACAAGAACATGGACGAGCTGGCTGCCGCTATCCCCTCACTGCTCCTGGCCTTGACTGTGGTCAAAGCGTAAACCATTGAATAATCTTTCGGCGTACTCTGGGGCCTCAAGGGTCTCAAAGATTCCAAAAGTTATCAACCATGGGGCAGAACCTCATATTCACCGATGACATCATGGCCACCATAGGGCAGATTGAAGCCCAGGGTGGCCATCGGCTCACGGTGTGGATTGCCGATGAGAACACGGCATCGCTCGTGCCTGCCACCCATGTCATCACTATCCCCGCCGGCGACGACAGCAAGACGCTGCACACCGTGACGGGCATCTGGGATGCCATGGAACGGTTAGGGGTGACGCGCCGTTCGCTGGTCGTCAATCTGGGTGGCGGCATGGTGACCGATTTGGGCGGTTTTGCCGCTGCGACCTTCAAGCGCGGAGTGCGGTTTGTCAATGTCCCGACCACATTGCTTGGAGCCGTGGATGCGGCTGTGGGCGGCAAGACCGGTTTCAACTACAATGGCTTGAAAAACGAGATTGGAGCCTTTGCCCCCGCCAGTGATGTCATCTTGTCGACGCGCTTCTTTGATTCCTTGCCCTTGACGGAGATGAAATCCGGTTTTGCCGAGGTGCTCAAGCATGCCATGCTGAGCAGCCGTGAGGAGTTCCTGCGCTTGTTGAACCACGATTTCACCGCCCCTATTGACCACAAGGATTTGATGGAAAGGCTCCGCCGTGCGGTACAGGTCAAGGTGGATATCGTTGCCCGTGACCCCAAGGAGCAGGGAGAGCGTGAAGCCCTCAACCTGGGCCACACTGTGGGCCATGCCTTAGAGAGCCTGTCGATGAAACGGGGAAAATCTGTGCCTCACGGTTATGCGGTGGCATGGGGACTGGTCGCCGAGGCGGTACTTTCACACCTCAAGTTCAGGTTCCCCAGCGAGGATGTGCATCGCCTGGGAGCCTTTGTGCGCGACAATTATCCCGGTTTCCCGTTCACTTGTGATGACTATGACGACTTGTTGGAGTTGATGCGTCACGACAAGAAAAGCCGTAATGGCGAAATCACCTGCACCTTGCTCAGCGAGGTCGGCGCATACCGCATCGGTCAAGCCGTATCAAGCGACGACATGACTGCGGCACTTGACATCCTGCGTGACCATCTGGGACTGTGAGCGTGCCTCAAGGCATCTGTTGATTAAAATTGTCTTGGGGTTATAGGACAAACGGGCCCTGCCCGGGTCATATTGCAGTTTAATTATGCCGATATTGGCACCCAGGCAGAAGGTTTCCAGGTCCATGTTGTTGGCACGGGGCATCATGTTCATTGTCTGTGACTTCATGTAAGGATCCTGCGGTAGATTCTTAGCGGTAGGCTATTAATGGTTGTTCTCTTGTCTGGTTTCGCTGCATTTTATATGCCATTTCATGCTGTGTGGAGTAAAGTAAGGAGTAATATTTGGGCTTCATGATTGATAAATTCCATCTGCTTGATGAAGGGGCGGCCGTCCTGGCTGTGCCGTCACAATTTACATGCCCGTTCCTGTACACGCCCCATC
Organism: uncultured Prevotellaceae bacterium; assembly: GCA_900322135.1. GTDB lineage: Bacteria > Bacteroidota > Bacteroidia > Bacteroidales > Muribaculaceae > Sodaliphilus. Next base: position 7,924 of record ONYP01000029.1, read on the forward strand.
CGTTGGCGCTCATGGCGGTCGAGCAGGTGCAGCGCTATGTTGCCGCCCGAGCCGATTGGGCCGATGAAATGGCGGCAGGTAAAATGCTGGGAGTGCTCGTGGCTCAGGACGCCCAGGGCCGCATGGGTTATCTGGCTGCATTCTCGGGTAACTTGGCCGGTGGCGTGCATCATGACTACTTTGTGCCCCCGGTTTATGACCTTTCTGACCCTCATGGAGAATTCAAGAAAGGTGAGGCCCAAATCACGGCCATCAATCATGAGGTGTCACGGTTGGAACATGCTCCCGAACTACAGGAATTGATGAAACAAAAGGCTGCTGCCGAGCAGCTAATGTGCGATGAAATCGGTGATTTCAAGGCATTGATGGCGCTGCATAAGCAGCAGCGCGATGCACAGCGTGGCGCGGGCAGCCTGACCCCCGACCAGGAGGAGGCTCTCTTGAACCAGAGCCGTTATGAGAAAGCCGAGCTCAAGCGCATTCGCCGCCGGCATGAGGCCGAAATAGGGAAAATTATCGATGAAATCGGCATTTCTCAAGTTCATATCGAGCAGTTGAAAGCCCGCCGCAAGGTGATGAGCGAGGCCTTGCAGGAGCGCATCTTCGGGCTTTTTGTCGTGAGCAATGCCCGTGGTGAGCATCGCGACCTGGTCGAGGTGTTCAAGCCCTTGGGTACGCTGCCGCCAGCCGGGGCAGGGGAGTGCTGCGCCCCGCGTCTGCTCAACTACGCCTATCACAGCGGGTTGAAACCCGTATGCATGGCAGAATTCTGGTGGGGAGCGTCGCCCGTTGGCGAGGTGCGTCACCATGGCCATTTCTATCCTGCCTGCCGCAGCAAGTGCAAACCCATCCTTGACTTCATGCTGCAAGGACTGGATGTGGAGGACAATCCACTCGAGCAGCCTCAGCAAGACACCGTGTTGGACACCGTCTATGACGACCAGTGGCTCACGGTGCTCAACAAACCCTCAGGGATGCTCACCGTGCCCGGCAAGGCATTGGAGGACTCGTTGCTCACACGCTTTTGTGCCGCCCACCCCGAAGCAGTCGGTCCCATAGTGGTGCACAGGCTGGACCAGGAAACATCGGGCCTGGTCATCTTTGCCAAGGACAAGGCGACCCACAAGGCCCTGCAGCAGCAATTTGAACAGCACACCATCAGCAAGCGTTACATCGCCTTGCTCGACGGCGTTGTCACACACGATGAGGGTGTGATTGATCTGCCCCTGCGTCCCGATGTCGACGACCGTCCCCGCCAGCGGGTGGACCGCGAACAGGGCAAACCCGCCGTTACCCGATACCGTGTGCTGGACCGCCACGACGGCGTGATCCGAATCAGCCTTGAGCCGCTCACGGGCCGCACCCACCAGTTGCGCGTGCATGCCTCCCACCCCCTCGGGCTGAACTGCCCCATCGTGGGCGACCGATTGTATGGCCGTGCTGCCTCGCGATTGATGCTGCATGCCCAGTCCATTACCTTTGTCCATCCGGCAACAGGCGAGACCCTTAGCCTCACCTGCTCTCCCGATTTCTGATGGATTGGGAGCGATGTGTCTTTATTCCTGTTTGAGACGCTCCCCTCGAGACTAATTCTTGATGTAATATTGGTTCAGCAATTGATCCTGCTGCTCTGATGTCATGTTCAAGAACGATTTCGCCTCCTCACTCAGTTCCTCTCCGTTCCTTTCCATATAGGCGATAGCCGTCTTCACCGCATAGCGGAAGCCCTCTTCGCCAGGGTCTTTCACATTGTTGGTGATAGCATAGTCAATCAGTGCGCAGATGGTTGCCATCACGCCGCAGGGGCTGGTGCCGACGGGACTGTCTCGCAGGGTGAGTGACACCTCATCGGAGTTGGTAGCCCAAGTGATTATATACGCGTTGACTTTTAACTTCAATGTGCTGGTGGTGTCAAAAGGCTGCTCCAGCACCCATCGTGCCAGTCGTTGTGCGTCAAGTTTATGTTTGCGGCATCCATCAGCGTCACCGATTTCTTCAAAGGGTGGGATATTCAGACGGTCCTTGAGGTAAACTTGAGTCCTCAATGTGGGCCTTTCCTTGGTCGGCTTGAAGGTGTCCTGATTGTACCACATGATGAAAGCATCCATGGCTGCCGAGGCCGAGTCGTTCTCCAGCCATTGCTCATAGGCCTTCTCGTCACCCTTTTGCAGCAGCCACATGCAATAAGGCTCCCAGTAGCCGTTCTTGAACACTTTGTAATCAAAGTCCAAAATAGGAACATCATAGTAATCTTTGTACATCTCATGGAACTCCTCGGTAAACCTCCGCTTCACTTCCACCAGGTCCTTGAGGTCAAGCGATGTTGTGCCCGCTAGCGATCGGAGCATGGCCGCTTCATAGCCCAGAGGCAACGGAATCTCCACAACCGATGTGTCTTGATTGACATTGATGGTATGGGTTTCGGTCAATGTGGTGTTGATGGTGCCCTGCTCGTTGTCAAACTTGATGTGGTCTTGATAGATGTCATACATCAGTTTGCTCATCTCGTTGCTGCGATTGCTGCCAGGCTCGAGCAGGCAGGCCACTTCGCCATACAACAGTGCCCACACCGGCTCGGTGGACATGGCGTAGAGTTTGGCCAGGTGATAATAGGGAGAAGCCAAGTCGGGCTCAACTTCGATGGCCTTCTCGTAGAGCATCACCGCCTGGTCATAGTCCTGCTCGTGTTCGCTGATGATAGCCTGCTCCACATAGAGCATACCTGCGTCAGGGAACCGTTTCAGTCCCTCGTTGTAGGCTTTGATGGCTTCTTTGCGTTTGCCCATATAGTCGAGCGTGTTGCCTCCCCGGTCACATTGTAGGCATAGCCCAATTCATACATGATGTCATAGTTGTCGGGATAGACCTTTACGAGCGTCTCGATGATGTCGATGGCTGTTTCGGGCATGCCGTTGTCCATGAGTTCAACGGCTTTCTCCAGCCGGTTGAGGTCTTTGGCACTCAGGTCATGCAGGGTGCCGGTTTGGGCTGTCAGTACCAGAGCCGACAGCAACATCACAAGGGTCAGAAGGGCATGTTTCATGATGGTTGAAATTTTGAGATAAATAATTAGGGTCGATGGGCCTCACAGCCTGGGTTATCAGGCTCTTGCCGCTTTCATATCGCAAAGGTAGGGAAATATGGCGATGAAATTGAAAATATTTACATTTTTTTTGATATGGGCATGTTTTAGTCAAAAAGAATGAAACAATGCTAATAGTTTACAAAAATAAACTAAAACATTTTGTGGTTTGCAATTGTAACTCTAAATTTGTCGCCATAAAGAGCGTGATAATGCGCTTGATACAGATGGGAATCATAAAAAACGAGAGGCCTATGCCCAAACTATTACGCTTAGGATTATTGATAGCAGTGTCACTGGTCGCCGTGTTGCCCATGGCAGCACAAGTGCGTCATGTCACGACGGTCAATCCCATGACCAAGCAATCTTATATCGAGGTGTATGAGTTTGATTATGTGGACATTCAGCCTCAGTTCCCTGGTGGAGAGCGTGGTCTCATCAACTTTATCAATAAAACCCGTGAGTACCCCTATCATGCTTACAAGAAGCGCATCCAGGGTCGCGTGCTGTGCAGTTTCATCGTGGGCACCGATGGTCGCGTGAGCGATGTGCGCGTGATTCGCGGAGCTGGCGACGAGAGCCTCAACCGCGAGGCGGTGCGCGTCATCGGCGAGATGCCGCGCTGGAGTGTCGGCAAGGTGGGCAACCAGGCTGTCGCCGTGCGCGTTGTCCTGCCCATCAACTTCCGCCTGTAACGCCGTCAGGTCCCTCACCATCGGTCTGTCTTCATGCCACGCTAAGATGATTAGCGTGTTTTTTTTGTCCCGTTTCTAGCTGGGCAGCACTAATCTGTCGTTGCATCAAAACCTGTTGTCGGATAGAACTGTGACATTTTTTTGGCTTATTTGTTGAATATTGCTTGCGTATTGTGAATAATTGCACTAATTTTGCCGCCAATTCTAAACATTAACTAACATTTTTATATTTTTCAAGTTTTGCTTATGAAGAAATTTTTATTCCTGTTGACCATCGCGTTTGCCGCGATGTCGATGTCGGCTGCACCTGTTGACCAGGCCACAGCCCAGAAGAAAGCCAAGGATTACCTTGCCCAGGCCTATGCCGGCAAGATCATGTCCCCTAATGCCTTGAACCCCGTGCTCGTCAAGACCGAGATGTGCAACGGAAAATCAACTCCCGCGTTCTACATTTACAACACCAGCACGACCTTTGTTGTGGTGGCTGCCGATGACCGTGCCGAAACGATCCTGATGGTCGGCGACAAGCCCCTCAGGGATGTTGAGAACCTGCCTCTGGGTCTGCAGGACATGTTTACCGTGTACAAGGGTGAGATTACCTACCTCGTTGAGCATCCCGACCTCAAGGTGGTTGCCAATGTCAAGAACAACTCACTCAATGCAGTAACCTATGGCCCGCTGCTCTCCTGCAACTGGGACCAGGACGCTCCCTACTGGAACGAGTGCACCTTCAGCGGTTACCAGTGCTACACCGGCTGTCCCGCAACCTCGGCTGCTATGGTGTTCTATTATTGGAAATATCCCACCGACCCCGCACCTGCACTGCCCGGCTATAAATCAACGATTGATGTTAGTTCTTGGAACTCAATCGATTACACCCACCCGGCAATGCCTTCGGTTACCTTTGATTGGGACAACATGCTTGACACCTACACTGGCTCCTACACCGATGCACAGGGTGCTGCCGTTGCCGCGCTGATGCACTATATCGGCCATGCCGAGCACATGATGTACGGTACCGAAAGCGCCGGTGGTAGTGGTGTGAGCGTTGACAGTGTGGGTAACATCCTCAACGCCTTCCTCATCTGCGGCTACGACCCCGAGACCACCCACTTCGTGAAGAAGACCAGCGCCTATAGCGGTGGTACCACACTCTACAGCGATGCCGAGTGGGGTGCAATGATTCAGGAAGAGATGGCCGCTGAGCGTCCCATCGTCTTCTGCGCCGTTGGTTATGGCGGTCACGCCTTCAATGTTGACGGTTACCGCAGCAACGACAACAAGTACCACATCAACCTGGGTTGGAGCGGCGACGGCAATGGCTGGTGCGTGCTCAACTCCTTCGGTGGCGGTGGCTCGGTTTACGATACCTATCAGCAGATGGTACTCGGTATCCAGCCCCCCGCATCGGGTCCCTCTATCAAGGTGAACAAGACCTCCCTGAACATGGAAGCCTATGTGGGCAAGACCTCTACCGCAACCTTCACCGTCAAGGGCAGTGAACTCACCAGCAACATCACCCTGACGCTCAATGACCCCGACGGCGCATTTGCTCTCGATGCCAACAGCGTCGCTGTCAGCGACCAGGAGAACGGCAAGGTCATCACCGTGACCTATGCTCCTCAGGCCAGCGGCAACCACACCGCAACCATCACCCTGAGCAACCCCGCTGCTGATGACAAGGTGGTTACCATCAATGGTGTCGCTACCCTCGAGACCTATGTTCCCGAAATGCAGCCCGCCAACGAGAACTACATCAACCTGACCAAGTTCCGCGCCGACTGGACCGACCAGACCGATCCCGCCAATGTCGACAATTACACCCTCGAAGTTTCAACCCGTCCTGCTATCGAGTTGCTCGACTCGCTCGATGGTCGTCCCTACACCGGCAGTTACTCCAGCATCACCCTCACCAGTCCTTGGGGCGGCAGCAGCGTCTACAGGGGCAATGGTGCCTACTACTTCAGCAGCAGTGGCAGCATCACCTTCACCATCCCCGAGGGCTACACCAACGAGTCATTCAGCCTGCAGATTACCACCTCGACCCATAGTTCCTATGGTTCTGGTAACCTCACCGTCCGCTCGACTCAGACCGGTGCCGTGGGCCACTCGTTCTCGCCCAACGAAACCTATACCTGGGTAGTTACCGGTAGCACTGGAGACAAGATCACCATCACCACCACCGACTATTCCTACTCGCCCGATATGGCCCTGATTAAGGTTTATGCAGGTGATATCACCAACGCCTCGTTCAAGGCTAACGAGGAGGGTGACGCAACCTACCGCCTCATCACCGGTATCACCGACAAGAACTACACCGTCAATAATCTCGAGGCTGGCGGTACCTTCTACTACAGGGTGAAGGCCCTCTACATCGACGGCACTCAGAGCTCGTGGAGCAATAGCCAGAAGGTGACCTTGTTCGCTAACGGACATGATTATGAACTCGGCGATGTTAATCACAATGAGGCTGTCGATATCAACGATGTTGCCACCTTGATTGACAGTGTTTTAGGAAACAATGTTGAAATCTGCACTATTTGTGCCGACATGAATGGCGATGAGAAAATCGACATCAACGATGTGACTTTGTTAATCGGCAAGGTGCTGGGTAATTAAATCACATTCAACCCAATAAATTGATTGGGGCAAGGGATTGAGTTCCCTTGTCCCAATCTTTTTTGATGCCCTTGTTTGAATAACGAGAGGACTGCATTACCGTATCGTGCGGTGCAGTGGCTTCCCGGGCAAGACGGCTCCGTCTCGGGGGGGTGAAAGTCAAAAAATCGCGTCTTTTGTTTTTTTCTCAGCTCGACTTGCACTATCTTTGCCGCCAAATCCAATCATTAACTATCAATTTTATATTTTTAAGTTTTGCTTATGAAGAAATTTATATTACTGTTGACCATCGCGTTTGCCGCGATGTCGCTGTCGGCCGCCGATGTGTCCTCAACGCAGGCAAAGGCTGCAGCAAGTGCGTTTCTTAACAAACAAGTAGCCGCAGGGCATATTAAAGCCGCTGCCGCTGCCAACCTCCAACTCGTCAAGGCTGAAGTCTCGGTAGCCAGTCCCACGTCGGTGGACTACTACATCTTCAACTCGGCGAAATCTTATGTTGTGGTTGCTGGTGATGATCTGGCTCCCCAGATCCTGATGTACGGTGAAAAGGGTGCTCTCGACATTAACAACATCCCTCCCGGCATGCAGTGGCTGCTCAACAAGTACAAATATCAGATTGACGGTCTGAAGGCCGGTACCATGATGCCGGTGAAACTTCCTAAGTTCGCCACCACGCCTGTTGCACCGCTGGTAAACGCTAACTGGGACCAGAGCGCTCCTTACAACAACCAGTGCCCCACCAGTGGCAGTAATCACGCCCTTACAGGTTGCCCGGCAACCTCGTTGGCTATGTGCTACTACAAGTGGAAATGGCCCGAGACCTATCCCGCAGTAGCCGCCATCTCGTCGGCTTACGGTATTGCCGCTCCTGCTCTGCCCGAACGTGAAGCCGATTGGGCAAACATCATCGACGAGTACACTGGCCCGAGCAACTACAATTCTACATCCGCGCAGAAGGACGCTGTGGCATGGCTGATGCGCTATGCTGGCCAGGCTATTCCCGATTATTCTTACGGTATCAGTGCCAGTGGTGCCAACGACCCCGAAATCTATCAGGGTTGCATCAATATGGGTTACACCGATGCCCAATACCTCTTGCTCACCGAACTGCAGGGTGGTGGTTGGAGCGGCTACACCAATGGCCCGCAGCAGTACACCGACGCCGAGTGGAACGAGTTCATGCTGAACGAACTCCACAACGGTCGTCCCATCGAGTACCTGGCCTATGACTACAGTGGCTATCAACTTTCGGGTCATGCCTTTAATGTGTTTGGTGTAAATGCCAGTGGTCAGTACTATGTGAACTGGGGCTGGAGCGGCGACAGCAACGGCTATTGCACGCTGCACAACTTCACCACCGCTACCGGCGCTACTGGCCAGGCTGGCGCCTATGTCTTCAACTATGGCGAAGCCATGATTATCGGCATCGAGCCTCCCGCTGGCGCGCTTACCGATCCCAGAATCAAGGTTAACCCCACCACGCTCAACATGAGCACTATTGTGGGCAATCCCGCCACCGCCACATTCAACATTAAGGGTTACAACCTCGTTGACAATATCGGCTTGAGCATTAGCGGTGATAATGCCTTCACGCTGAGCACCACCAATGTCAATGCCAATGCCACTCAGTCAGAAAACGGTGTGGATGTAACTGTTACCTATAATCCCGCTAACCCTGGCAACCACGAGGCTGTTGTCACATTGACCAGCACTGATGCTCCTGATGTGACGCTCAAGATCAACGGTCTTGCAGAGTTGGAGACCTATGAGCCTGTGATGCTCGAAGCCGGCAATATCACTTCCACCTCGTTCAAGGCCACCTGGACCGACGAGACTCCTGCCGAGAATGTGGAGAGTTACACCCTGTTTGTGAGCGCTGAACCCTTCAAGCCCGCAGTTGCCCTGCTCGACACTACCGACTGGACTTCTTCGAATGCTCTGCCTGCTGGCTGGACTTCAAGCGGTTTCAGTTATTTTGGTTCCAACAGCGCGTCCTACTTGAGTAACAGTGGTTATATACAGACTTGTAACTACGACCTCACAGGCTATGACAAGATGACTGTGATGATTTACTCCGAGCCCTACGGCAGTAGCAACACAATCACAGTGGCTACTAGTCTTCAGAGCAAGACCATTAATTTGTCTGGCAATACCTTCAACTGGTACACCGTCGTTCTGGATTGCGCAACCAATGACCATGTCAAGGTTACTTCTTATGGTCTACCCGACATGAGGTACATGAAGGTTTATGCCGGTGACCTGACCGCTGCCATGCAACTCAAGGCCAGCGAAACCGGTGACCAGACCTATCGTGTCATCACCGGTATCACCGACAAGAGTTACACCGTGACCAATCTCACCGAGAATGGCACCTTCTACTTCTATGTGATGGCCAACTACACCGATGGCGGTGTTTGCGACAGTAACATCGAGGAGGTTACCTTGTTTGGTGAAGCCCACGACTATGAGCCTGGTGATGTGAACCACGACCAAAGCGTAGACATCAACGATGTTACCGCCCTCATCTCCTATGTGCTGGGCCAGGGCAACACCATCTGCATGACCTGCGCCGACGTAACTGCCAACGGCTATATTGATATCAACGATGTTACCGCACTGATCGACATGGTGCTGGGTATGCAGTAATCATGCAAGACATCGATTAAACAAAGCGAATTAATCAAATCGTGGGGCAGGGTAGCCATCCCTTGCCCCACATTTTTTTTGACACATATGGGGAAAAATGTTGGCATTCCGCTTGGCTTGCACTATCTTTGCGGCCGCTAATTGACATTAACACCATTAATATCACCCTTAATGAGAAGATTTCTTTTGATTGCTGCTCTCTTGTTGACAGCAGCACAGGTATGGTCGGCCAATGTCGACGCCGCTGCCGCACGGGCCTTTCCTGAACAGGCAAAATGCCGGACGAATGGCGGCTTCCGCACAGGGCACGCTCAGGCTGGCCTATACCGAGATGAGCACCGTGATGCCCTCGACTCCAGTCTTTTACATTTTCAATGCCAGCAATGGCTTTGTAATCGTGTCGGGCGAAGACAGGGCTCAGGAGGTTCTGGCCTATGGCGACGCCCCTCTTGACATGAACAACCTGCCCGAGAATATGCAGTACTGGCTCGGCTGCTACAAACGCCAGTTGGAATTTCTCCAGGTCAATCCCGGTATAACGGTCTCTGTACCGTCGTTGCAGGCTTCCCAGCGGGCCGGCCAAACAGTATTGCCGCTGATTACAGCCAACTGGAGCCAGAACGCCCCCTACTGGAACGAGTGCCCCGCCTTTGGTGCCGACACCTGCTACACGGGTTGCCCCGCCACCTCGCTTGCCATGGTGTTCCATTACTGGAAGTATCCCAGGCAGCAGACCCCTGCCGTGCCCTCCTACACGATGCCGCAGTATGGCGTGGTGCTCCCCGAACTGCAGCCCACCGTCTTTGACTGGGACAATATGCTCGACGAGTACAAGAACGGCTATAACGATGTGCAGGCTGCCGCCGTTGCCCACTTGATGCGATACATAGGGCAGGCCGAGGAGATGGACTATACCATCTCGGGCAGTGGTGCCTATGGCAAGGATGTGCTCCGGGCCGTCAAGTTCTTTGAATATGACCAGAATGCCCAACTCCTGTTCAAGACCGATGACTTGGGCTATGCCAACTACACCGATACCCAGTGGGGCAACATGATACAGGCCGAGCTCGAGGCAGGACGCCCCATCGTCTATCTGGCCTACGACAATTATACCGGGGCCGGACACGCCTTCAATGTCGACGGCTATGACGGCAATGGTGGATACCATATCAACTGGGGCTGGAACGGCAGGGGCAACGGGCACTATGCCCTGAATGCCTTCTCTTACGATGCCTACACCTTTGGCACCGGGCAGCAGATGGTCATCGGCATCCAGCCTTCCGAGGGGTATCAGAATCCCCGTCTGCAGGCTTATCCTGCTACGGTTGACATGGAGTGTTACATCAACCGTACCGCTACTGCGACCATCAGCCTCAAGGGCACCAATCTCACCGGCGATGTGACCTTGACACTTAACGATGCCGACGGCGTGTTTGCCATCGATGCCGCCACGCTGAGCCAGGCTGTGGCCGAGGCTGGCATTGACATCACCGTGACCTATGCCCCCCAGACAGTGGGCTCTTCGACGGCCACCATCACTTGCACCAGCCCCGATTGTGCCCCGTTGACCATCACACTGAACGGCAACGCGCCGCTCGAGATTTATCCTCCCGTGATGCAGCCTGCCAATGACTCCAGGATTACTTTGACTTCATTCCGTGCCGATTGGGACGACCTCACACCGGCCAGCAATGTCGCTTCCTATACCCTGGAGGTGAATGCCAAGCCGTTATACACACTGCTTGAAGAAGCCGACTTCAGCGACCTGCCCAGTATGGCCCCGGCCAATCAGGCTGCTAATGCGTCCAATTATCTGCCTGAGGGATGGACCTTCAACGGCAGCGAGTTCAACCTCGATGGCGGATGCGTGAGCATCCGCCGCAACGGCACCATCACCACCGATGTACTGAACCTCAAGGGCTACGACAAGATGACTATCGAGGTAACCGCCAGGGCTTACGGCTACTATGGCGACGGCTCTGAACTCTATGTCACGACGAGCCAGGGCACCCAGGAACTCGTGTTCATGTATGCCTACGAGACCCAAACCCTCGTCGTTGACTGTGCCGAGACCGAGCAGGTCGTCTTCAAGGCTGGCTATTATCCCATGATTAGAGACATCAAGATTTATGCCGGCGATGCTACTGGAGCTGCAACCTTGCAAGCCCAAGAGACAGGCGGCGCTTCCTACCGTCTCGTCGAGGGCATCACCATCGGCAAGGCCTATACTGTGGCCGACCTCACTGCTGGCGGCACATTCCTGTATAAGGTGAAAGCACTTTATATCGACGGCACCGAGAGCGACTGGAGCAATGTCGAGATGGTAACCCTCAAGGAGGGAAGCCACACCTATGAGCCAGGTGATGTGAACCATGACAATGATGTGAACATCAATGATGTGACCGAGTTGATCAGTCGGGTCTTGGGCAATCCCACCTCCATTTGTCCCGACTGCGCCGATGTCAACCTTGACGGTCAGGTGAACATCAACGATGTGACTCAACTCATTGCGGTGGTTCTGGGCGTTCGCTGACCTTTCGTTTTTTCAACAGGCACGCATCATAGCGCCGGGGTACTATCTGAATTGGTAGTATCTCGGCGCCTTGCGTTCTGCTTGCCGTTGGAGGCTTCTGCAGGAAAAATGTTGGCATTTATAGCAAGTTTCTTACCATAAAATTGTGATTTCTTAGATTTTGGTGTAATTTTGCAGCCTATTGATAAGGGTGGCTGCCTGAATAGGTTTGCTAGCCGTTAACTATCATCAGCCTTTTGGAGCCAAATTAATAACTATTATAATAACTATTAAACGCTTTTTATGAGAAGAATTTTACTGTTTGCCGCCATATTGTTTGCGGCAATGCAATTGTCGGCGGCACCTGTTGATTCCAAAGCAGCTCAAGCCAAGGCCCAGAGTTTTGTGAATCAGCACATGTATGACGGCAGGCTGCGCGCTCCCATTTCAGGAGAAATGAAGCTGGCCCATGTCGAGATGAACTCCAAGATGGTAGACCGTGCCGTGTACTACATTTTCAACAGTGACAACGGCTATGTGATTGTGTCGGGTGATGACCGTGCCGAGGTCGTCCTGGGATATGGTGACTATCCCCTCGATATCAACGCCATCCCTTGCAACATGAAGGCTTGGCTCGCCACCTTCAAGGAGCAAATCGAGTACCTTCAGGCTCATGAGGGCTTGCAGGTCGAGACCCCCTCGATGCTCAAGGCTTCGTTCAACACTCCCAGCGTCGCTCCGTTGCTGACGGCGTTGTGGGACCAGGAGGCTCCCTACTGGAACCAGTGTGTCATCAATGGCTATCAGTGCCTGACGGGTTGCCCCGCAACATCGGCAGCCATGGTCTTCCACTACTGGAAATATCCCGACTATGAGACCTCTGCAGTGCCTGGTTACAAGTGCAACTTGGCTACTTCTTACTATGGTTCGACCACCGTCAATGTCGCTGCCCTGCCTCCCGTCACCTTTGACTGGAACAACATGCGCGACAGTTACAGCGGCAGTTACACCAGTGCCGAAGCCAATGCTGTGGCTACCCTGATGCGCTACATCGGTCAGGCCGAGCACATGGAGTATGGCACCACCAGTGCCGGCGGTAGCGGTGTCAATGTCGACAGCGTGTCGCTGATTGCTGGCGCCTTCACCTTCTTCGGCTATGACGAGGAAACGGTGCGCGTGGTCAAGAAGACCAGCGCCTACAGCGGTGGCACCACCATCTACACCGATGCCGAGTGGGCTGCAATCATCCAGGAGGAGCTCGTCGAGGAACGCCCCATCGTGTTCTGCGCTGTGGCTGGCGGTTTCTTTGGCGGCGGCCATGCCTTCAACATCGATGGCTATGACTCCAGCACCAACAAGTACCACATCAACTTCGGTTGGAGCGGCCAGAGCAACAACTACTATGCGCTCAACGCCTTCAATGGCGGCGGTTCGACCTACAACCAGTACCAGCAGATGGTTATCGGCGTTCAGCCTCCCACCTCTGCTCCCAGGCTCAAGACCAACAAGACGGACCTGTCGTTCACCTGCTACAAGAACAACACGGCCTCTGACAGGTTCACTCTCACGGGCCGCAACCTTACCGACAAGGTGACCCTTACCCTCAACGACGAGAACGGTGTGTTCAGCATCGACCAGACTGAACTCACAGCCGACGAGGAAGGCCGCCTGGAGAAGAATGTCGCCGTGACCTATGCCCCTGTGACCGAAGGCAACTACGAGGCTACGATTACCGTCAGCACGCCTGGTGTAGAGGACTTTGTCATCACCCTGAACGGTACATCCGACTATGAGTTGTATCGCCCCGTGATGCTGCCTGCCGCCGAGGAATCCATCACTGCCACCTCGTTCCTTGCCGAGTGGCTCGACAACACCCCGGCTGAGAATGTGACCAGTTACAGCCTTGAGGTGAAGCTGAAACCTGATGTGGCTCTGATTACCGAAGCCGACTGGAGCGATGTGCCCAAGGAGAGCACCAACCATGCCAGCGACGCCCAGAACTACATGCCCGAGGGTTGGACCTTCGCAGGTACCCACTTCTATCTCGACGGTGGCTTCATCTCGCCGGGCCGCGATGCTACCATCACCATTGCCCCCGACATGGCCGGCTACAACAAGGTGAGCGTCATCATCAACGCCAAGGCTTATTCCAAGGGTTCTAACACCACCATCGATGTATCGTCGGATGTCGAGGAGGCCCATCGCATCGTCCTGGCCAAGGATCTCGACACCTATCTCGTCGTGCTTGAGGTGGGTGATGGCGGCTATGTGAAGATCACCTCAGGATACTATCCCGAGATTCAGAGCATCAAGGTCTATGGCGGTGAAATCACCGATCCCGAGCCCTTCGCACTCAGGAGCGCTACCGAGACCGGTGACAGCGAGTACCGTCTCATCGAGGGCATCACCCCCGATAAGTTCTACACTGTAAGTGGCCTGTTGCCCGCCACGCCTTACCTCTATCGCGTGAAGTCCTATTATGTGAACGGCACCGAGAGCGGTTGGTCGCCCATGAAGGAGGTCATCCTCAAGGAGCAGACCGGCATGATGGGTGATGTGACCAATGATGGCGCGGTTGACATCAGTGATGTTACCGCTCTGATTGACTATGTGCTCACAGGTAACGCCGAGGGCCTCAATCTGGACAATGCCGAACTTAATGGCGACACCGAGATTACCATCGGTGATGTCACAGCCCTTATCAACATCGTTCTTGGCAACCCTGCCCAGTGATGATGTGATGGCTATCTGAATCAATCAACCCACAATGCGAGGGGTGTGCCAGTCGAGTCTGGTGCACCCCTCGCTTCTTCCAATAGGTCATGTCACCCTATCGCCGAGAGGTGCCAAAATGATTGACAAAGGAAATTTCAGCTGAATTATTTTGCCATGTCGCCGACAGTAGCTACCTTTGTTGCGGTAGTCAGGCTTGCAGCCCACTGCAGGCTTGGCCGCGCCACATGAAGATTGGAAAAGATGTGGAATTTTTTCCCACCCGGTCAAGCACTTGGCCGTGTTCAGTCGTGTGATAGGGATAGGGTCCTTCCTTCTCACCGCTAAATTGTTGCCGGTGTTTTCTGGAGGATACCGATGGCCTGATGTCCCACATCGTTTCCCGCAATGTTGAAGTAATAATGTCAATTAATTCCGTAACAGATCAACCAAATAATACTTCTGAACAGGAGGCTCAACAACCCGCTGAGGATAACACTCAGCAGTTGGAGACCAATCAGGTGAACAATCGCCGCATCGCTAAAAATGCGGTGATGCTTTATGTGAGGATGTTCATTAGTATGATTGTTGGCTTTTACACTTCACGCGTTGTGCTTGATGTGCTCGGCGTTGAAGATTATGGCATCTATGGCGTCGTGGGTGGCGTGGTGGCCATGTGGGGATTCTTGAATGCCTCGATGAGCGGTGCCACCAGCCGTTTCCTGACCTATGAACTGGGACGCGGAGATGCCAAGCGGCTCGCAGAAACCTTTTCCAGCGCCTTGATTGTACACATGATCATTGCCCTCATTGTCTTTGTCCTGGCCGAGACAGTGGGACTGTGGTTCCTATACAACAAGTTGGTGATTCCCGAGGGGCGTATGACAGCGGCTTTCTGGGTATATCAATTGAGCATCGTGAGCACCATGGTGGGCATTACGCAGGTGCCTTATGGCGCGACGATTATCTCGCACGAGAAAATGGACATTTATGCCTATGTCGAAATCGTGAATGTGGTATTAAAGCTGCTCATCGTCTATCTGTTGATGATAGGGAACTTTGATAAACTCATCCTGTATGCAACCCTGGTATTCAGCGTTAGTATGATGATTGCGATGTTCTACCGTTATTATTGCATCCGTCATTACAGGGAGACGCGTTTCCACTGGCTGTGGAAAAAATCAATCCTCAAGCCGCTGATATCCTTTTCGGGATGGGACTTGTACGGCAATGGTTGCGTGGCCGTCAGGCAGCAGGGTATGGCTTTCCTGATCAACATGTTCTTTGGCGTCGTTTACAATGCAGCCAGTTCGGTCGCATCTACGGTTACAGGATTGATTATGGGTCTGGTGAGCAACATCACCTTGGCCTATCGACCTGTAATCATCAAGCAATATGCCCAACACGATTTTGGGAAAATGCAGACGCTGATGAACAATGCCGCCAAGGTGATGCTCATGCTCTTTGGCTGCATGATGGTGCCCTGCTTCCTGGAACTGCCTTATCTGTTCTCGCTGTGGCTCGTTGAGGTGCCTCCCTATGCCGTGGTATTCTGCCGGCTGATGTTGATATCTACATTTGCAATTTTGGTTAATACTATCGTGACGATTGCCATCCATGCCACGGGTAACATTAAGCAGTTGAGCTTTATTTCCGGTACCACCCATCTGATAAGCATTATCGTCATCTACATTCTGTACAAGCTGGGATTAGGCGTAGAGATGGCTTATATTGTCAGCATCGTCAGCGGTGTAGTGATTTTGTTGACCAATGTGGCTATCCTGAAGATGAGAATCAGGGAATTCAAGGTGTGGCCCTTCTTGAGCGCTGTTGCTGCGGCGTTGCTGGTGCTTGTGGCCTCCTTTGCCGTGACATGGCTTTTGCACGACCATATGCAACAGAACTTCTTGCGCTTGGTTTTGGCGACATTAGTCAGCATTGTAGTGACTTTATCACTGAATTACATCTTTATCCTTGACAAGTCAAGCAAGGAATTCATTGCATCGAAGATATGGCGAAAGTCTCGATAATCATACCTGTCTATAATGCAGAGCAGTACATGGAGCGTTGCGCCCGTTGCCTTTTTGGGCAGACGCTGTCAGACATGGAGTATATCTTCATCGATGACTGTTCGCCCGACAAGAGCATCGAGAAAATGTTTGAGATGCTTGAGCAATACCCGCACCGCAAGCAGCAGGTAAAGGTTATCCGTAACGAGCACAATTTGAAACAGGCGGGCTCACGACAGGCAGGAATGCAGGCCGCTACCGGAGACTACATGATACATTGTGACCCTGATGACTGGGTGGAACTTGATATGTACCAGTCAATGTTGGATCTCGCCAAGCAGACCGATAGCGATGTGACGATGTGTGACATGTTCCTTGAGCAAAAAAGTTGGACCAGAGTTTTAAAAATGCGTCAGGTCACAAATCCGCATGAATACATCAACATGGCGAGAAAGGCTCAAATGAATTGGTCGCTATGCAACAAGTTGATAAAATCCTCGGTCATCAAGGAGAATGACATCTACCCGTTTGAAGGCGTCAACTATATGGAGGATGTGGGCGTCTGTGTGAGGGTCCTGTATTACGCTAATCGGATTGCGTTTATTGACAGGCCATTCTATCATTACGATTTGAGTAATAGCGACTCTATCTGTCATGACAGGGATTTCTCCTCCAATATTGCCCAAGGGAAAGCGTGCATTGAGAACCTGCAAGCCTTCTTTGCCGATAAACCTGAGAATTTTGATGGCTTTTTGAATGCTTATAAGTTGATTATCAAGAATGAGCATTTGAATATGCGTCCCAAGAATTTCTCGGGATGGAAAAAGACCTTCCCTGAACTCCGCTCGCAGATTTTTTCTGTCAAGAATTTCCCGTTCATGATGCGGTTGAGTATGTATTGTTTGGCTTATGGGGTCACATGGCCCTATAAACTTTATGACCTTACAAGAAGAGTGATATGCAGGATAAAATTGTTAGTATCTTAACCCCGTCCTATAATTGCGGGAAATATATTCACCGGTTGCTGGATTCGGTGCTCAAGCAGACCTACCCGTCCATCGAGATGTTTGTCATCGACGATGGCAGCGTGGATGACACTAAATCCCTCATCCAGGACTACATCCCGCGTTTTGCCGAGCGGGGTTATACATTGCATTATATCTATCAGGAGAATCAGGGCCAGTCGGTGGCCATCAATAACGGATTGAAACTCATCAAGGGCGACTACCTGGTGTGGCCCGATGCCGATGATTTCTATAAGGATGATGACACGATTGAGTCACTGGCGCAAGCCTTGGAACAGGGCAGCGAGCAAGTGGGAATGTCGCGATGCCTGCTGGAGTATTTGAGAGAAGAAGACTTGAGCTTTAATTGGGCCGTCAAGGTTACTGAAATCAAGGACAGCTTGTTCGAGGACTGTCTGTTCGGTACCAACGGGTTCTGGTATTGCGCTGGCGCATGCATGGTGAAAACCAGTGCGTTGCGTGAAATGATCCCTGACTTGGAAATCTACACCGAGAAGGCTGCTGGCCAAAATTGGCAGCTGATGTTGCCTGTACTCTATAAATACAAGTGTGCCACGGTCCCCGAAGTGAAGTATTCGGTCCTGCAGCGCAGCGCGTCACACAGCCGCGGTCAATTCACATCCCGCAAGCAGACCAATACGCGTTTTAATGGATACCGTAACACGATTCTGGCGACACTGAAGAAGATACCTTACATGTCGTTCAACGAACTGAAATTGTATTCCGGGAAAATCAATGCTTATTATAATCACATGATTTTCAAGAATAATATGGTATTCTTCCTGAGACCTCTGGTGCCGACCATACAACGGGTAAAGAAACTGTTTAAGCGATGATTGACATTCAGGACAATACTTGTTGCTGTGGCTGTGGGGCTTGCAGTCAGCGATGCCCGCAGTCATGCATCACCATGCAGGAGGACGACAACGGCTTCCTTTATCCCCATGTGGATGTGGAGGCGTGTGTCGGCTGCGGCTTGTGTGAACAGGTGTGCCCCTACTTGAATGAGGAGGACAAAAGGAGTGGCGCCGCTACAGCGATTGCTGCGTGCAATCCTGACGAGCAGGTCAGGACGGGCAGCTCCTCGGGGGGTGTCTTCACATTGTTGGCTCAGGAAGTGATAGCCCAGGGCGGTGTCGTCTTTGGCGCTCGCTTTGACGATCAATGGAATGTGTTACACGATTGCACCGACAGCGGCGACGGACTGATGGCTTTCAGGGGCAGCAAGTATGTCCAGTCGGCCATCGGCGATAGCTACTGCAGGGTAGAAGGTCTGCTCAAACAGGGCCGCAAGGTCCTTTTCAGTGGCACCCCTTGCCAGATTGCCGGCTTGCGGCTTTTCCTCGGCAAGGAATATGATGACCTGCTCCTGGTCGATGTAGCGTGTCATGGTGTGCCCAGCCCCAAGGTGTGGCGCGAATACCTGCCATCGGCTTCTGGTGGCTCTCCGTTGACTGCAGTCAATTTCAGGAGCAAAACAACAGGGTGGAAAAACTATTCCGTGCTCATTGGGGACAAGAGCCGGTTGCACGATGATGATAGATTCATGGGGTGTTTCCTCAAGAATTACAGCCTGCGGCCATCATGTTTCAATTGCCGTTTCAAAGCAGGGCACAGTGGTGCCGACATCACATTGGCCGATTTCTGGGGCATACAAACGGTAGCCCCGCATCTTGATGACGACAAGGGAACCAGCCTGGTCATTGTCCATACCGAGAAAGGCCAGCACCACCTGGACCGGTGCCGGATGAATCAGGAAACTGTCGACTATTCCCAGGCACTGCGGGCCAATCCTTCGTTGGAACATTCGGCCACATGCCCCAATGACTATGATGCGTTTTGGCAGCTGTTCAACGGCGGGAATCCCAGTCAGGCCATCAGGAAATACGGTCGCCTGTACGACTCCGGCTTCATGATGCGCGTGAAGCGTATGCTCGCTGCTTTGCTCAAGGGACTGCGTCGGTAGTGCCCCTTAGTTCGTTTTTCTTGAACCCATTAATTCTTGTTAAATAGCTGCATTGTAATGTAACTTTAGCGGTGTTTTGCCGTCTAAAGAGTGAAAAAGCGGCTAAAAACCCGCAAAAACATTTGACTATTCTGGAAAAATGTCTAATTTTGCAGATTGAAACGAAACGAAGTCGTAAAATGAAACGATTACTTTACATACTCACCTGTCTGCTGGCCATCGGTGCTGTTCAAGCATTACCGGTGCCCGACAGCTTCTTGCCGCAGCGTGTTGAGACCGCTACGACAGGACCTGCTGCACAGGGGGCTGAAGGACGCATCGTTTTCATTGCAGGCAATAGTGACGCCGTTTTCAATGTCTATTCTATCACTGGCCAGCTTATCAAGGTCGTGCGCGTGGGTGCCGACCAGCGTGCATCGGTGGACTTCCCCAAGGGGTTCTATATCGTGAAATGCAATAGCCAGTGGTCTCGCAAGGTGGTAGTGCGCTGATACCTGCACTACCCAAGACACACTTTGTGAACGGATGTTTGAGATAAGGGCGTGATTGTCACGCCCGTTTTTGTTTCTACCAGTGGAGTATTCATGTCCTGAAAGACCGATTGCTTGATGATTCTTGCAGAGCTGTTCCCATATGCCGGTGTGGTCTACAACATTCTCATGGTGTTGTATGCCCTCTCTGTACTTGCTGTTATTGTGGTGATACTCAGTGAGAACCGCAACCCGGTCAAGTCGATTGCATGGGTGCTGGTGTTGTTGTTGCTGCCCATTTTCGGGCTGGTGATATATCTGTTTTTTGGCCGCAGCCTCAAGGGTACAAACCTCATTTCGCGCTCTGACCTGCGTGAGTTGAAGCGCATGAACGATTTCCCGGGCACAGTCGAACTCAAGGAGAAACCTACCGAAGACACACGGCAACTCATCTCGCTGGTCAACAAACTCACCGAGCCCCACATTTTCACCGGCAATGACATCAAGGTGTTTACCACGGGTAAGGACAAATTTGAGTCGCTCTTGCAGGATATCGCCAATGCCACCCGTTATATCCATGTCCAGTATTTTATCATCGAGAAGGACGAATCGGGTAAACGGCTCATCGAACTCCTCATGAGCAAGGCGCGTGAGGGTGTGCAGGTGAGGGTGCTCTATGACTATGTCGGCTCATTTTACACGCCGCCAAGGATTTTGAAGGATATGCGTGCGGCAGGCATTAAGGTGCATCCATTCCTCGAGTTGACATTTACCCAATTTGCTTTCCGTGCCAACTGGCGCAACCACCGCAAGATTGTGGTGATTGATGGCGAGGTGGGCTATGTGGGCGGCATGAACATCGCCGATCGTTATATCACGGGTGACAAGAAATGGAAGCCCTGGCGTGATACTCATCTGCGCATCACCGGCGAGGCGGTGGCGGCGATGCAGTACTCGTTTGCCATCGACTGGAACTTCACGACGCGTGAACTGCTCACATCGACGACCATGCGCTACGCCGCACCACCGGCGAGCGAGGACTATGTCGTGCAGATGGTGGGTAGCGGACCCACAAGCAGATGGAACAACATCTCGTTTGTTTTCCTCAAGGCCATTACGCTGGCCAAGCGCTGCGTTTACATTCAGACCCCCTATTTCCTGCCTAGCGATTCGCTGCTCAAGGCTTTGCAGAGTGCAGCCCTGGCAGGCGTTGATGTCCGCGTGATGATACCGCGCCACCCCGACTCGATGATGTTGCGTCTGGCCACGGCCTCCTATATCAAGGAGTGCATGTTGTCGGGCATCAAGATCTATTTCTATGAGCCCACGGTAATGCATGCCAAGGTGGTCATTGTCGACGATGAGTTTGTGACCACGGGCTCCACCAATTTTGATTTCCGCAGCTTTGAACATAATTTTGAGTTCAATGCACTGATTTACAGTAAGGAGTTTAACCAGAAGATGAAGGGCATCTTTGAGGCCGATATAGAGCAATGCACGCGGTTGCTGCTGAGCAAGTGGAAAAAGCGTCCATTGATGCAGAAGGCCCTTGAGTCCATTGTCCGCCTCATCAGCCCCATCTTGTAACAGGACTGTCACATGATAACTTTCCCAAACGCCAAAATCAATTTGGGCCTGAATATTGTGGAGCGCCGTCAGGACGGTTACCACAACATCGAAACGGTGTTTTATCCCATTCCCCTCACCGATGTGCTTGAAATTGTGCCCGCCGCTGGCGAGACCTCACTTTCCTGCTATGGCAATGCGGTGGATTGTCCTCCCGACAAAAACCTGGTAATGAAGGCTTATCGCCTGCTGCAAGAGCGCTATCACCTGCCCGCCGTTGCCATGCACCTGTACAAGCACATCCCTGACGGTGCCGGGTTGGGAGGTGGGTCCAGCGATGCCGCCCATGCTCTCGTGATGCTCAACACGATGTTTGAATTGGGCATATCCGATGCCGAACTGGCTTCGATGGCCGTGTCGCTGGGTGCCGACTGTGCTTTTTTCATCCATAACCGGCCGTTGCTGGCGACAGGTATCGGCGATGTGTTTACGCCTGTTGATGTTGACCTCAAGGGCAAGTCGCTGCTGCTGGTCAAGCCGTCTGTGGGTGTGGATACCCGCACGGCCTATAGCCGTGTCACTCCCCATGCCCCCGAGATAGCCTTGGCCGACATCATCACGCGCCCCGTATCGTCGTGGGATGGCCTGTTGGCCAACGATTTTGAGCCGAGCGTCTTTGCTGCATTGCCCCAGTTGTGGCTGATTAAGGCGGCAATTCTTGACGCGGGCGCTCAATATGCTGCCATGTCGGGCTCGGGTTCGACAGTTTTCGGTATTTTCGACAGTGACAAACTGGCAGAACAGGCGGCTGACACTTTTGCCGATTGCGCCGCCTTTGTGCTGCAACTGTAGCATCTTCAGCGACTGACACTCATGAAATGCGGCGTTTGCCATTTTTGCAGGTGGTTGGCGTTGCCTTGGAGTGGTTTTTGCATGAGAGAATCAGGTAATAAGGAATTTTAACACAACAATAATATGTCTAAGAAAAACAAGAAAAACCAGAACAATGAATCAAAGGAAGTCCTGCAGGACGAGGTACAGCCCAATGAGGCCCTGAACAGCGAGCCGCAGGAACAAGATACTCCTGAAGTTGACGATAAAGAAAAGAAGATTGCCGAACTTGAGGCGGCCCTTGAGCATGAGAAGGAGAAGTACCTCTACCTCATGGCCGATTTTGAGAATTTCCGCAAACGCACCCTCAAGGAGAAGGCCGACCTGATCAAAAACGGCGCCGAGAAAGCGATGATTGACCTCTTGCCTGTGGTTGATGACTTGGAGCGTGCGCTCGATGCCATCAGCAAGGGGGGTGACCTCGATAGCCTCAAGGAAGGTGTTGACCTCATCTACGGCAAGTTTGTGAAATATCTCGAGAGTCAGCACATCAAAGCCATCGACTCGACAGGTAAGGACTTTGATACCGATATGCATGAAGCGGTGACGATGTTCCCCGCTCCCGACCCCTCGATGAAGGGTAAGGTCATCGACACGACCATCAAGGGTTACATGATTAACGACAAGGTGCTGCGACACGCCAAGGTTGTCGTCGGCAGCTGATAAGCAAACCAAAGAACTAGGGACTAGACAATAGAAACAATAAAGGATTATGGCTCAGAAAAGAGATTACTATGAGGTACTTGGAGTGGACAAGAATGCCACTGCCGATGACTTGAAGAAGGCTTACCGCAAGTTGGCCATCCAGTACCACCCCGATAAGCAACAGGGCAAGAGTGAGGAGGAGAAAAAGGCAGCCGAGGAGAAATTCAAGGAGGCAGCCGAGGCCTACAATGTCCTTAGCGACCCCGACAAGCGCGCCCGCTACGACCAGTTCGGCTTTGCCGGCGAGCAGATGGGCGGTGGTGGCTATGGCGGTGGTATGTCGATGGAAGACATCTTGCGCCAGTTTGGTGACCTGTTTGGCGGTTTCGGCGGTTTTGGCGGTTTTGGGGACTTCTTTGGTGGAGGGGCAGGGCAGACCCAGCGCGTGAAGCGCGGAACTGACCTGCGTGTCCGCGTCAAGATGACCCTCAGCGAGATTGCCAAAGGTGCCGAGAAGAAGCTGCGCATCCCCCGCATGAAATCCTGTGAGCATTGCCAGGGCACTGGAGCCAAGAACGGAACCGCTCTTGAGACTTGTCCCACTTGCAACGGCTCGGGTGTGGAAGTGCGCATGCAGCGCACCATGTTCGGTACGATGCAGTCCCAAAGCGTCTGCCACACTTGTGGCGGCAGCGGCAAGCGCATCAAGGAGACCTGCCCGCATTGCAGTGGCAAGGGGCTCGTGCGCAAGGAGGAAGTAATCAGCATCAGCATTCCCGCAGGTGTGGCCGACGGCATGACATTGCGCATGAGCCGTAAAGGAAACGAGGCCCCTGGTGGCGGCGTTCCCGGCGACCTGCTCGTGGTCATCGAGGAAGTGCGCGACACCCAACTCACGCGCGACGGCAATGACCTCATCTATAACCTGATGCTTGATATTCCCACGGCAGTGCTCGGCGGCAAGGTCGAGGTGCCCACCGTCGACGGCAAGGCCCGTGTGACCATCAAGCCCGGCACTCAGCCCGGCAGCATCCTGCGCCTGCGTGGCAAGGGCTTGCCCTCGCCCGAGCGCTATGGAACTGGTGACCTGCTCATCAATGTCATGGTCTACATGCCCGAGAAGTTGAACGATAAGGAGAAAGAGGCCATCATGATGCTGCAGAACAACGGGCAGCATGTCAAGCCCAGCGAGGGTGACAAGAGCCGCATCTTCTCCCGCCTGCGTCACATCTTCGACTGATAGTCTTTACTAACTGTTAACTATTAACTCTTAACTGTTAACTCAAAAAAAATGCCCCGTCGCCACGACCATCGAGTACCCCGCAACGACGACAAAGCCGTTGTCCGCGAGGTCAAGCAGCCCGACAAGCTGCTCAACTTTGTCATGAACTGCCTTGACGGCATCAGCCGCAACAAGGCCAAATCCATCTTGGCCCATGGTGGCGTCACCGTCGACGGCAAGATACAGTCTCATGTGGATTATCCGCTGGATCCGGGATGCGTTGTGCAGATTCGTCGGCATGCTCGCCCGTCATCAGTCAACAACAAGTACTACAACATTGTCTATGAGGACCGATGGGTAGTTGTCGTCGACAAGCAGCAGGGGGTATTATCGATGCCCGTCGGTGCTGGCAGTCTGAACATGAAGACCTTGCTTGACCGTCATTTCACCGAGACGCGTCAGCGCTGTACCGCCCATGTGGTGCACCGCTTGGACGCCCGCACATCGGGACTCATGGTTTATGCCAAGAGTGTCGATGTACAACAGCAGATGACCGCCGACTGGCACTCTACCATCATCGACCGCCGCTATGTCGCCGTGGTCGAGGGTGTTATGGAGGACCCCGCCGGCAAGGTGGAGAGCTGGCTGCACGACACCGACCGCATGGTGGTCGTGAGCAGCCCCGTCGATGACGGCGGCAAGTGGGCCGCTACCGAGTGGGAAGTAGCTGAGCAGGCCGATGAGCGGGCGTTGCTCTACCTGCACCTGCTCACGGGGCGCAAGAACCAGATCCGCGTCCACATGGCCGACATCGGTCACCCGGTTGTGGGCGACGGCAAATACGGCCATCAGGACGACCCCGGCACGCGCATGTGCCTGCATGCCTTCCGCCTGGCGTTCCATCATCCCGTCACGGGCGAGCCGCTCTATTTCGAGACGCCCATCCCGCGCTACTTCGGCACCGCACTTCACACCAAGAAATAAAAATGAACCCCAAAAGTCGTAAAAAACTTTTGGGGCTCGTTTTTTTAAGCCTCGTCATGTGCAGTTGGGCTTAGAAGAGTTTGAGTTCAGGGTGCTCCTTCATGACCTTGAAAATTTCTTCCCGTGACATGTCGTTCTCGAAGTCTTCAAGTTTGATGCCGTTTACTGTGTAGTTGGATACCTCTCCAGTGGCCTCATCCACTTCACTGTAAACCCAGGTCGAAAAGATGCCTTCGGGCTTGTCGATGAACGAGAACATGATGAACAGGCCGCCCATCAGCGCCGGTTCAACCTTGGCGATGACAAACTTCCCTTTGATGACTTTGCGATAAGGCATCAGGCGCTCGTCCTTGATTGTACTCACATCCATGTCATCCAGGTAATGACGCAAAGCCCAGATGTACTCGTTGTCGAGCCAGTCATCATCGTCAAAGTCAGCAAAACGGATGTCGTTAAGCGATGTGTAATCGTCGGTATCCTCTTCTTCTTCAGAGTAGGAACTTTCTTCATCGTAGGTTCCTTCTACTTCGTAGCCTGAATCCTCAAGGTACTGTTCGCCCTCAGTGGTTTCCCCAAAGTGGGCATACATTCTGTGTCCATCACTTCCTCCGTAAAAGGAGAAGCCACAAACGAGTGCGATGCACGCAACAATAACGCCAATTATTGATCTCATAACAGTTAGGTGATGAATGGGGTGGTTAGTGTAAAAAAAAACTATTAATTCCTATGTGATGGATGGGAGGACTGCTTATTGCAGGCCCTCGGTGTCGGTGCCTTTTTCAGCCTTTTGGGCCTTCTGGCCTTTTTCGGCTCTCTTGGCCAGCGATGCCTCGTTCTGTTCGCGTATCGATCGCAAGTGCTGGATGTAATTCAGCTCATGGCTTGCATAGGCGGCATTCTCCGGGTCGTCAAGCATTGAGGTGAATATCTTCTCGGCTTCGTCGAGTTTGCCGAACTCGATGAGGGCATAGCCGCGGCGACGGCGCAAGAAATAGACGAATTGGCGGATGTTTTCAGGCAGTTCCTCTTCGTTTTCAAAGTTGCGCTTAATCTCTTCCATCACGCCGTCGGTGTAGTTGAATACACGCAGGTCCTTGTTGTTGGCCATCGTGTTGACCAGTTCCGTGGTGTGGCGGATGTTGCCGTCGGTGGCCATGAGGTCCAGGTAGTAGAATGCCTGCTTGTACAGGCCCATATCGTTGTAGCAGAACCCCAGTTTGTAAGCCACCTCCATGAGCATGCGCTTCTCGTCGCCACTCAGGTCAAAGAATTCCTGACGGTAACTGTTAAACACATTCTCCAGATAGATGATGGCCTCAAGGTAGCGCTTCTCGCAGAAGTACAGGTTACCCCAATACAGGTTGTAGGCCACATCGGGCTTGTACACTTGGCTCAGCAGGATTTCGTCTTCGCTCATGCTGCTCTGCTCGCCGTTCTTGATCTTGAGGAGAGCATCGGTCCACATGTACTCGGCTTCTTTAAATTGCTTGTCACCGTTGCGGCCCAGCCCGATGAGGAAACTCTTGCTGTGCGGAACGCGCTCGTCGTTGCTCAGCGAGTTGGCACGGCTGGCATTGCGCATGGGCAGCGTGATGGTCACGCGGGTGAAAATCGTGTTCTTGTCTTCGCCCTCGGCGGTAAGGGCGATGGTCGCCATCTGGGGCTTCTCTTCTTTGCCCAACTTGTAGTGCAGGTCCAGGACGGCATAGTCACGCACCAGGCGTGCTTCGGCACCCGTGCCCTCAACCAGCGCCCTGCGAAGGTCAAACCCCTGGATGTCATTCTCGTTTTCCAGTCGCTGCTGGCCGCTCACGGTGTTCACGGTCATGAACAGCATCTGGGCATGGTGTGAAAGGGTCGGCTCGATGTACTCGAGCACATTGTCCAGTGTCAGCGGCTCTTCACAGGAAAAAAGTTGTAAGTTCAGCGAGGTGTTCATAATCTGGTGCATCATCTCCTGGCAACGCAACATGTGCATTTCGCGTTGGTGCTTGTACAGCTCACTCTCCAGGTCGATGCTGTTATAGTCCTTGCTGATGGATACGGCCTCGTCGTAGTCACGCGTCCACTCGTGCTGGAAGTGGAAGGCGGCTTTCAACTCTTGGGCAAAGTTCTCGGCATCAAGCGAGTTGTTGAAGAAGGACAGGTGCACATTCACCTCACCCGTCGACTCGTTGATGGAGTAACTGAACTTGAACAGGATGTTGCTGTTGTTGTGCTCGTTGCACTTGGAGCGGACGAGGGGCAATTGTGACAGGGGTACTATGGATATAGAGGGATAGGTGACCTCTACGCAGTCGTCCTGCTTGCGGACGGCAGCGATGAAGTGCCCTGCTTGGAACTCAAAGTCATAGATGGTGGCGCTATTCTCATCGGTCTTGACATCATACTGGCAGCGGAAATCGTTGAGAATCTTCTCGAGTTGGGCTTTTACCGAATTCTTTTTTTTATTCTTCCTAAGGAGCATAATCATTGATGTGTTTAATGGGTAAATGTACTACAACACTGCAATTATCGTGCCAACCGAATGCCATGATGCTTGCATTGATGGCAGAGGTGCCGCCGATAATATTTAATTATCGTGCCAACCGAATGCCATGATGCTCGCATCGATGGTAGAGGTGCCGCCGATAATATCAAATTATCGTGCCAACCGAATGCCATGATGCTCGCATCGATGGTAGAGGTGCCGCCGATAATATCAAATTATCGTGCCAATGTGGGGAAGGTGCCACCAAAGTAGCGTCGTTGCAGCAGATGGTAGGCAGCAGTATCGCTTTTCAGCTGGTTGTGCCACCTGTCAAGGCTATCACACAAGCCGGGACGGTCCTTGGAAACCATCCATGACTGGAATTGTGACAGGCTGATGGCTACCGAACGGTCCAGATTAGGCAGGCGTGACGCCATGGCACGGGCAATGGAACGGTTGACCACGGCATAGCGTATCTCGCCCTCGGCCACCATCAACATCAACTGCTCGGGGCCATACAGCTCATCGACATGCACATAGATGGTGTCGCCGATTTCACGGCTCAGGCTAGCGATGCGCCCAATCATGGGAGACCCCTTGACGACCCACACGGTGTCCCCGGCCAAGTCGAGCTGGGAGTGGATGGCATTGCTGCCACGGCGCTGCACGAGCACCTGCTGGTCGATGTAGATGGGCTCGGTAAAGGCAAACCGCGAGGTGTCGCGCGCTGTCATGGGGAACTGAGCCACCAGCACATCATAGTTGCCGCTCTCGAGGCCGGCCAGGGCCTTCTCAAGGGTCACAACCGGGTGGAACTTCATGGGAACACCCATGCTGTCTGATATCATGCGCAGCAGGTCATAGTTGTAGCCGCCCAGCGTGTCGTCATAGGTATAATAGGTCACTGGCGAGTACTCGATGGCGATATCGAGCGTGTCGCCGCTGCTGGGCCGTTCCTCGGGGGAAACGGGAGGCCTGTCACACAGGCTTAATGCCACCATGCAACCCACTACCACCGCAAGCAATGCGATGTAAAGTATCATCTGTCCCCGCCGTGCGGGCTGTTGTCGTCTTGTCATTGCTCTCTGATTCTGTGTGAGTGCAAAATTACTATTTTCTCTTGATATAGACAATACCGCCAACCCCCTTGAAGAGAGGCTGGCGGTAAGATGTCTTATGAGTGTACTTTTACCTTTAGATCCTGCCGGGATAGGCTTCGAGGGCTTTCTCGAGCACTACCAGAGCGCGCTTCAGGTCTTCAATCTTGAGCACATAGGCCATGCGCACCTCGTCCTTGCCCAGGCCGGGGGTAGCATAGAAACCGCTGGCAGGAGCCATCATCACGGTCTCGCCCTCGTAGTTGAACTCCTCAAGGCACCAGCGGCAGAAGTCGTCGATGTCCTTTACCGGCAGTTTGCTCACGGTGTAGAAGGCACCCATGGGCATCGGGCAGAAGACACCGGGAATCTTGTTCAGTCCCTCTACCAGGCAGTTACGGCGAGCGATATACTCGTCATACACGCCCTTGTGGTAGGCCTGCGGTGCGTCGAGCGAAGCCTCGGCAACGATCTGGCCCAGCAGAGGAGGACTCAGACGGGCCTGGGCCAACTTCATGGCGGCGGCGCGCACTTCCTTGTTGCGGGTGATGAAGGCGCCGATGCGGATACCGCACTCACTGTAGCGCTTCGACACACTGTCAATCATGATGACATTATTCTCGATACCCTCGAGGTGCATGGCGCTGGTATAGGGAGCATCGCTGTAGATGAACTCGCGGTACACCTCGTCGGCGAACAGGTACAGGTCATATTTCTTCACCAGGTCGCGCAGGCGCATCAGTTCCTCGCGGCTGTAGAGCGTACCGGTGGGGTTGTTGGGGTTGCAGATCATGATGGCGCGGGTGCGCTCGTTGATGACCTTCTCAAACTCCTCGACGGGAGGCAGGGCAAAGCCGTCCTCGATGTGGGTGGTGATGGTGCGCACCACGGCACCGGTCTCGCAGGCAAAGCCCATATAATTGGCGTATGCAGGCTCGGGGATGATGACTTCGTCACCAGGGTTCAGGCATACCATGAATGCCATCTGTACGGCCTCACTGCCACCGCAGGTCACGATGATGTCGTCAACACCCAGGTCGATGTCATAGCGCTTGTAGTAACCTACCAGTTTCTCCACATAACTGGGAATGCCCTGTGAGGGGCTGTATTCGAGCACCTTGCGGTCCACATGCTTGATGGCCTCCAGACCCTCCTCGGGGGTGTGGATATCAGGCTGACCGATGTTCAGATGATACACTTTGATACCGCGTTTCTTAGCTTCAGCGGCAAACGGAGCCAACTTCCTGATGGGCGAAGCCGGCATCTTCATGCTGCGTTCTGATAGTTTAGGCATAATTCGTCTTTAAATTGTATTTGTTAATGATATGAAATGTTCTCTTAATTTGCCGACAAAATTACACTTTTTTTTTCAAACAACAAACACGGCCCCGATGTTATGTCTCTCAGTCGGCTCCAGTTTCCTCAGGTAATCCGTGTCGCGGCAATCTTAACATTTATAATAACCCCTGATTGGTGGCAACAGTCAGGGCCTCGGTAATGCTGCGCACACCCAGGCGCTCAAACAAGGCACGCTTATAGGTCTTGACCGTATCCAGTGCGCGGCACATCTTGTCGGCAATCTGCTGAACTGTGAAGCCTTGGGCCGACAGGATAAGCACTTGCTTTTCCTGCTCGCGCAGGATCACGCTTTTGCGTTCCTGCCAGCGATGACCGTTCAAGTCATATTCCAAGTAAACGGATTGACCCTTCTTACGGAACTCGACATGGCCGGAAGTGGTGTGATGCGACAATGACACGACGCACATCGCCAACCAGGCACGTCCGTCGGGTGCAAGTGCAAACGGTGTAATCTTGTGATTCACCAAGTAGCAGTCCTCGCCATTCACAATATGGAAGTCGTAGCTCATGAAGCAGCGGCTGCGCTCAGCGATGGGCTCCTCGTTGAAGCGCTTGAAACCCACCTCGTTGATTTCAGTGAGCATAATCTGCTCTTTGGCAGGGACGTGATCGATATACAGGCGGTAGCCCATCTGGCGGACTTCCTCGGCCGTATGCCCACACAGGAACAGCGGATTACTCGCCACATGCAAGAAACCATGCTTCAGGTAGTCGATGACATAAATGCTCTGGTAGGTCGCATTGGCCATCGCATCGATGGCACGTATCATGGGATCAAGGTGGTGGTATTGCTCATCATCGATGCCCTCTACACTGTTGGTTAACGTAAAGAAATCCTCAATTTTTGCCATATCGGTCTTACTGGTTAATAGTCATGCAAATGTACCCCAAATGCCCAATTTCGACAAATGATGAAACTTAAAAAGCCTTATCCTTAAGAAGTAGTAACAAGCCACAAGACAATTTAACACCCTAAAGTGTGAAAATGCGATTTCTTCGCCCAGATACTGCAACCTTTCACCCTTTAGTGCGTATCTCTATTGAGGTTTGTCTCGATAATTTTGCACTCGAACAACCAAAATAGAAACATTATGATTGAAAGAACGATTATCATCATTGTAGAACTTATTGCGGCTTTGACAGCTGTTGCGGGTACGGTTACAGGCCGCGTGCTGGATGAGAGCCAAATGCCCATGCCCTATGCCAATGTGATGCTGGTGAATCGGGCAGATTCGACCTTTGTACAAGGTACTACAACGGGTGAGGACGGCAGGTTTGCCTTTATGACAGATTGTAGTGACTGCCTGTTGAAAATAACAAGTGTGGGTTATGTGACCCGTTTCTTAGAGTCACCTGGAAACAGTATCGGCGATATTGTGATGCAGCCTAACGTCACTCTCCTGGGAGAGGTCGTCGTGCAAGGCCAACGTCCTACTCACAAGTTGGGAAAGGAAGGATTGCTCACCAGCGTTGACGGCACCATCCTGAGCAGGCTGGGCACCGCCGAGGATGTGCTGCGCAACGTCCCGGGCGTGCGGAGCAAGGCCGATGGGTTGGAAGTTTTCGGCAAGGGCAAGCCGCTCATCTACATCAACAACCGCTTGATGCGCGACGCCAATGAACTCAACGAGCTGAAGTCTCAAGACATCATCAGCGTTGAGGTAATCACCAACCCAGGGGCAAAATATGACGCATCGGTGCAGAGCGTTATCCGCATCAAGACCCGTAAAGCGCAAGGTGAGGGTTGGGGAGGTCACCTACGCAGCAGTTTCTTTCAGGGTGATATGTCACGTACCTACAATGCTTTCTTATGGAACTACCGCCGCAACGGGTTTGACATTTTCGGCACAGTGAGCGACTTTGAGAATGGCTGGTTGCAGAAATATCGCATTACCCAGGATGTCGCTGCC
Source organism: uncultured Prevotellaceae bacterium (assembly GCA_900322135.1). GTDB lineage: Bacteria > Bacteroidota > Bacteroidia > Bacteroidales > Muribaculaceae > Sodaliphilus. The sequence goes on from ONYP01000029.1 coordinate 39,804, forward strand.
GACACCACATGGCATCAGGACAATCACGGTCACAGTCAGGGCAATTACAATATCTTGCGCTTAGTATTGGGAATGAATTACCAGTTCAATGACAAGCACTCGGTAGGCGTTCAATACAACAGCAACAACCGTCTCAGGGATGTTGACAAAGGCTTTTTTGCTGCTGAAGTGACCGCCAACGGCAATTTCTACGACAGTCTGATGACCAATAGTAAGAATAAAACACGACACAATATGCCGCACTCGCTCAATCTCTATTATAATGGCGAAGTGGGCAAGACCAACATCGATTTCAATGCCGATTACTATTTTACCAAGAACCGCGAGAGTGAATGTAGCCTTGAGGAGAGCCAGGAGTGGGAAGATCGCACAGTAACCAGCGAGAATACCGTGAGAAATGAACTGTTTGCCGGCAAACTCGTGCTCTCATGGCCATTATGGGGAGGTAACCTGTCGGTGGGCAGTGAGATTGACTACACCCATCGCAACGATGATTACCTCAACCCTGACGCCTTTATCGAGTACAGCCGATTAACACCCATTGGCCAGGTGAGTGGTGGATTGCGTGATGAATATGTTACCACCGACTACTACAGTCAAGGCGTTCACATCGACGAACAAAGCCGCCATCAAAACCATCTGTTTCCCAGCCTCTCGTTATCGACTCAGGTGGGCAACGTCAATGCTATGTTAGGCTATACGATGAAAATTCGCCGACCGACATATTTTGAACTCAGCAACAAGACCTATTATTCTAACCGCTTCACTTGGCAGTCAGGCAACCCG
>ONYP01000139.1 GCA_900322135.1 uncultured Prevotellaceae bacterium
TCCAGTGCTGCCGCCATCCCTGTCGTGGGCTACATCATCGCCCCTATAGCCGCTGCCATGGCAGTGGCCGCAGGTGCCATGCAGGTGGCCGCCATCAAAAAGCAGCAGCAGGCGAGCCAGGCGCAGGGCTACGGCGAGGGCGGTTTCACACGCAAGGGCCGTGCCGACGAGGTGGCTGGCGTGGTCCATGCCGGGGAATGGGTGGCAAGTCAGAAACTGGTCGCTTCACCCGTTGCCCGTCCTCTGATCGAGGCGCTGGACTACGCGCAGCGCACCAACACGATCGGCTCGCTTCGCAGTGCCGACGTGTCGAGGTCGATCACCGCGCCCATGGCTTTGGCGCAAAGCCAACCACAGGTGATAGTGCAGGAGAGTCAAGACTTGAAGGAGATCATCGCCCGTCTTAACGAGCGATTGGACGAGCCCTTCGTCACCGTCAACACCGTGACCGGTGACAAGGGCATTAAACAAGCGCAGGACGAGTACCAGCGCCTCATGAACAATAAATCACCGAAAAATAAAAGAAAGTGAGTGTTTAGCAAAGAATTTTGCTACCTTTGCAATGCCTAGTAGGGATTGTGATATGAACAAGAAGCAAAGATTACAGAAAAAGCTTCATGCCATTTGGGGTATTAAAAAGCGTCCTCGATATCAAGAGGTGGACGCAAGTAGTGTTGTTCCTACAGATGAGAGTCCGCTTTCTAACCCTATTTCTGCACATCTGAAGAATGTCCCGTCTGAATTGAAGCGTATTATGGGATGGACACTATCCCAACTGATTAATGAAAAGTGGCAGGATGAAGAGCCAAGAGTTGACGCATCTTATCCCGTTAGACATATGTTTGAGTTGTATCAAACCAAAGTGTCAAACTTCACAGTTGAAGATGTGCGTTTTCTCATAGGTCAAAAGACTGCACTTGAACAAATGGTTCCACTTTCATTATATGTACTTGACGATAATATATTGGCTTCAGGTGATTTTTATGATGGTGACCTTCTTCAAGCTTTGTTGAGAGTCCCCGTGGAATATTGGGAAAAACATACCATCCAAATGCAGACACTTTTAGGGATGCTCAAAGCAAATGAAGCCTATCTTGAGATGAATATTAATGACAAAGACCTGCTCTGCGGCATCAAAGGCTTTATAGCAAAGTATGAATAGAGTATAAATAGTAGTCTATTCAAGCTATATTCGGTTTGATGTTCTTTGCATCAAAGAGTTTTAAATCAACGAAATCTAAGAGAAAAGTGTTCGGGCGAAAAAAAACGCTACCTTTGCACATCATAATCAGAACGATAAATCGGAATTTATGAGTTTCTTAACAGACTTTTTTAAAAAAGACGCCAATAATGTCAAGTTGATTATCCCTGAAGATGATCTCGTTATTGCTTCTAGCACACTTAACGGATTACCATCTGTTATAGTTCTAAATACTGCTCTTCGGAAATTCAAACATAAAAACATTTTTGGGTGGACATGCTCTCTATGGATGGAATTTAAAGAATTGGCTGATAATGAGATGCCTACTAGTGATGAAAGCCAATTGGTAATAGAGTATCTTGAAGGTATTTCCAAACAGATTATTGGTGACCCAGTTCATCCTAATGCATTATTCCTTGCTAGAGAAACAACTAATGGCCATTGCAGAATGATTTGGCAATTGTATGACCCTAAACCTGTTGACTCTTTACTGAAAAGCATCATTGAAGAAAAGTCATATCCAAGAGAATTTGAATACAAAATAGAATACGATACAAAATGGAAGGGTGTTTCTTGGTTCCTTAAAATCAAATAACATAGATTATCGAAAGTTGATTCCAATTTTTCGGCGCGTCTTTTCAAGGCTTAAGCGGTTGATTTACCTTTGCGGCAAATCAACCGCTATTCTTTATGATACTCACGATAAACGGAAAGCAGGCAGCGCTGAAGAAGGGGTCCTCGATAGAATATGTATCGGAGAACCGCATCTTCACCGATGCCGACGACTACAGTATGGAGATTGAACTGCCCCTGGCAGACTCTCCGCAGAACCTCGACATCTTCGGGATGATCACCCGCAAGGACGTGGACACAGGCGACATCTTTTTCGATGCAGTCCTGCAGGACACCAACTTCTTCAAGCGAGGTGCCGTCGTGATCACCGGCATCACGCAGGAATCAGTCAAGGTGCAGTTCCTGGAGAAACGATCCTACCAGAACTTCTTCCCGCGCTTCGATGAGACCTACATCGACGAGCTCGACCTGGGCAAGTGGCCCAGCATCTACCCCGACAATTCGCCTACCGGCGGCGGGGCCCAGCCACGACCCGGGGAAGAAGTGTCCTACGCCTCTCCGGCGCAGCTCTGGGGCAGGACGGACGCCAAGTGGAACGCATCAGCAAGCAAGTACGAGTGGAAGGTCAACCCTGACGACGAGGACGACACGGATTTCTCCCGTGGCCTCTCGTTCCAGCCGTACCTGCTGTGGCTGACAAAGAAGATCTGCGAAGCCCTGGGCTACGCCTATGACTTCTCGCTGTGGGAGCAGAGCGACTACCGCCACCTGCTGCTGATGAACACCACGCCATACGCCAACAGCAACCGCACATGGGCGAGTGCTTTGCCGCATTGGACGGTGAACGAGTTCTTCCAGGAACTGGAGAAACACATTGACCACGCACGCAGCACGATTGCCTGCACTGCGACCGCGGACAACATCGAGGCGGCCGGCACCATCCACATCTCAAAGATCGTTGACGCTTTCACTGTGGAGGTGACCACCGACGAGGAGAAGAGCGGCTACAAGGCGATGCTCAACCAGGGCTACGCCGCAGGTGGCCACCGCCTTGACAACATCTACAACTGCCAGTGGTACATCGACCAGATGACCAAGGCGCAGGAGGCCGTTCCCGACAGCGGCGGAGTGTGGGGCCTGCACTACGCGCAGGACGTGGACACCTACTTCGTGCTGGAGGTGATGAAGCGAGTGAAATACCGCAGCGGCGGCCGCGAGGAATGGGACAACTGGGGCAACGTCACCCGGCTTGTTCCCATCAACCGCTTCGGCCCGCTGATCATCGACAGGGACAACCCTGACGATGTGGATGAGATGAAGATCGTTCCCGCCTGGCTCGACGAAACGGACGACATCATCGGTCTCGTCCCGTTCCTCGAGTGCGGCGAGACGGGAGAGGGCGACAACGCCTACTCCAACCAGTCGCACACGGGCCGCCCACATTCCTCGGAGAAGGTGGACCAGGACGTGCCCATCCAGTGGGGCGCCCTGCCCACTGTCAGCGCTGGGAAGCGCGAGAAGAGCGGAGCCGTCTTCGACAAACTCTTTGTCGCCTTCTGGTGGGGCAGTTACATGATGTTCTCGCCCCGACACCCG
>ONYP01000038.1 GCA_900322135.1 uncultured Prevotellaceae bacterium
TCCCATCATGAATGCCGCCACGATGCTGGGCCAGAGCAAGAACTTCTACCAGGCTGAGATTGACTCGGCTTGCGAGACCATCGACTTCTTCCGCTACAATGTGCACTACGCCAGCAAGATCTACGGCATGCAGCCCAAGGACGGCGTTGGTCAGTTGAACCACACCGAGTATCGTCCCCTCGAGGGCTTTATCCTGGCTGTTACCCCGTTCAACTTCACATCGATTGCCAGTAACCTGTGCATGACTCCCGTGCTGATGGGTAATGTGGCCCTGTGGAAGCCCTCCACCACCGCCCTGCTGAGCAACTACTACCTGATGCAGCTCTACAAGGAGGCTGGTCTGCCCGACGGCGTAATCAACTTCCTGCCCGGCAGCGGCGCCCTCATCGGCGAGGTAGCTACCGAGAGCAAATACTTCAGCGGCATCCACTTCACCGGCAGCACCACTACCTTCAAGAGCCTGTGGAAGCAGGCCAGCATGAATGTGGACAAGTACATCTCCTATCCCCGTCTCGTGGGCGAGACCGGCGGCAAGGACTTCATCTTTGTTCACCCCAGTGCCGACAAGAAGGCCGTGGCTACGGCTGCATTCTGCGGAGCCTTTGAGTTCCAGGGCCAGAAGTGCTCGGCTGCTTCGCGCATGTACATTCCCAAGAGCCTGTGGCCCGATGTGCTGAAGGACATCAAGGCCATGTGCAAGGAGGTGAAGATGGGCGATGTCATGGATCCCATGAACTTCATCAACGCCGTTATCGACGAGGCCTCGTTCGACAAGTGCAAATCCTATATCGACTATGCCAAGAAAGCCGATGATGCCAAGATCGTTATCGGTGGCAAGTGCGACAAGAAGAAAGGCTGGTTTGTTGAGCCTACCGTTATCGAGACCACCAATCCCCGCTTCAAGTCAATGGAAGAGGAAATCTTTGGCCCGGTGCTGACGGTTTACCCCTACGACGACGACAAGGTGAACGAGACCGTGAAGCTGTGTGACGAGACCTCGCCTTATGGCCTGACTGGTGCCGTTTGGGGCCGCGACCGCCTCGAGGTCGAGAAGTTGACCGACAAACTGTGCTACGCAGCCGGTAACTTCTACATCAACGACAAGCCGACCGGTGCTGTTGTAGGCATGCAGCCATTCGGCGGTGCCCGTGCCAGCGGTACCAACGACAAGGCCGGTGGTGAGTTCAACCTCATCCGCTGGATTATCCCGCGCGTCATCAAGGAGACCCTCGTGCCGCCTACCGACTACCGCTACACCTATCTGAAATAAGCCATTAGCTTTCAGCTATTAGGATATTCACTGAGTGGGGATGCAATTACTTGCGTCCCCACTGTCTTTTGTCATTGGTAAAATCTATTGATTTCCGGTAAAAATGCGTTAATGGCAAGGAATAAGTGGCCGACATGTTTGGTCCCACCTGAAGGTGGGCCTTTGGGTATCCTCATCTACATGATACTCGAGCACCTGATGAAGACAGGACAATACACTGCGCCCCAAGAGTACTGGGCTCTTGGGGCGCAACTTTGTTTATTTCGTTCAATTTGACTCAACCTGGGCTGTGGCCGTGCCGTGGCATTAATCGTTGCTGTCGGCAACTTCACACTGGCACATCTCATGGTATTCCTGCCAGTCGGGGTCTTCCTCGGCCTCAAATTGCAAGGGCAGGGCGGGGAAGGGGGCCATCACCTCGTTGAACTTGCGCTGGAAAATGTGAAGGCTGCGGGTGTAGAATACCCAGTTGCGCTGGCCGTCGCCAGTGTAGATGCCGGTCATCACGGCAATCGGGTCGCGGTTGAAACATGCGTTAAGCGCATCGGTGACTTCTTCCATCACCTTGCTGTCGGCATAGGATGGCAACCCCTTGTCATCACACTCATAGGGCCATGTGACTTCGACACGATAGCGGTAGAACCCGGTGGAGATGACATTGTCGAGAGAGCGGCGTCCGGTAACCAGTATCAGGTTGCCGTTTTCGCTCTCGGCAGGTGCGGTCCACCAGTCGTCGCTGATGTGTAGTTTAGCCATTACTCGGTGTGTGCAGGATAGGAGTACTCAAACTGGTCGTACTTCAAGTCACGCTGTTGACCTTGACCACGCTTGGCGTAGGTATAGAATGTGGCTTTGACGCTAATGCCTTTGCCGTAAGCGTCCGAGGCCAACTTGCTGTTCATCTCGTTCAGATAGGACTCGAATTTGGGAAGAAACTCGTTATTATATCTCTTGACGGCTTCGGCGTCTGAAGTCGTGAACTCCGATGCGTCACCGCTAGAGTAGTTCACGGGGGTGTCATAGGCGATGCTGTTGGTCTTGACCCACATCTCGATATCATCAAGCAATTGGTCAGGACCACTGAACGATACACAGCCTGCCGACAGGGTATATGTCACATACATGGGATGATCGGGCTCAGGGCTGGTGTCCCACTCGCATGATGTGAAAGCAGTTGAAGTAATAATCATACACACTAACGCAAGCGCATAATTAAAAATCTGTTTCATCTTGGATATTAAAAGATAATTGAGTGTATATTGGCTGCAAAATTAATCCTTTTTCTGTGACTGGGCAAGTAAATGGTAAAAAATATGGTTCCGGAGAAATGACCATGATTTCATGGACTTATCAGTTGGGATTGGCTGCAATCTCGCTAGTAATTAGGCATAAAAAGCCAAAAAAGTGTAAAAAAACAAGAAATTCCCTTGTTAATAACTTTTGTTTGCTTACCTTTGCACACCCAAAAATGTATCCGTTGCTACGGATCAGGGATGTCGAAACTCGACAAGGAAGCCGTGCCAGCCTCAACGCTGCACTCGCTTCCTCAACGATGAACCAACATTGAGAATGAATGAATAAGACATTATTGACAATTGCCATCGTGTTGCTGCTTGCCTTGTTGTCGTCGGCCTATTATACTGCTCCCGCCGACAGCCGCATCGGTTACAGGGCTCCGTCGCTCGTGCTTGGCAATAACAATGATCTCTCGCCCTTGCAGCAGCATCGCGGCGAAATGGTTCTGCTCACTTTCTGGTCTTCGGCCGATGCCTCGTCTCGCTTGGACAACATGCGGTATGACCGCCTTTCCAGGCAGGAGGGTGCACCATTTATCCATGTTTCGGTCAATCTTGACCGCAGCGAGAGCGTGTTTAACGGCGTTGTCGATATTGACAACCTCGACCGTTCAGCACATTTCGGTACTTCGGTTGCAGCACAGAAATCCATTATCAAAAACTGGAGACTTGATGAGGGCTACCACAGTTTCCTGATTGATGCCGATGGCAAAATCGCCGCTGTGGATCCTGACGAGGCGATGCTAGCCAGAATCAAGTAATTCATCTTTTTTTAACACCACATTACAAGAGGCCGGGCTCTTTTTTTAAAGGACCCGGCCTCTTGCTGTGTCAACGGCGCTTGTTTAACACAGGTTGTAGCGCCCATTTGAATATCGGGATCTTGCTCATCACCCACAGCATCGCTACTGTGGCGGCCGTGTAGAGCACGACAAACGGGAATGACTTGGGCAGGTGCAGCAGGCCGACAGCGTTTACAATCATGTCGATGATGATAAAGTAATGGTACACATAGTAGAACAGGCTTTCTTGGCCGATTAACCTCAGCGGCTTGAAGTCCCTGGCGAGGTTGAAGACAAGCAGCGACAGGGCAATAGAGCACGAGAGGATGAGCACCTTCTGGGGGATGCCAGCGATGGGATAATGGTCAGCACCGTTCATCACATTGCCGCAATGTGGATAGAGCCAGAAAATGAGTGGTAATAATATGACGGCTGCAATGCCGTGGAGCAGGTTGTTGCGCCACCAGCGCTGGCTGATCATCCCTTGCCTGTAGTAGTAACCCAGCAGGAAGAATACATAGAAGTTGAGTGTGCGCTGGATTGACAACAGTTTCCCCAGATGGGTCAGTCCGCACAGGATAGATATCACCAGGGCAATGGAAAGGTAAAGCACCGGATTGCGCAGCAGCCATCGAGGGGAATAATAGTGTATGATTCTCCAATAACCCAGGCTGACAAGATACCACAGCGCACCCTGCGGGAAGGATTGCAGCACGACCATGGGGTCTCCACCGATGGCATACATCCTCAAGGTGGTGATCAGGTGGAAAACAATGGCGATGATAAAGATGTTGATCACACCGCGCCACATGTCATGGGCCGTCTGTTGCTCAGGTGGTTTGGTCAGGTAGCCCGACAGCAGGATGAACAAGGGCATGTGGAATACATAGATGAGACCCATGACAGCGTGATTGACGATGTTCACATTGTCGAGAGATGTGATCACATGGCCCATGATGACCAGGATGATCAGGAAGCCCTTGATGGTGTCGATGCGGTAGTCTCGTGCCATGACCATTACACACTCAAAAAACCATTTGAAGCAAAGCTACATCACGATATTCGTTGCCGCGTTTCACCCAGGATTGCAGTATGCCCACTCGGCGGTAGCCGTAACTCTCAAACAACTTGAGGCACACCTCGTTGTCGAGGGAGATATAAACATAGAGTTGCCGCAGCCCGATGTGATTGCAAGCGTAGGATGTGAGCAGCTCAAGCGCTTGGCGGCCCAGCCCCTTGCCGCGGTGCTCTCCAGTGATGAATAAACCTAGTTCTGACCGGTTGTTCAGCGGGTCGAAGTTCAGGAAGTCGATTGTGCCCATGGGAGTGCCGTCCTCGGCCAGAGTTATCATCAGGCGCAGCTGCCGTTGGGCATACAGGTCGCCGGTATAATTCTCAAGGTAATGCCATAGTGCTTCGCGTGAATAAGGCGCTATGGTGTCGCTCACGGCCCACAGGGTCGTGTCGTTTTCCCAGCGGTAAAGCGTCTCGAGGTCGGTTGGCTCAAGTGCACGCAAGGCTATGGTTCCATTGCTCAATAACTGGCTCATGACATTTTGGGTGAGATGATGATGCCGTGGCGGTTGGCAAAAATGTGAAACGCGATGCGTCCCTTGTCACTGTGCTGACGGATGTAATCGACAATCTCGCCATAGTCGTGGCATCCGTCATCGATGAGCAGGTTGAAGTGACCCGTGGCGGGCAGCTCCTCCTGGTAGGTGACGATATGGGCGCGTTCAGCCACCTTGGGAGCATCGTCGCTGATGATGACCCAGGGCCAGTCTGTTGCGGTGGCCTTGCCGGCAGGCAGCAGCCGCTTGATGAGCCTCTTGGTCATCGAGAGGCTGGCGCGGACCATCACGCCAAGCTTGATGATGGGATAGAAGATGACACGGAAACGCGGAAAATGCTTTCGGTAGAAAATCAGCATTGCGTCATAGAAAATCCGCACATACCGCATCGAGTCTTTGTGGGTGCTCTCGCCCTTGTAATGGACCATCGGGGTCGGGAGGAACCAGTTCTCATAACCGGCTTGGACGATGCGGTAACTCAGGTCGATGTCCTCGCCGTACATGAAAAAGTCCTCGTCAAAGCCGCCCAGTTGCTGGAGCACACTGGTGCGACACAACATGTAAGCGCCCGACAGGATGTCGATGCATTGCGGCTCCAGGTCGCTCAGGTAGCGCAGGTGATACTTGGCAAACCAGTGGGAGCGGGGAAAGAACTTGGACAGGCCGAAAATTTTGCAGAACGATACCCACGGGGTGGGGAAGGCGCGTTTGCTCTCGGGCAGGAACACGCCGTTGCCGTCCATCATGCGGGCTCCGATGGCACCGCACTTGGGATGTGACCTCATCCATGCAATGCCCTCTTGCAGGCATTGCGGCGTGATGATGGTGTCGGGGTTCAGGATAAGCGTGTACTCGCCGCGGGCTTGCATGATGGCCTGATTGTTGGCGCGGGCAAAACCCACATTCTCCTTATTCTCGATATAGGTCACTTGCGGGTGCCGCTCGCGAGAGAAATCGATACTGTCATCACCCGATAGGTTGTCGACAACGATGACTTCGCCTGCCATGCCCTGCATGGCTTGCTCTACCGAGCGCAAGGTCTGCTCCAGCAGGTACTTCACGCGATAGTTGACGATGACAACGCTCAATTCCATATCGTTATAACTCTTTATCTACACGGGGGAACATTAAACTTAAAACCCATAGGACAGCGCGGCGCCCAGCGCGGTGCAGTAGCGCGCATGTTTGGGTATGTGGAAACGCACACCGTACAGGCTCTCCATCATCGGGAAAATGATGCTGCACTCGGGCAGACGCGTCAAGTTGCCGATAAGGACAAAATCCTTGAAACCGCCATTCACTTGTGAGAGCACTGCGCAAGAGCCGATGGTTTCCAGCACCATGCAGATGAGCCCTTTGGCAATGTCATTATCCGAAGCATTGCTCTCAACTGCCTTGCCGAACAGCGAGGCAGTAGCATGCATGGGCAGGCCTTCGATGTCACCCTTGCTGATGTCCTTGATTTGCAGGTTGATGTGACTGATGTCGCCTTTTGCGGCCATCGAGACGACCTCATCGATGTGGCTCGTGTTGAGCATCAGGCGGGACAGACCCTGCAGGGTGCCGCCGCCCATCGAGATACCGCCGATGTGGCTGATGTCATCACCGTCAACCCTGACCAGGGTCGTTCCGGTGCCCATCGACACGACGATGAGCTGCTGCAGGCCGGTAGTAAAACGGGCACCCAGACCATCGGCGCTGAATTCGTCGATGTGGGTCGTCGGCAAGCCGTAAATGGGTGTGGTAACACCGCTGGCACCAACACCCGTGAGCATGACCTGCTCGACATCCGATAGTGCTATGCCGTTGTCATAGATGTATTTGCCAAAGGCGCCGAACAACGATGTGATGGGGTCGTTGGCCCTGATGTTCATGGGCGACTTGATGTCATGGCCATTTTCAATGCCTACGATTTTGGTGGTGCTGCCACCCACATCTATACCTATCACTAAACTCATATCGGTCAGTCGGTAAAAGTCACTATTGTTAATTGAATGAAGGGTCGTTGGGCAGGTTCAGCCACAGGCGGTAACGGTCACCGAAGCGTGCCACAGCTTCCCGCCACTGGTCGTCGTCACCTTCGCCCATCATCAGCTCTTTGCCGCCGCCATTGAGAACGGCCCAGTCATGTCTGGCGATTTCGCTGCTCAACTGGTCTTTTTCCCAACCGCTGTAACCCACGATGAACTTGATGCGCCCCTCGATGGGACCGCCCAGCTCCACATAGCGCTTGACGGCCTCAAAGTCGCCGCCGAAAAAAACACCGTCGCCCATGTCTATGGCCTCGGGAATGATGTCGGGGCCCAGCGTGTGCAGGTAGAACATCATCTGTGAGCCGACGGGTCCTCCCAAGAACAGTGGAATCTCTTCGACCGTCTCGATTTCAGGCATGATGTCACGCAGGTTGTAGCCGGTATAATGGTTCACGACGACGCCCATGGCACCTTCACCCTCATCGGGATCAACAATAAGAACCAGCGACCGCTTGAAAAAGAAGTCGCCTACAGTGGGCTTGGCCACCAACAGGGAGCCGCGCAAGGGCTGAGGTTGGTCGTCGTTAAGGTGGTAAATATCCTGGTCCCAATCGTTCATCGTCGCAAAGATAGTGCAAGCCGAGCACAGTGGCAAGAAAAACCCATTTTTTCTTGACAATGTCGAGGCGCCGCCTGTCTTGGGCCCCCGCCAAAGTAGTGCAAGCCGAGCACAGTGGCAAGAAAAACCCATTTTTTCTTGACAATGTCGAGGCGCCGCCTATCTTGGGCCCCCGCCTGTCTTGGGCAATTTCGCCCTTTCCCGAATTCGTCGGCCGGCAAGGTGAGATATTTGTCTTTTTTACTTCAATAAATCACGGTTTTTCTCGTTATATAATAAACACAATACCTGATAGCAATGAAAGTGATGAAATTTGGAGGGACCTCGGTGGGTTCCATCGAGAGTTTACTCAACCTCAGAGATATAGTTAATGCCTCCTCCAAGCCCGTGCTCGTGGTGGTCTCGGCTATGGGTGGTTTCACCAATCAGTTGTTGGCCATGTGTGAGCAGGCCCAGCAGCGTGACATCTCGTGTCTGGACACACTCGAGGCGGCACGCAAGCGGCACCACGATGCCATCGACGGCGTTGTCGTCGAGTCGATGCGCGACGAGGTGCATGCGACCATCGACCACTTTATTGACGATAGTCTCAAGCCATATTATCTGGCCCTTGCCACCAATCCCCACATGCCGGTTGACGAGATTGAGCGCATGTGTGATGCCATTGTTGCCCATGGCGAGATACTCTCTTCGGCCATCGTCGCTGGCATGTTTGATGACGGGGTCCCGCATCTGTCGCTCAACTATATGCGCACGGTTCCTGATGGGCACGGACGGGTGCTCGACTGGGAAGAAACCGGCCGCCTCGTCAAGGAGGAATTTGCAGCGATGGCCGATGGCGTGCATGTGGCGCAAGGGTTCATCTCGCGCGACAAGGCCACTGGCGATGTGACCAATCTGGGTCGCGGTGGCAGCGACTACACGGCCGCTATCCTCGCCACTCTCCTCGATGCCGAGGCGCTGGAGATTTGGACTGATGTCGACGGTTTCATGACAGCTGACCCGCGCACTCATCCCGATGCCACCGTTATACAGCAGATGACCTATGCTCAGGCACAGGAAATGTGTGACGCGGGTGCCAAAGTCATATATCCGCCCACCATAGCTCCTGTTGCGATGAAGCACATCCCCGTTTGGGTAAAGAACACTTTCAATCCCGCTGCCACCGGCACAGTCATTATCGATTAGAAGCATTGTCTATGCTTTATCACAGTACAAATAATTACCAGCACACTGCACGCTTGGAGCAGGCGGTCACCAAGGGCCTGGCTCCCGATGGAGGCCTGTATATCCCCGACAGCCTGCCGCATCTGCCCAAGGCTGTCCTGCGCAACATGAGTGCTATGTCGTTGCAGGAATTGGCCTATGCCATTGCCGCTTTTGCCCTCAAGGATGATGTGCCCGAGGATGTGCTGCACGATATCGTTTACAGCGCCTTTGACTTCGATATTCCGTTAGTCAAGACGGCTGCCGGAAACTATGTGCTTGAATTGTTCCATGGGCCTACTATGGCCTTCAAGGATGTCGGCACGCGTTTTATGGCACGGTTGCTCAACTATTACCGCACGCGCCACCCCGAGTGGAAGACCCTAAATGTGTTGGTGCCCACAAGTGGCGACACTGGCAGTGCGGTGGCCAACAGTTTCTGGAGAATGCCCGGTGTGAATGTCTATGTGCTCTATCCCAGGGATGCAGTCAACAAGATACAGAAGACACAGTTTGCCACGCTGGGAGGCAATGTGACTGCCATCGAGGTCAACGGGTCATTTGATGACTGCAAGTCGTTGGTCGAGGAGGCCTTCATGGACCTCGAGCTCAATACGGCCATGAGGCTCACCAGTGCCATGTCCATCAACTATGCCCGCCTGGTGCCGCAGATGATTTATTACTTCTGGGCTTATACCCAGTTGCTTCGTGAGCACAAGGCCTCCGACCTCGTGTTTGCCGTGCCTTGCTCCAACTTGGGCAACCTGACCAGCGGACTGATGGCGCAGCAGATGGGACTGCCTGTCAAGCGCTTTATCAGCGTCGAGAACCAGAACAACATCTTCTATAATTATGTCAAAACTGGCGTCTTCACTCCTAAACCCACTCAATACAGCATTGCACCGGCACTGGATGCAGGTTGCCCCAACAACTTTGCGCGTGTAGTTGATTTGCTGGGTAGCCATGAGAACATCTGCCGTCACATTCATGCCTATAGCTATAATGATGACCAGATTATCGAAACCATCCAGCAGACCTATCGCGGCGAGGGTTATCTGCTTGACCCGCACACGGCAGTGGCTTACCGCGCACTGGGCGAGGATCTCCAGCCAGGTGAAACGGGCATAGCGCTGGCTACTGCCCACCCTGCCAAGCTGAAGACGCTCATGGAGGGTATCATCAACGAGCCTGTACCATTACCAGCCCAGTTGGCCCGGTTCATGGGCGGCAAGATGCATGTTGTGAAAATGACAAACGGCTTTACCGCATTCAAGCGCTTCCTGCTGGACAACGCCTGAAAACGGTAAGCCGGTATGACAATGACTCAAGTTTCTGAAGCAGTGATAATACTTCTGAAACTGGTGATAATGATACATTTTTTCTAAGATTTTATTAATAATACAATCTTTTTTGTAAATTTGCGCTGTCATCATCGGTGAACAGCCGTATCGCCATGTTGGCCGGTGAACTCGATAATGCAAAGTTTCCCTGTGTGGGATGATCTAATTGATTGTTATTGAGTTGTTTAATCCTATAAAAGTTGTGCCCGACACGAAATTCAGGGTAGAAGTAGATGAAAAGAGTAACCTTTATGAGTTTGTGCATGCTGCTTTTTGCAGCTATGTTCGTTAGCTGTTCCGACCCCACATTGAGTGACATCGTTGGCCAGTTCCAGTCAGATCTGCCCCAGGATTTAGGCGGGGGCTTGAAGATTGACAAGGTGTCGTTGAATGAAGAATGCATTGAATTTGAGCTCGTTTCTGATGAAAGTCAATTCCGGTTTGATGATGAATTGGCACAGGTGTTCATGCCAGCAGTTGCCGAAGCCCTCAAGGAGGGATTCTTGAATGAGGAAAAAATGAAGGAGGTATATAGAGCCTGCGCCAAGGAAAATCGCGGATTTCGTTTGATTATGAAAGGGGCACAATCCGGTGAGAGTTTCACTTGTATGGATTTTCCCGCCGAGGAGTTAAAGGCTAAATATCCACCGACTGAGTAAAAGATCTAACACAGCGATGATGGCACGGGAATAGCCGTCACCGCATAACGGTTTTGTGGAGTTTCCGCTTGTGACGGGAACTCCACAATTTCATTTATAGGAGAAAGAACAGCGACACGCCGATGACAGAGATGACGGCGCCCAAGATACTCTTGGCGGTAATGGGCTGCTTGAACAGCCACCAGGCGGGCAGGATAATGATGATGGGCGTCAAGGCCATCAGGGTGCTGGCAATGCCGGCAGCGGTGTATTGCACGGCTAGCAGCGATGCGCCAACGCCGACAAAGGGGCCGAAAACGGTGGTAGCCACGGCTGCAGCCATGCCCTTGCGGTCGCGCAACCCGCGGCCCAACGGGGTGAATCCTTCACGCACGGCCATCAGTAGCGTAAAGCCGATGACACCTGCGATGCAACGGAAAAAATTGGCATGGAACGGCAGCAGCCATCCTGCCAGTGGGGCCGTCAGCGATTCCTCATAGTGGTCCATACCGATTTTGCTCAGCACCAGGCCCACTCCCTGGCACACGGCGGCACCGATGGCGAACAGCACACCCGCCAGCGGCAGCTTCAATGATAACTTGTGATGGTCGCCACGGCCCAATACACTGATGGCAATGCCTGCAAGCGTGACCATCATTGCCAACATGGCCTGCGGACGAATCTCCTGACCCAGAGTGAACCATGCTGTAATGGCTGCGGCAATAGGGGCCAGCGTCATGAACAGTTGCCCGAACTTGGACCCGATGATGATATAGCACTGGAACAAGCAGAAATCCCCAATCACATATCCTACCAGGCCCGAGAGCATCATCCACAGATAAGCCTCGGTGCTGGCACCGGCGGGTAAGGGATTGCCGCTAACTATATAGAACAGGGCGCACGAGAAGATGAGTGTGATCACCATGCGTGTCAGGTTAAGCGTCAGGTTGCCCATGCGCTTGCTCCCGAACTCACTCAGCAGTGCTGTCGCTGTCCACGAGAACGCTACCCCTATCGAAATCAGTTCACCTAAATATTGCATGACTGCAAAGATAATACTAAAAAACTGACCACTAAAAACCGACAACTGAAAACTATTTATTAAATTTGCAGATTGTAAATAGCCGTTTGATCCCGTTGGGTGTACCCAATGGGCTGTGAAACAATATATTAAAGTAAGTAACTGAACCACAATATGAGCGAAAAGACTACTGGAAAGAAGAAAAAGAAAAACAGGCGCCGTAACATTGTCCGCAAGATGTGGACAGGGTTTGGCATCTTTGTGGGATTGCTGGTGCTGTTGTTTGTGCTGATCTACAATGGCGTAATTGGCTATATGCCCCCCATCGACCAGCTCAAGAATCCTACCGACAAGTTTGCATCAACTATTTATAGCGCCGACGGTATTGAGATGGGACGCTACTATCGCAGCCGCAGCAATCGCATCTATGTGGACTTTGACGAGATGTCGCCGCACTTGACCGACGCGCTGATTGCCACCGAGGATGCCCGTTTCGATGAGCACTCGGGCATTGATGTTAAGGCTATCGGACGAGCTCTTGTCAAGCGTGTCATGATGGGACAGAAGAGCGCTGGCGGCGGTAGTACCATTACACAGCAGCTTGCCAAGCAGTTGTATTCACCCGAGTCTCACAATATCTTTGAACGCGCGCTCAAGAAACCTGTTGAGTGGGTTATCGCAGTCAAGCTTGAGCGTTATTACACCAAGGATGAAATCATCAAGATGTACTTCAACCAGTTCGATTTCTTGAACAACGCTGTGGGCATCAAGATGGCCAGCAGGGTCTACTTTGACAAGGACCCCAAGGACCTGAATATCCAGGAAGCTGCCACACTGGTGGGCATGTGCAAGAATCCGTCCTACTACAACCCCGTGCGTTTCACCGAGCGCACCCGGCAGCGCCGCAATGTGGTGTTTGAGCAGATGGTAAAGGCTGGATATTTGAGCGAGGCCGAGTGTGAGCAGCTCAAGACGCTTCCGCTGGTGCTCAAGTTCACAAAACTTGACCATAACGACGGACCGGCACCCTACTTCCGTGAGGAATTGCGCCGAGTGATGTCGGCCAAGAAGCCTAACCGCAAGGACTATCCCTCGTGGAATCAGCAGGCTTTCATTGATGATTCAGTAGCGTGGGCCGAGAATCCCTTGTTCGGATGGTGCAACAAAAACACTAAACCCGATGGCTCACATTATGACATCTATACCGATGGCCTCAAGATTTATACGACCATCGACTCACGCATGCAGGAATATGCCGAGAAAGCGGTACAAAAGCATATGAGCAAGACGCTCCAGCCCGCATTCCTGCGTGAGCGAGGAGGGACCAAGAACCCCTACACCAACAACAGAGCGGAACTCTCCAGTGCCGGGAAGCAGTCACTCATCAATGCCGCAATCCGTCACAGTGAGCGTTACCGCGTCCTCAAGGAGCAGGGAATGAGCGATGCCGAAATCATGGAGAACTTCAAGAAGCCGGTACAGATGCACCTGTTCAACTATGAGGGAGGATTTGATGCACAAATGTCTCCGCTTGACTCCCTGTTGTACACTAAGTCCTTCCTGCGTTGCGCCATGATGTCGATGGATCCCGTGACGGGCTTTGTCAAGGCCTATGTGGGCGGTCCCAACTTCAGGTTCTTCAAGTATGACATGGTATCGACGGGTCGCCGTCAGATTGGTTCGACGGTAAAACCCTTCGTCTATTCCCAGGCCATCGAGAACGGTGGACTGACACCTTGTTCAACCCGTCCTGGCGGTGCCCCCAACATTATTTGGCACAACGAGGTCTACAATCCTGCCAATGAGGGTAGCGGCGGCGCCATGTCGCTGAAGCAGGCGTTGACTTACTCCAAGAACTGGATCTCGGCCGGCTTCATGCGTGGAACCCGTGAGAACTGGATTGAACGCAACGGTTACTACACGATGACCCCCGATGAGCTGGCAAGATGGATGCACAGCTTCGGTATCACTAGCTACCTCGACCCGGTACCCGCATTGAGCCTGGGCTCTTGTGAAGTGTCGTTGCGTGAGATGGTGGCTGCCTACTCTGCATTTGCCAACGGTGGTATGCGCGTTGAGCCGGTTTATGTGTCACGCATCACCGACAATCGTGGTAATGTGCTCGCCGAGTTTACGGGCAACCAGACCGAGATCATGAGCGAGGACACCTATCTCAAGATGCTCTCGATGCTCCTTGAGGTTGTGAACAGCGGTACCGGCGCGCGCCTGCGTTATGCCTACGGCATCACCGCCGACATGGGCGGCAAGACCGGCACCACCAACTTCCATAGTGACGGTTGGTTCATGGGATTCACGCCTGAACTCGTGACCGGTGTCTGGGTAGGTGGCGAAGAGCGCTACATCCATTTCAACAGTATGGCGATGGGACAGGGCGCCGAGGCGGCACTTCCCATCTTGGGATATTACATGAAGTGGATTTATGATGACAAGGCGTTGCCTTACAAGCAGAGCACCAAGTTTGAGTTCCCCAAGGGCTTCAACGCCTGTGGTGACGAGCTTGGCGGTTATGCCGGAACAGGCGGCGGAGGCTGGCACCACAGCGGTGGTGGCGGTGGCGACGCCGGTGACGGTGGTGGCGGTGGCGGCGGCCAAGACGATGCCACCGAAGGCCTCTTCGAATAAACCAAAGAAGCCGAGTCCAAAAAGACTCGGCTTCTTTGGTTAGTTAACAGTTGACAGTTAATAGTTAATAGTTGAATTATCCAATAATCATTATTGGAATATTAGATAATAAAAAGGACATCGATCAAAACGATGTCCTTTTTATTATTATTCTTTAGTAATGTTGTCTCTTGAGGTTTTTGCTATGCTTGTCAATAGTTTTATCAACTCTTTACAATCATCGTTTATACTGTCGTATTCAGCGTCAGAAAGATATCCTGTTTTATTCAGTAATTCTAACCAATACTCAGTCTCTGCGGTTTCTTTAAGAGCAATAAACACTTTTGCAATGAAGTCATTTCGACTAACTCCATATAATGCTTCCGAGAGATTGGCACCTATAGATGTGCCACAGCGCAAGAGTTGTTTAGACATGATATACTCTCGTTTTTCTGCAGTTAAGTATCGGTAAAGATTTACAATCCTTATTGCGAAATCCTTGCTTTTTTCGAGAGTTAAACTATCTGCCATCTAAACTATTAACTGTTAACTATTCACTATTCACTGAAATACTCTTTCTTGGCTGCGGCAAGCGTATTCTTCATCAGCGAGCAGATGGTCATCGGGCCAACACCGCCGGGGACTGGGGTGATATACTCACACTTGGGTGCTACCTCGTCAAACTTCACATCGCCGTTCAGGCGATAGCCGGTCTTGCTCTCAGGGTCGGCAACGCGGGTCGTGCCCACATCGATGACTACGGCACCCTCCTTGACCATGTCGGCTGTGACAAAGTTGGGACGGCCGATGGCGGCGATGATGATGTCTGCCTCACGGCACTCGTCCTTGAGCGTGGCAGAGTGGCTGTGGCAGATGGTTACCGTGGCGTCGCCATGGTTTTTCTGGAGCATGAGCTGGGCCATCGGCTTGCCCACGATATTGCTGCGGCCAAGCACTACACATTTCTTGCCCGAGGTCGGGATATTGTAGCGCTGCAGCAGGGTAACGATACCCAACGGAGTCGCCGAGATGAAGCTGGGCAGACCCAAGGTCATGCGGCCCGCGTTCATCGGGTGAATACCGTCAACATCCTTGCGATAATCAATGGCATTGATGACATTCTGCTCATTAATGTGCTTGGGAAGAGGCAGTTGCACGATAAAGCCGTCAACATCAGCATCCTCGTTCAGCTTCTTGATGCAGTCTAGCAACTGTTCCTCGGTCGTGTCTTCTTCCATGCGGATAAGAGAGGACTTGAAGCCACACTTCTCGCAAGCGATGACTTTATTCTTTACATAAGCCTCGGAGCCGCCATCGTGGCCCACCAGCACTGCTGCCAGGTGGGGACGCTTCATGCCCGCGGCAATCATCTGCTCCACCTCGGCCTTAATCTCGTCCTTGATGACAGCAGCTGTCATTTTTCCGTCTATCAGTTTCATGCTTCCTTAATCTCTATTTTTGTCGTTTTTTGTTGCTCTATTAAAATCAAGCCACAAAATTACTCCAAAAAAATCAATTACAGCCCACAATAAAGAAATTTTTCCATAAAACGGCCATCTTTATCATCTTAATATAATAATATAATACTGCAACCGGCTGCATGTTGGCGCGCGCCGGGTGAGAACGGGGACAGAAAAATGTTACACGGGGTCTACATCATAGTAAAGCCTGACCGCCTTCATGCGGGAATCGGCTGCCAGCATCTGCTCGTAGAGGTTGCGCAGGATGGCTTTCACCTTGGTCATGGAAGCTGCGGTTTCCATCTTGAGGGTTATCTGGCGGATGTAGAGGTTCTGTACCCTCGACACGAAGGGAGCCATTGGGCCAAGCACGCGTGTGCCGAACACCTGTCGCAGCAGACCGCTGTAACGCACGGCCAGTTCGCCTACGGTGGCATCCTCGCGGTGTTTAAGGTAGATGTTGATGACCTTGGTAAAAGGAGGATAGCCAAACTGTTGGCGGTCAGCAAGTTCGTGTTCGTAGAATCCCTCGTAGTCATGAGCCTGTACACACTTGATGACTTCATGGTCGGGCTGGCTCGTCTGGATGACGACCTGCCCTTGCTTGTGGGCACGGCCCGCACGGCCTGACACCTGCTCAAGCATGTCAAACGCCCGCTCGTGGCTGCGGAAGTCAGGGAAATTGATCATCGTGTCGGCATTCAGGATGCCCACAATGCTCACGGCATCAAAGTCCAACCCCTTGGTTACCATCTGAGTGCCCACGAGGATATTGGTGCGGTGGCTGGAGAACTCGTCGATGATGCGGTCATAGCTGTTCTTGCTGCGTGTGGTGTCCAGGTCCATGCGCGAGATCCTCTCGCCGGGGAACAGGGCGTCGATGTCGTCCTCGATGCGCTCGGTACCATAGCCAATAATCTCAAGACCAGGCAATTGGCAGGCAGGACACAAGTCTGGTAGCGCGATGGTGTAGCCGCAGTAGTGGCACACCAGGCTGTTGCTGTGTTTGTGGTAGGTGAGCGACACATCGCAGTTTTCGCACTTGGGTACGCTGCCGCATTCCTTGCATCGCACCATTGGCGAGTAGCCGCGGCGGTTCTGGAACAGGATTACCTGTTCGCCTTGTTTGAGGGCTTGGCGGCAGTTGGCTATCAATTCGTTACTGAACATGCCGTTCATCTCGCGGCGTTTGCGGGCATCGATGGTGTCGATGACCTTGACCTCGGGCATCTGGATGTCACCGTATCGCGTCAACAGTTTCACCAGCCCGTATTGTCCTGCCAGGGCGCGGTGATAAACCTCGATGGCGGGCGTTGCCGAACCCAGCAAGGTCTTCGCTCCGTGTTTCTGTGCCAGCACCAGTGCCGCGTTGCGCCCGTTGTAGCGTGGTGCGGGGTCCTGCTGCTTGTAGCTGCTGTCATGCTCCTCGTCAACGATGACCAGCCCCAAGTTGGAGTAGGGGAGGAATACCGATGAGCGCACACCGATGATCACGCACGGCTCGCTAGTGTCCAGCAAGCGTTTCCAGATGTCAACGCGCTCATTGTCACTGAATTTGGAATGGTATATCAGCAGCTTGTCTCCGAACACGCGGCGCAGCCGTCGGGTCAGCTGTGTGGTGAGTGCAATCTCGGGCACGAGGTAGAGTACCTGTTTGCCCAACCGCAGGGCATCGGCGATGAGATGCATGTACACTGAAGTCTTGCCGCTGCTGGTCACACCATGCAGCAGCGTGATGGCATGCTGGCGCATCGATTGATGAATCTCGCCGTAGGCGCGTTTTTGCTCGTCACTCAGCGTGGGAGGCTCCTCAAGGATGCTCCCCAACTCGGCGAAACGGTTGATTTCCTTTTTATAGATTTCAAACAAGCCGCGCTTGACGGCTTCATTGAGCACCGCGCCGCTCACTCCGGCACGCTTCAGCAGGTTTTCCTTGCTCACTTCATTGATGTCACCGTTCTGCAGCCAGTGTGACACGTCCAGATAGGCCAGAAGCAGGGATTCCTGCTTAGGTGCTCGTTTGAGCTGGTCAAAAAAATGATGCAGTTTTTCCTCGTCGTCACGGGCTATGGCAAGACGCACACATGCCTCAGTCTTAGGACGATAGTTGTCCACGACACGCTCGCTCACATGCAGTGCGTCGATGTCCAACAAGTGGCTGACATTTCGTTCTACGGTTTTGAATCCTGTTGCCTTGGCAATTTCGGCAATCTGAACGCGTCCACGCTGGGCCGTAAAGTCTAAAATGACGCGCTCGTGGTCGGTTAACTGTCCTGGTGAGCTCTCCTCAAAGTCGGGATTTACACTGATGGTGGTCTCGCTCTCGACCTTCAGACCCGAGGGAACTGCTGCCTTATAGACCTCGCCCATCGAGCACAGGTAGTAGTCGGCAATCCATTGCCAGAATTCCAGTTGAGGATGACGCAGGATGGGCTTGTCGTCAAGGGTGCCTAAAATATCCTTTACCTCATACCCTTGTGGCTCCCTGTCATGCAGCATGACGACGATGGCTGTATAGATTTTTTTGCGGCCAAAAGGTACCAAAACTCGCATGCCGATGGAGAGTGTCATCCCCTCAGGAACACGGTAGGTGTAGGTGCCTGGCAGCGCCAACGGAAGCAAGGTTTGGGCAAATTTGGACATATTTATATAATCACTTTAAATATCAGTATTAAAAATGTTGAAAATCAATAATTTCTTATTGTGGCTTAATGAGATATAGTGATAAAATCAAATATTTAAAGTATTGGTTTAATATCTATTAGATATATTGGTGATATATATCGTTTTCCTTGATTGCTGTTGCCGACCAGCTCACTTCGGGAGGAAGCTGCTGCTCGATACCCCCTGACAACAGCTCGACGGCGCGCTTGGTGAAGCGCTCAACAAAGTTGTCGCCCAGGTCGATGGCGTTGTCGCGGCCAACGGCTTCGGCAGTCCCGATGACATTGGTTGCGACTACATGGGCGCCGCACGACAGAGCCTCGATGACGACAAGCGGCAGGCCCTCCAGGCTGCTGGGCAATACGAGCAGGTCAACGCAGTTGAGCAGGTCCGGAATCTCCTCGGGAGGCACCTTGCCGGTGAAATGGCAGCTGATGCCTTTCTCGCTCATCAGACGGCGAGTCTCGTCAAGCTGAATGCCATCGCCTATTGCCCAGAAATCCAGCTTTTTGACATATCGTTCTTCAATCTTTTGATAAATGTCGGGCAGCAGGGTCACATTCTTGACGGGCTCGAAGCGGCCGACAAAGGCAACGACCTTTTGTTCAGGGGAGATTCCGTAATGATTGCGCAGCTGCAGGCGGCGTTCGTCGCTGTAGCGGTGGAATTGTGGACCGGCGCCGTTGAGAAGGACTTCGGCTGGGAAGCCAGTCGTGAGTTCGGCGTGCGCCTTGTCGAGCAGGCCTTGGCTCACAAAAAAGTTGCAGGTAGCACCATGCAAGAGCTTGATGGTCATCTCCTTGATCATCGGGTCGCGGGGAGGGTCGGTGTAGATGCTGGCGCCGTGCCAGGTGATGAAACTGGGAATGTGCAGATTCTCGCCGGCAAACACGGCTGTGTGGCCGACAATGCGGTCGTGGGCGCTCACAAGGTCATACCCGCGCATATCCCAGCCGAGGCTGTGCAGCCTGTTGATCAGCTGCCGTGGCGGCTTGTGGAAAAGGCGGTGCTGGATGGCGTCGCACCAGCGGCGGCGGAACCAGACGACATGCACTTTAATTCCGTCGGCAGTGATCTCATTGGGGCGTGAATCGACTTTCTTGCTGTGGCGCAATCGCCGCATCAGCCAGCCGTCATAGACCTGGAACATGTAAACATCAATCTGGTAGTCGGCTACTTGCTGCAGGTGTTTCACGCGGCTGATGACCGCATTGAATACACCCAGTCGGCGGTTGATGTCGCCCTCGAATAGAACTGCAATCTGTTTCATAGCGTCTTCTCGTCTTTTTAATCAAGCAAAAATACATATTTTTCCCGACACCAACAAGACAAGGAACGAAATATCGCCATCGCCATGCACAAAAAATCAGAGGCCAAGCATCGCTTGACCTCCTCATTTAGTAGCGGGAGCCAGACTCGAACTGACGACCTTTGGGTTATGAGCCCAACGAGCTGCCACTGCTCCATCCCGCAATTTGCGACTGCAAAGGTAGTGCTTTTTCTTTACCTGTCAAGTGCTTTTCCCCAAAAAAATGTGCTTTTTAACATATTTTTACCGAAAATGGTAGGATTTTGGCCGGTAAAAACCCGTTGCGGGGGGCGTTTTGGTGGCCTTTCCCGCAACGGGTGCAGTCGTTGAGATGGAAAATAGGGATGCTTTACAGGCCTATTTTCTTAAAGAAATCGTTGCCCTTGTTGTCCACGAGGATGAAGGCGGGGAAGTCCACGACGCGGATTTTCCACACGGCCTCCATTCCCAGTTCAGGATACTCGACACACTCGATGCTCTTGATGCTCTCCTGCGACAGGATGGCAGCGGGACCGC
Organism: uncultured Prevotellaceae bacterium; assembly: GCA_900322135.1. Lineage (GTDB taxonomy): Bacteria > Bacteroidota > Bacteroidia > Bacteroidales > Muribaculaceae > Sodaliphilus. The sequence goes on from ONYP01000038.1 coordinate 20,287, forward strand.
CGATGCTGCCCAGGTAGAATCCGCCGTGCTTCTTGCAGGCGTCGGTCACCTCCTGGCTGCGGTTGCCCTTGGCAATCATCACCATGCTGCCGCCCAGGCTCTGGAACAGGTCAACATAGGGGTCCATGCGGTTGGCTGTCGTCGGGCCCATCGAGCCGCACGGCATGCCCGCCGGGGTCTTGGCGGGACCGGCATAGAGCACGGGGTGGTCCTTGATGTACTGGGGAATGCCGTCGCCGCGGTCGTAGCGCTCTTTCCACTTGGCGTGGGCGATGTCACGGCCCACGATGATGGTGCCGCTCAACGATACGCGGGTTGATACGGGATACTTGTCAAGGATGGCGAGCGTCTCGCTCATGGGACGGTCCAGGTCGATTTTGATGCCGTCACCCTCGCCAGCCTGGCGCAGTTCCTCGGGAATGAGTTCGGTGGGCTTGTCGTCGAGTTTCTCGATCCACACGCCGTCCTTGTTGATC
>ONYP01000055.1 GCA_900322135.1 uncultured Prevotellaceae bacterium
TATTTTTAGCAATGCTGTTCTTGATTTAAAAATCATCCTGCAAAATGAACCTTAGAACCACTATGGATGATTTTCATCCTGCAAAATGGACCTTATGCCAATTTTTATGGGAGCGTCGTTTTTCATCCTTCTCGTTATATTGCATCGCACTGCAAATATAGCATAAATATCAAAAATTTACAAAAAACCAGCCAGCAAAAAACAAAAAACTACTAGAAACAGTAGAGACAAATAGCGGCGCCCCCTGCCGGCAGCAGAGTGCGGGCAGGGGGCGTGAAAAATCTTCAATATGTGTCGTGACGCGAGGTGTTACCTGTCGCGGCGTCCTTTCTCTAACTGCTTCTTGAGTGCGTCCACACAGTTGTCGATGGCTTCCTCGAAGGTGTCGGCCACCTTGTTGGCGAAGAGGTCCTCGTTGCGCGGCACATTGAGGCGCACCGACGCCTCCTTGTTCATGGCTGTCTCGGGTTTCACTACCTTGAGAATCACCTCGGCGTTAGAAATCTCCTCGTTGTACTTACCCAGTTTTTCGACTTTCTTGTTGATGAAGTCGTTGAGTTTCTCGGTTGCATCAAAGTGGATGGCATTGATTTTAATTTCCATAATAACCTCCTTTTTTTAGTGCCCTGGGATGGGCGAGTTCATAATTGTGTTGTAGTTCACTTAGTGTCACATGGGTGTAGACCTGGGTGGCCGCCAGGCTCTCGTGACCGAGCAGCTCCTTGACGCTGTTGAGCTCGGCGCCATTGTTGAGCATCACGCTGGCAAAGGTGTGCCGCAGCACATGCGGGCTGAGTTTGCCCGTTCCTCCGGCACCAGCCAGCGAGTCATGCACGACACGGTAGACAAGCGAGGCATACAGGGGCCGACCCTTGGCAGTGACCAGCAGGTTGCCGCACTCGGCACCGACGCCGGCACGCAGCATGCGGTAACGGCCGATGAGCTGCGACAGCTCGCCACCGAAGGGAACGATGCGGTCCTTGTCGCGCTTGCCGTGCACCTTGAGCTCGTGCTTGTCCTCATCGACGGCAGCATCCTGCAGCCCGATGAGCTCACTCAGGCGGATGCCCGTCTCGTAGAAAAGCATCACGATGAGCCGGTCCCTCACCTGGGTGAAGTCGTCCTGGTCGATGCCGGCATCAAGGATGGCATCGACAGTTTTTTCTCTAACAAATTTTGGCAGTGGTTTAGGCATCTTGGCAAGCTCGACCTGCGCCGCAGGATTAGACTTCGCCTCGCCTCGTCGCAACAGGTAGCGGTACAGCGACCTGATGGACTGCACCTTGTGGCGCAGGGTACCGGGGCAGTCGCCCATGGCAGAGCGCTCGATGAGCCACGCGCGGATGTCGTTGGCAGTGACCGTCGTCAAATCGGGCTCCAGCAAGCCTTTGGTCATGTAGTCCTGCCATTGTGCCAGATTGCGGCGGTACAGATCCACCGTTCTCCGGGACAGGTTGCGCTCATAGCGCAGGTATTGCAGGAAGCGTTCGACAATAGCGGTCATAGGCATACAATTCGATGTGACACTCAGCAGCTCCGGCGGCATGGCGCCCGACGGGCTGCTTTGCGGTGCTAAAGTTAGCAACTATTTTTATCAATTGCAAATTTTAGGCCAAAAAAATGTCAGAAACCATCATTTCGACAGTTTCTGACACAAAATAAGCTTATGATATCAACCGGTGAGCAATTACTCCTCACGAGTGCGCAACTGCTGCACATACTCGGCCTTCATCATCTTCTTGCGGTTGATTACCGAAGGTTTCTCAAAAGCCTGACGGCTACGCAGTTCTTTAATGATACCGGTCTTTTCGGTTTTACGCTTGAATTTCTTGAGGGCGCGTTCGATGTTGTCGCCTTCCTTAACGGGAACAATAATCATAATGAGTTTGCTTTGTTTTAATTGTATTGTTTGTTTGTAAATTTTAAATTTCTTTGTCGTTTTGCGGCTCGATAGTGAAACCGCATCGCTGGCGAGCCACATGCCGAGCGATGCAAAATCGGGTGATATGTATTGATTGTCAATATCTTAGGATAGGTTAACCAACCTCCTTTCGTTTTAAAGCGCGGCAAAGTTACACATAAAATCCTCCACGGACAACACTTTTGGGAGATATTTTTTAACAGCCCACCAAAAACATCTAACTACTCAGCCATTTTTCTCACGATAAGGCGCTAAGTCGCTAAGAGTGTCTCTCTAATATGTTAAGTGATTTATTGATGATATGTCAGACGATATGAAATGCTTCAATCTATCAAAACGCTTCCCTGTGTTGACTATGATAATTGTCTAAAAATCAAAAAACTTTGCCTCATCGCAACTTAGCGTGAAATATGGTGACGGGTGTTTGGGCTGAATAGTTACAAAAACATCGCACGGGCCATTATGCAGTCCGTGCGATGCTTGATTTACTAACTTCTTAATCCAGATTATGAAAAACCTGATTTATCATTTCTTGCGGTTGCGCACCGAGCGCACGCCGGTGTTGACGGTCTGGGTGCTCGACTTGGGCTTCCGCTCCTTGATCTTGGTCTTTTTCTCCTTGGCTTTGGCCTTGGACGACTTCTTGTCCGAGGACTTGCTGGACGACTTGCTGCCGCGCTTGGTGGTGCGGGTTACCTTCTCGCCGTCACCGTCGCCGGCGGCATCGCCTTCAACCTGCTCGGCACCTTCCTCGCCCTCGGCGAGTTCACCCTCGGCCTCTTCGCGGGCTTTTTCCTCGGCCTCGGCACGGGCCTGCAGCACCTCCAGAGGGGGAACCCACAGGTCCTGGTTGAAACTGCGCAGGCGCTGCTCGATGCTGTCCTGGGCGTGCTTGTAGGCTTCATCCTCGGGGAACATCTGGCGCAACGACAGATTGCGCAGGTTCTTGGTCTTATAGATCTCACCGCTGTACATGTTCAGCTTGAAGAAGTCGTCGATGCTGTATCGTGCCAGGTTGTTGTCATCGTCGGTGAAGACATACTGCTGTGCCATGTAGGGGCGGATGTCGTTGAGCAGTACCCAGAACATGGGATACTTGACGGCCTCCCCACCCCACTCGTCCATGCGGTGCAGCACGGGGCATAGCGCCTCGACGCGGGCCTTCATCTGGTTGCTGCGGGTGTCAAATTCCCACTTCTCGATAATGTAGTAACTGAGCACCTCGTTGCTGGGGATGTCGGCGTTCTCAAACTCGTAGAGGGGATTCTTGGCAGTGCTGCCCTTGGCCTCGGTATAATAGATGTGGAATCGGTCGAGCATCTCACCCACATTGATTTTGAACTCGTCGGTGAACATTTCCCGCCCGTCAAGGTACTCATAGGCCGAGATTCTGTTGTTGGCCAGCAGGCGCATGATGATGAAGAACAGGTTCTCGCCGTCGGCATTGGGCAGCTCGGGATAGTAGAGCGCGGGGTTCTTTCCCTGGGTAAGGTCGATGGAGCGGTAGATGACCTTCATCCACTGCAGGTCGGCATCGCTGGGCTCTCTTACCTCGTAGAATGACTGCTGCCTGTCGGTGATGGCGGCATTGCCTTCCTTCTTGTCCTTATCCCTGCCGCGGCTGTTGGCATCACGCTTGGTCACCTGGGCATTCAGTCCCAGAGCAAAGCCCACGAGCAGTAGGGCGATAATCAATCTCAGAGTTTTCATATTCTCGTTATTGAATTGTTGTTACATTAAGATTAGTTGACGATGACCTCGATGGGCGAGATGTCGCGGGTGATGCCGTCGGGGCCGGTGGCCTTGACATGCGAGATGTAGAAGCGCTTGCCATGCTGCAGGCTGCGCATCTTGGACTTCTGCCTCTCCGAGAACTGTGAGCCGTTACTCATCTCGGGCATTGCGTTGCCCATCGAGTCAAAGAATACCGTCTCAAACGACACCACCTTGTAGTCGATGTTGAGAATCTCGTCATCGATGGCGGCGTCCAGGCCGGGAGCAGCCATGAGCAGAGCCTTGGAGAAAGGCTTGCCGCCCTTGTAACGGTTGGTCTGTCCGTTGGCGTCCTTGTAGGTGATGAAGGGCGTCGGGTCGGGCAGTTTGCGCACCCTGAAGGTGGTGCTGCCCACATTGGTGCGCTGGCCGTCCATCTCGGCGGTCACCGAGATGACGCACTCGGCGCCGACCTTGCTGGGATGGGCAATCCAGCCGTCACCGCTCTTGGTGAGCGTGCCGTTGGTCATCGTGGCGCTGATGCTACCCTCGGGCACACCAGGCACAGCGATGCTGATGGGGTTGTTGATACCCGCATACAGGACATTCATCATCGTGGCGCTGATGGTGGCCAGCGGGTCGATGACGGTATAGCTCGACTTGAAGTCGCGACGAGTGATGGACCCGTCGCGGCCGAGCACTTCGATCCAGCCCGAGTAGTCATAGGTGCCTGCTTTGCTCGTACCCACCTCGTAGATGCCATTGTTGTTGGCCAGACGGCCACCGTTGATATAGACGGTGGGTCGCTGGGTGGTGTCGATGGCGGCGAGAACGATTTGGGCGCTGTACTTGGTGCCCCTCATCACGATGCGCGAGTCGGGGACGACAAACGCGTTCACCAGGTTCACGCGCAGGTCGCCCAGGTCGATATTGGTCAGCATCTGGTTGAGGACCTCACCCTCGGCATAGCGCACATCGTTCTGCAGCTTGGTGAGCAGCGTGACTGCGGCAATACAGGGCATATTGTCAAACATGGTCTCTTCCCATGTCTTCTTCTGGTCGAGTTCCACACCAGCGGTCTTGGGCGGCGCTGTCGAGAGCGCAGCCTCCAGATTCTTGCGCTTCTCGGGATCCTCGAGGAACGAGGTCACGAACTGGCGGTACTGGTCGATGCGCGTGCGCAGGGTCTTACCCTTGCCGCCCTTGGCGCCAAGCATGATGACGCTGGCGGCCTCGGTATTGTCGCGGCTGCGGATGTTGTCCACATCGGCACCCTCACCGTCGGCGAGAGTCACGATTTGCAGTTTCAGCGTGTCGATATAGTTGTAGAGCTTGTCGGTCTCATTCACCACCTGGGTAGCCTTGTCAAGCCATATCTTGCCCTTCTCGGGGTTCTTCTCATTGAAGGCCTGGAGCTGGGCATAGAGGGCTTGGTTACGCGCCGTGATGGTGCGATTGGACCTGGTCAGACCGTCCTGCACCTGACTGAAGCCGTTGAGCACATCGCTCGACACATTCAGGGCAAGCATGGCCGTCAAGACGATGTACATGAGGTTAATCATCTTCTCTCGCGGCGACATGCGGTTGACGCTCTTATTTTTTGAGGTTGCCATCTATAAGTTTCTCTCTATCGGTTAGAATAGGATTGATGTCGATACTGTTGAAATCTCACGGGGAAGGACGGGATTAAGCGTCCTGGTCGGTATTGTCGGGCTCGATACCGGGCATGCCGGGCATGGGCCGGTACATGTTGACGGTCATCGCCTTGATCATCTTCTCGTAGACGCTGTTCAACTGCTTCATGTAGCGGGCCATCTTCTCGGTCTCGTCGCAGTAGTGGGCACTCTCGGCAGCACTCTTCTCATACATGTCGCGGATGTCCTTGAGGCCGCGGTTCACGCGGTCGATGTTGTCAAGCTGCGAGGAGATGCTCTTGAGCTGGATCTCGTAGATGGTGTTCAGGCCGCTGATGTTCTGGTTCAGAGCCTGCATCTGGTCCACATAGCCCGTGGAGCTCTCGGTGATGTTCTGGCTGTTGTCGGTGATGGCACGGTAGCTGCCCAGCAGGGTCTCGCTCACCTCGTTCAGGGCGGTCGTGGTGGCCTGCAGTTTCTGCATCTGCTCGCTGATTCCAGCCATCTGGGTCAGGTATTGCTGGGTGGCATCGGTCAGCTCAGCCATGCGTGAGAGCTGGTCGCTGGCAGCGGCCATCTTGGCAATGCTCTCGCTCAGCGACAGGGTATCCTCCTCGCTCAGGTTCACGCCCTGAGGCAGCCCCACGGCGCCCTTGGCCTCGGCAACGCTCACATTGACCTCACCGCCTTCATAGCCCTCTCCGCTGCCGGAGCCGCCGATGAAGATACCGCCGCCGGTATTGAAGTCGGGACGGTCCTCAGGGTCCTGGCTTGCCAGCACGGGGAAGACCTCTTCCCAGTGGTATTCCTTCTCGGGCTTGTCAAATGCCGTGAGCACGAACATCAAGACCTCGGTACCCATACCGACAGTAAGCAGCAGGTTACCCAGCGGCATGTGCAGAATCTTGAACAATGCACCCAAGATGACGATGGCAGCACCGATACTGTAGGCAAAGTTGAAAAACCGCTGACCGCTGTCACTCTTCAGGAAACGGCCTGCTTTCTTTTTATATCTCTTGATTTTACCCATTGTTGCTTAATCTATAAAATAATGAGTGTGATGATTGTTTTTCTCTTGTGGATGGTCAGGCGTCAATCCTTGCAGCAGTTCTTGCGACGGCCCTTGACGAGGCCCACCTTGGAGCGCACGCAGCGGAAACCGATGTAGCTGCGCTGCTCGTTCTGGTACTCCCACATGCGCAGGTCGGCGCGGATGTTGTGCACGACATCCTTCCAGGAGCCGCCACGCACAATCTTGCGGGACATCTTGTAGGGATCCTCCTGGGCCACATAGTAGCGATACTCGGGGTTGATATCGTCGGTCATGCGGTCGATGCTCTCGGTGTAGGCGGTCGAGGTCCACTCGCTCACATTACCGGCCATGTCATACAGGCCGTAGTCGTTGGGCTCATAGGTGCCCACGGGAGCCGAGATGATGTATCCGTCCTTGACATAGTTGCCCTCGTCGGGCTTGAAGTTGGCATAGAAGCAGCCCTCGTCGACCGTCAGGGGCAGATCGCCCTCCCACGGGTACTTGTTCTTGTTCTGGCCGGCACGGGCAGCGAACTCCCACTCGGCCTCGGTGGGCAGACGGAAGGGCTCGACATAGATGCCCTGGTCGCCCAGCGACTTCTTGAGGAACTCGGTGCGCCAGTGGCAGAAGGCGTTGGCCTGCTCCCAGCTCACACCCACGACGGGATAGTTATTGTAGTTGCCGTTGGCGAAATACATGCGCACATAGGGTTCCTGATAAGCGTTCTCAAAGTCGTTGACCCAGCATGTGGTGTCGGGGTAAATGTTGACAATGTAGGTGTTCAGGAAGTCGTAGTCGCTCTGCAACGGGCGCGTGATGGTCTGGCGGATGATGCGGCCGTCATCGTCGATGAAGGCGGTATCCTTGCTGATGGTGGGAGCCGTAAAGTCCACCTCGTGGTCGGTGTTGTAGTCACGGCGCGTGGCATCAAAGCGGTGCTTGCGCTTGGCAGCCTCGGTCAGGTTATACACCTCGTAGCGGTAATTCATCTGCGCGGCGTCAAGTTCCTTGACTCCGGTGATGGGATTGATGCGGTACACGCTCTCGATGGCGCGCTCCTCATCCTCGCTGGGGTTCTTCCAGGGGATGGATTTGCTCCAGTCCAGATGCGGGGTCACGGGGTTGCCTTCCTTGTCCTCCTCAATCTTGAACTCCTCGTTGCCGCCATAGGCGGGATCGGCCAGGCGCTCACGGATGATGGAGTCGCGCACCCAGTAAACAAACTGCTTGTACTTGGCATTGCTCACTTCCATCTCATCCATCCAGAAGGCGTCTACCGACACGCCGTGGGCTGTCGAGTCGATACCCCAAACCGAGTCTCGCTCATTGGGTCCCTCACGCATCGAGCCCACATCAACAAGCACCATGCCATAAGGGGTGGTCTCGTTAAACACGGGTGCTCCCACGCCGGTCACTTCACCGCCAGAAGTGCCGCCCTTGCGCATCGAGCCACACGACACGGTCACCACGGCGACCAACAGTATCAAAAATAGTTTCTTCATATCTGCTACATTAAGCGTACGCTTTTTTGTTTGTTCTTGTTTTTCTCCTTGTTCTCGAGCTTCACATTATAGGTGACAAACACCTCGTGGCTGCCGAAGGTGGCCTTGCTGATGGCCGACACGGGGTAATCATAGGAATACCCGATGTAGGCGTCCTTGAGGTTCACCCCGATAAAGGCAGTCACGGCGTCGTTGTGGCGATAGCCGACGCCGATGTTGAGCATGCGGTTGTAGCGCAACATCGTTGCCACCTGGGCCGTCCATGCCTTTTGATACATGGCAAACATACCCGAGGGTTGTATTTCAAATAACGAATTTTTGATGGGAATATTGCCGCCGGCAGTAAAATAATACCCCCTGTCCAGTTTGAACTCATAGATATCGGGCGCTTCACGCGACGCTTTCAGTTCGATGCTGGGCGCGGTGACATGGGTCACGGCGACGCCTGCCCATATCCTGGGGGTGGAGAAATACACGCCCACATTGGCATCAAACGCCGTTCCCGAAACATCATTTTTGGGGATTGCATCATCGACGCTGCTCTCTTCATCGGCATCGGGCGCATGAGCTTCGTGGCCACGGAAGGTCTGGGAGAAAATGCCGGGCTGGACACCCACACTCAGATAGGTGTTCTTGGCCAGCTCACGCTTGTAGGCGACCTGTGCGCCGATGCGCGTGTTGGTGTACAAACCGATTCGCTCAAACTCGGCTTTCACGCCCACGCCGAAGCGCTGCCTCATCAGTTTGTAGGGCATGTCGGCGGTAATGTAAAAGGTCATCGGCGCGTTCCTGAAATCCACCCATTGCATGCGGCTTCCCAGCGTCAGGTGGATGGCGTTATACTCTCCCGCAGCGGCAGGGTTGTAGTAGTTCTTGGCCACCCATGCGTGGGAGAAGGCGGCATCGGCCTGGGCCAATGCACCAAGCGTCACGGTGGCAAGCAATGCCATCGTGACCAGCAAGCGTCTTATGTCTAGTGAACTCAATTTCATGAATTCTCGTCGTTCGTTTTACTCAAAGAAGAATGTGACCACCACCATGTTGCTCTTGATCTTGCTCACGCTCTGGGTGAAACGCATCACCTCAGGGTTGTCCTGCAGGTCGGGACGGTTGCGGTCAAGCAGGTTGTTCAAGCCGAAACAGAACTTCACCTCGGGACACAGCTTGAAGAACGGCATGTAGAAGTCGCACCCCATGCCCACGGTGAGCATCACATCGCTGTTCTTGAGCTTGAGCTGCTCGCTGCGGTCCTTGGCCAGGTCACAGGCATACATCGCTCCGGCTGTGAAATAGGGACGCATGTTGTGATAGCGCTTGGCACTCATCTTCAGGTCCACAGGCACGACGATGTAGGTCGACTTCACATTCTGGCTCTGCTTGTAGTGCGACTGCTCCACCCACTCGGGGTTGCCCTCATGGTTGAGAAAGCGCACTACCTTGTTGCCGAAGTACAGGCCCGGCGACACCCTCAGGTTGAAGTGCTCGGCAATGCGGTAGTCGGCCAGCACATTCACACTGAAGCCCGGCGAATGAGAGGGCACATCGGCATACCACTCCTCGCCGTCATCGGTGACAAAGCCGTTGTTGGTAATGGCCAGATTCTGGAAATTCATGCCCACCGAGAAGCCGAAGTGCAACGGCTTGGTGTCGGCATAGGGGCGGTTCAGAATCATGTCATTATCCTGGGCATGCGCCACGGCGCACCCCAGAACCAACAGCACTGTCAATGCAATATGTTTCAGCTTAGTCAGGTCCATTTACCCTTAATAACGCAGTTTTCCCTCCCTTATTGCTCAAAATGCAAAAAAGTGTTTCTCTCATCCCATTTCAGCACCTTATATTATTTGCGTTGTAACGGGAAAAGTGTACCTTTGCAACCCGAAAACAACAAAAACGAGATATAGCTATGTCATTACAATGTGGAATCGTAGGTCTGCCCAATGTGGGTAAATCGACCCTGTTCAACTGCCTGTCGAATGCCAAAGCGCAGTCGGCCAACTTCCCCTTCTGCACCATCGAGCCCAATGTGGGTGTCATCACCGTGCCCGATGAACGCCTTAACGAACTTGCCAAATTGGTCAACCCGGCACGCATCGTGCCCACCACGGTCGAGATTGTCGATATCGCGGGCCTGGTCAAGGGTGCCAGCCGTGGCGAGGGCCTAGGCAACAAGTTCCTGGGCAACATCCGTGAGACCGATGCCATCATCCATGTGCTGCGTTGCTTCGACGACGACAATGTGACCCATGTTGACGGCACTATCGACCCCGTGCGCGACAAGGAGGTCATCGACCTGGAACTGCAAATGCGCGACCTGGAGACCATAGAGAGCCGCATCAACCGCGTGCAGAAACAGGCTCAGACCGGCGGCGACCGTGAGGCCAAGGTACAGTACGAGGTGCTCAAGCGCTACAAGGAGGCCCTGGAGCAGGGACGCAGCGCACGCACCGTGGAACTGCTCAACAAGGACGAGGAGAAGATTGCCCACGAGCTGTTCCTGCTCACCAACAAGCCGGTGATGTATGTCTGCAATGTGGACGACAAGAGCGTCGTCAACGGCAACGCCTATGTCGACGCCGTGCGCGAGGCTGTCAAGGACGAGGATGCCCAAATCCTGGTGGTGGCAGCACAGACCGAGAGCGAAATCGCTGAACTCGAGGACTACGAGGAGCGCCAGATGTTCCTCGCCGAAATCGGGTTGGAGGAGAGCGGTGTGAACCGCATCATCAAGTCGGCATACGCCCTGCTGAACCTCGAGACCTTCCTCACCGCCGGCCCCAAGGAGGTGAGGGCATGGACCTACCGCCGCGGCAGCAAGGCGCCGCAGTGTGCCGGTGTCATCCACAGCGACTTTGAGCGCGGTTTCATCCGTGCCGAGATCATCAAGTATGACGACTACATCCACTACGGCAGCGAGGCCGCCGTCAAGGAAGCCGGCAAACTGCACATCGAGGGCAAGGAATATGTCATGCAGGACGGCGACATCGTCGTGTTCCGCTTCAATGTATAGTTTTCTCTCCGAGAACTCCAGGCTTGACTGAATTCTCAGGGTTCATTCCCGAATTATTTATAATAAACCGGCTTGTTGTTGCGTTATTAAAGTGACAACAACAAGTAAATGACGGCCTATGGCAAAACGAGTACTCTTGGTCAATAAGTTTTATTACGCGAGAGGCGGCGACTGTGTTGTCGTCCTCAACACCGAGGCTCTGCTCCGTGAGAACGGCGTGGAGGCTCAGGTGTTTGCCATGGAATACCCGCAGAATCTGCCGGCACACTATCAGGACCGCTTTGCCAGCCGGGTGAACTTCGGCGGCGGCCTGCGCAACCAGTGGCAAGCCCTGCAGCGCACCATGGGCTGCGATGATGTGCGGGAGCGCTTTGAGGCCGTGCTCGACGACTTCAAGCCCGATGTGGTGCACCTGCACAACATCCACAGTTACCTGTCCCCCATTGTAGGGGAACTGGCCCACAAGCGCGGCATCCGCGTGGTGTGGACACTGCATGACTACAAACTGTTGTGCCCGCGCTATGACTGCCTGCTGGGGGACAAACCCTGTGAGAAGTGCTTCAAGGGCGCAAAACTCAACGCCCTCACCCACAAGTGCATGAAAGGCTCTCTGCCCGCTAGCGGCGTGGCATGGCTCGAGGCCAGGAAGTGGAACCGCAAGCGCCTGGAGCGGAATACCGATGTGTTTGTCTGCCCCAGCGAGTTCATGGCCAGCAAAATGCTTGATGGAGGCTTTGACCCCGCAAAAATCAAGGTGCTCAACAATTTCCTCGACCCAGTCAAGTATGAACGCTACCAATCTGGCGGCAACACCACGCGAGAGGATTATTACTGCTTTGTGGGGCGCCTTTCGTCCGAGAAGGGCATCAAGGACCTGCTCGAGGTAGCCTCCCGCCTCCCCTACCGGCTCAAGGTGGCAGGCGGCGGTCCGCTGGAGCCCGCCATGCGCATCAAGTATGCCGACTGCTCCAACATCGAGTTCCTAGGCATGATTGATGCTGTGCGAGTGGCCAATCTGCTCGCCAGCGCGCGGCTGAGTGTGACCCCGTCACAGTGGTACGAGAACAACCCGTTGAGCGTCGTCGAGTCGCTGTGTGCCGGCACCCCTGTCGCCGGGTCACAGGTCGGCGGCATTCCCGAACTCATCGACAGCAGCAACGGCATTGTCTTCCAACCCTTTGACCAAGAGACACTCTCGACAGCCATCACGATGGCCATGTCCCGCGATTGGGACCATGCCGGGATTGCCGCCAAGGCTCTTGAACGCTTCGGCTCCAAGGCCCACCTGAAGGGACTGATGCACGATATTTACAACTTCTGACTCGCTTCTTCACTTGTCAGCACGCGTAGCAGTTGCAAATAAATGAATGATATTTGCGCTGGCTTACACATTTTTTATACCTTTGCACAATATTTTAAATTTACATTAGTTAAATAAGTGTAATGCTTATTGACGATAGCGATGAAGAATGTGATTCAGGGAAGTCTGATCACCACTTTCAGGTGCAATGCGCAGTGTAACATGTGCAATATCTGGAAGTTCCAGACCAACCCTAACGAAGAAATAGACTCCTCATACTATGAGAAACTGCCCGCGGGGTTGCGCATCAACATCACGGGCGGTGAGCCGACGTTGCGCAAGGACATCGACCGCATCTTTGAAATCCTCTATCCCAAATCCCGTGGTCTGCCCAAGATCAACGACACCAAGCGCGGCATCAAGGACGGCTTTGACCACGCCCTGCGCACCATGCTCGAACTCAAGAAGACCAAGTGCAAAAACATCGGCTTCTCGGTGGTCATCTCGCCCGATAACTACAAGGACCTGCTGCACCTCTACGACCTGTGCGTGGCCCTGGATGTGGAACTGGGCAACAGCGCCGTCCACAACTCGTGGTACTTCCACAAGGAGGACAACCAGATTGAGAGCGAGGAGGCCCTGCGCCAGCACGAACTCTTCGTCAAGGCCCTGCTCACCAGCAAGCGCCGCCACTTCAAGGACCGCCTGAAGGACTATGGCCGCGCCTACTTCAACCGTTCGATTCACCGCCGCCTGCGTGGCGACACAGACGAGTACCGTCCGCCCTGCGGCGCATTGAGCGACTTCTTCTTCATCGACCCGTGGGGCAATGTCACCCCCTGCAACGGCAGCGGTGAGGAATGGGTGATGGGCAACATCAAGGAAGACTCCTTCGAGAACATCATGAACAGCGACAAGGCCAAGGCAGCGATGGAGAAGGTGCGCAACTGCAAGCGCAACTGCACCTTCATCGTCACCGAGCGCCACGACATGGTGCGCCGCCCCTGGGTGCCCATCAAGTGGATTCTCAAGAACAAGTGGCGCATCCGCAAGGGCCAGGACCTGTGCTGGGACTAATTCGGTTATGAGTTAGGAGTTAGGGGTTAGACTTCTAGATATTCTAGAACATCTAGAACAACTAGATATTCAAGAAAAAGATGAAAACGGTAGCGGTGATCGGGACGCGCGGCTTCCCTGGCATCCAGGGGGGCGTTGAGGCTCACAGTTACCACCTTTATACCCATTTGGACGATGTCAAGGTGCGCCTCTACCGCCGCCGCGCCTACCTCACAGAACAGTCGTCGCAATCGTTCCCTAACATCGAATACATCGATCTGCCCTCGACCCGCATCAAGGGTTTCGAGGCCGTGTGGCACACTTTATTGAGCGTGATGCACATCATGTTTCACCGCCCCGATGTGGTGCACATCCACAACATCGGGCCGGGCATGTTTGCGCCGCTCATTCGCCTAATGGGTCTGCCCGTGGTGCTGACCTACCACAGCCCCAACTACGAGCACAGCAAGTGGAACGCCCCCGCGCGCTGGCTGCTGCGACAGTGCGAGAAAATCTCTCTCCACTGCAGCAACCGCGTCATCTTCGTCAACAAGTACCAGATGGAAAAGTGCGGAGCCCTCGACAAGAGCGTCTTTATCCCTAACGGCATCGACGCCGTGACCCGTAGCGACTCGACATCGTTCCTTGACAAGCACGGCATCAACCGGGGCGAGTACCTGCTCGCCGTGGGACGCCTCACGCCCGAGAAGGGACTGGAATACCTGGTCGAGGCAGCCAACCGCCTGCCACAGGTCCAGCAGATCGTTATCGCGGGCGCCAGCGACCACGACAGTTCATACCGTCAACAACTGGAAAAACTGGATACCGGAAACAAAGTCATCTTCACGGGATTCACCACAGGCGAGGACCTGCGCCAACTCTACAGCCATGCCCGCTGCTTTGTCCTGCCGTCGGTCAACGAGGGTTTCCCGATGGTGATGCTCGAGGCGATGGCCTACGGCTTGCCCATCGTGTGCAGCGACATCCCCGGCACACGCCAGGTCGACCTGCCCGAGCAGAGTTATTTCGCCGTGCAGGACATCGACGCCCTGTGCACCGCCCTCACCCGCCTGCTCGACGCCCCCGCCGAGCCGCAGCATTACGACCTTGAGAAATACGACTGGAAAACCATCGCCGCGGCAACCCGCCAGCAACTCTTCCCCAACTGACCTTTACTTTGGAAGCACTTCGTCTTCTGGCCCTTCAGGGTCAACAATAACCGGCATTCCCCATTGGGATTGCAGCCAATCTATCTTGCTTTTCATGTACTGCTTAAACTGGTAGGCCTCCCAGTCAATCACACCCGTTCCTGACCACCGGATGGCATTGGCGGCATAGGCTTGACGGATGGCCTCGACATGGTCGTTAACAAACCGGTCGATGTCCAAACCATTGAAACCGGAAGCATAGAACTCGCGCCAGTGCCGCCTGACGACAATTTGGAAATGCGGGAACTTGGCGATTTCCTCAATCCAGTGTGAATGGAAATAGGTGGGTTGCTGATAGAAGAAGTAGTCAAAGTCAGCCACTCCGGTATAAATCTTTCTCTGGAAGGCATTGCCAAAGTCCCACACCGGCCCGAAAATCAGTTTTTCATTATCCCCCCTGTGCTTGTACATGTAGCAACTGCCGGAGAAATATTCGGTATCATCCAGGATTTCGCCCACAATATAGAAACAAGCCAGGGAATCGATATCGATGTAGCGTTCCCACTCGGTGCTGACTTTGTTCTTGGTATAAATCGCAGTATTGGTTTTTTCCAGGAACTGCTGGATGTATTGATGCTGCTCGGCCGACAGCACTTCTCTTCATCGTTTTGCTCCTCGATGTTAACGCGATGCTTGCCCACGCGAATCTTTTCGGCAAGGAAATACAGACCGATGTACTGGCCGTTGAGAACGACCTCGACGGGTTTCTGCTCGGGTGTGTAAGCCATCCCGATGCGTCGGCTCAACTCAAAGCCCATGGCATTCTTGAGTTTGGCGTATTTATCATCGGCATGCGCCAACAGGCAGAAGTGACGGTTGCTGTCCATCCCCAGCAAGGGCTGTTTCTCGTCGAGTTTGATACGGAAGGGCTTTTTTCTCACCGTCCAGGTATAATTGCCACGGCCCTTGATTTGCATCCCCAAGGGATGCTCGGCCGACCCGAAGGATTCAACGCCCTCGATTCCCATGTTGTCAAGCCACCAGTCGGCATGCAGATACACTTCCTTGCTGTCGATGTTGTGGTACCCCTCGGTGTTGATATACATCACAGGCATGGTGCCCGAGAACGACGGCATGGGCGGCAGTTCGTGCCCGAGGACGGCATCCACGAGGAGGTTGATGTCGGCGATGTTGATTTCCTGGTCACCGTTGATGTCGGCGGCATAACTGTAGAACATGTGGTATTGCGCCCCCGACATGACCGAGTCGACCAGCGTGTTGATATCGGCAATCGTCACCTCCCAGTCGCAGTTCACATCACCACGCGGCCGCAACCCGCCCTGGGCCTGGGCTGCCAGTAGCGTGCCGAGAAGCAGTAGGATTGCGCTGAATAATCGTTTCATGGTGCCAGATTCCTTTCTCTATTGTGCGATAGCAATCATCTTGCGGGCGCAGGCCACATTGGTCAGTTCGCGACCCTCCCTGACACAGGCAGCATGCATTTTATCATAGTTCTCAATCACTTTTATCAGGTCGGTCTCGTCCCAGTTGTCACGGGCGATACCCAAGCCATTAGCCGCAATAAACGAGGCCGTCGAAGGTACCGTGTTGGTCACCACGGGAGTGCCGCTGGTGATGGCTTCGACTGTGGTAAGCATGTTCAAGTCATTGCTGGTATCGACAAGCAAGGCCAACGAATGCCTTAACGGTGCAGCGAGTTCTTCATGGCTCAGGAAACCATGGAAAACGACATGGTCCTCAATATCCATCGATGCTACAAGGCTTTTGAGTTTGGTCATTTGGTCGCCGTCGCCAATGATGTCCAGGCGGTAGTCAGTATAAGGCTTCTGGGCAATGAGTCGTGAAAATTTGGTGATGATGCGGTCCACATTCTTGCCAGGAACCAGTCGAGCGATGACGATGAAGGCTTTCTCCCGATGGTCGCTGGGGTAGAGCACTGATGCATCGGTGCCATGATCGACAATCACATCGCTCACATGGTGGCTGTATCGACTCATGAAACGCTTGGCGGGCTCACTGCGCGGCACGATGGTCACATCGCGCATAAACATGGGAAACACGACATTGTGCCAGACCTTGGAGGGCAGCTTGAACAACAGACGCTGATGGCGAACCATTTCCTGCCAGATGAGCAATTTAGGGCCACAAACCCTCGCGGCCATCAAGCTGGAAATCTGGAACGACTCGCTGGCAATCACCAGGTCATAATCGGCGGCATGAGACTTCAACCACCCACGCATACCCCGTGGCCAGGGCAACAAACTGGGTTTGAACACCTGCGGCAGCCGTGACGGGAAATAGATGACATCAAATGGCAGTTCCTCGGTTTCTGTCGGCTTGAATTCCTGTGAGGCGAGAATGGTGACTTTGTGCCCTAATTCAATAAAACCCCGCGCAAAGGTGCTGATCATACAGTCCCAAATGGATTTCTTGGGAGTAATGACGCCTTTCTCGGCCGTCGAGAGGATGCAGTTGATGATAAGAACCTTCATGATTTTAGACTGCTATAAAAATCTTGTCTCATAAAGATAAACCTGCTGAGCCTCAACTTGTCGGCGAGCCAAGCGCTGACTAAGCAGCAGGTTACTACAAAGGTAAGCGACACAAGAGCGAAACAGATGGCCGTATGGTCAAATGAAAACAGTGGAGAGATCTGTTTGGTGAGAATCGTGAAGACAGGTGAAAACACAACGATAGCTAGTGAGTTACGCCCCACATAGCACAAAAGAGAACGCAGGGGATTCACGCAATAAGGGTAGATTGCCAATAGTAGACTGATAACCAGCACTGTAATGGCTATACCAGCCAATGAGCCACTGTTGAAGTTCTCGGGAAACCAAAACAGAATGATAAGCGGCAATGCTGCCAGAAATGACGGAGTGATGACTGACAGCAACGACTTTCCGCTCCTGAAAATGGCAATACCTATCAGAAAATAGATAACATTGTGCCAGTCCAAACCCTCGATGACCAACGAAAGTCCAAACAATGCAAGTCCAGACAAAGCAAGACCCGAGATGCCCTGCAACCGCAACACGCTGTAAACGAGCCAGTAAATTACCTTGCAGATAACCAACGTGTGCAGGTACCAATAGGGTCCCGTAGGCAGGGTCAAGACACGGGTCACGAAACCGGTCGCCGAGAGGCTGCCGATTGCGTTGTGTGCACCCAGGCTGCCGCCCAAGAAGTACTGCATGAGGATATATAGTGACTCGAACAGCAAATAAGGAACGGCGATGCGCAACAGTCCCTTGCCGAAGGCCTCTGGTTCCTTGTCCACATGGGCAAGGTAACCTGAAATGATGAGAAAAGCCGACATATGAAATGTGTAAACAGCATTTCTCAACACGGGATAAGTCTCCTCGACCAGTGCCAGATGGAACAGTACCATCAACAGGATGAAAATCCCTTTCAGGTAGTCTATTTGCAGAACCCTTTCTTTTGCCATACCCATATGAGTCTCATCGGATCGTATTGGAGCGGATTGATCGCTTCTTAACATTAGTCATTTTCTTAAACATGTCTTGCTCACTCTTCACACCTTGGAACACATTATTTTTCACTTCCAATTTCTCAAATCTCATGTCATCGGTCGAAGTCTTTGCCCAATGTGTCATGAAACGGCCATCACCGCTGGACACCTTCACTTCGTTGTTATTGAATACCACACTTCCTTTTGTCGCAAATTCCTGAAGGAAGAAATTCATATTGTCACATATAAGTGTGTTGCCCGTGAAATTAATATCCAAGCGTTCAACCTTGTGGCAGTATACTCTTGTGTCTCCGACAAAGTAGTTGTTGAAAGCGTTGAGTGTAAAATGCTTGGTACCTTCTCCAGCACCAACAGTCGAGATGCACTTGATACCCTTGCACACATTATTACGCATAGTGAGCGTACCACCGTCGGCACCGCACCACACCAGTTGCACACCAGCCTCCTTGCCTGTGAAGGGATCAACAGTCACAGTGCTCA
Source organism: uncultured Prevotellaceae bacterium (assembly GCA_900322135.1). Lineage (GTDB taxonomy): Bacteria > Bacteroidota > Bacteroidia > Bacteroidales > Muribaculaceae > Sodaliphilus. The sequence goes on from ONYP01000055.1 coordinate 18,312, forward strand.
CAATCTTGTTGTCACTCATATCAACATTGCCGCCCTGCATGAGCAGGAAACTGTACCCGATGGTCTTTGAAGGGTTGAGCACAGGGTTCTTGTTGGTTACTGTATTATTGACAATGTGGATAGGGTCTAGAGACTTACCCCGGTTATTGATTTCAATGTCCTGCCTGTAGTATTGACGGGAAGAATGCAAATTTTCGTTGACGATTTCGTTACCGACAAAGTTTATGTTCTGGATCCTGTCATTCTCTGTTAAACTCACAAAGATGCAACGCTGGCACTCGTCATTGACCAAGAACTTATTGTTTTTTACATAGAAATTGCGCGTTGTAGTCACCCACTTGCCCTCATCGTTGCCAGTCTGTAGGGTAAATAAAGTATGATTAACCATACTGGGGTCTTTTTCTTTCCCGTCATATCCATAAGAGATCTCATTATCCTCAATGTAGATGTCGGTGCGGTTAGCGTTTCCCCTGACAATTCCCTTATTGTTGACAATATTGCTGAAGACAGCGATAATCTCGTCGTTGCCATACTTATAAAACTTGTTGCGCTTGACATTGATATTGTGCATCTCGCCTCTAATCCACAGATTGCCGCCCGTGTGGGTATTGTTATAGTTGGAAATGATGCAGTCGGTGATATCTACATTAGAGCAGATGCGCAGGTCATAGTTCGTAATGATGGCGTTGGACAGATAGCTGTTAACCCGATGGATGTTAACCCGATGGGCATGATATATCTTGACCGCATATTTTTCTTGGGACTTGTCGCCGGCATCGTTCCACCAGATACCCTTGTGCTCCTTAAGCCTGAATGTCACATCACTGATGTCAACCGAAATCGATTGCTCAAGTAGACCATGAAACATTAAGAAGGTGTCATCAGTAAATGCCTTGAAGCCATTGCGGTCGCTGCCATTGTTGAAGACAATAGTGGACAAATCTCTTCCCTTACCTTTAATAACAGCATTACACTTGAACTCAATGGTTCCATTGATGGCGTACTCTCCCTCGCCCACTTTGAGCACTACGGTGTCGCTGCGGGTGGCAACCTTGATTTTTTCCCTCAAGTACTGCGTCAGGTCTCCCGTTACGGTACTCATGTCAACAACGAAAGTCCTGGCTTGGGTGGGCAATGCCGTGAGCACCACAAGGGCCATCAGCAGGATGAATTGTGTTATCCGTTTCATATCTTTGTGTCCTTTTTATTGTTTTAGACTTGATTGTATCATATGTGTTTAACGGAATCGGGCGATAACTTCGTTGAGGGTTTCACGCAGGGCCTCAGGCGAATATTGCCGTTGATACATGTCGAGGCTCGATGTCGGGGCTTCGAGCGACCGCTTGATAGCATCGGCAAGCCCCTCAATTTCACCGCTCGGGAAAAACTCCACTCCCGCACACCCTTCACAGGTCTCTTTGAAGAAAGGCAGATCGCTCAAAACCATCGGCTTGCCGAAATAGCTGGCTATGCTGGCAACACCGCTCTGTGTCGCCGAGATATAGGGATAAACGACAATGGCGGCACGCGAGAACAGGTCTTTGAGTTCCTCGTCATCGATAAACCGGTTGATAAAAGTAACACCAGGCTCATCATTCGCCCGCTTGAAGTAGATGTAACCCGAGCCTGCGATGACTAGGGGATGGGCCTGCAGTTCGGGATGCGACAGGTAGGCCTCATAGAGCAGGTGCACACCCTTGTACAGTTGCAGGTTGCCGAAGAAGAGGATATAGCCGCCAGCGACCCCTTCGAGTTCCGGGACACGGGCATCGCCGCTGGCGATAGCCTCGGTAACCAACGTCGGGAACGGGGCATAATACACCTTGTGGTAAGGATAGCGCTCCTTTACCAATTGCTGCTGCGGCTTGCTGTTGGTGACCTGGTAGTGCGTCATTGCGATGAGGCGGCTTTGCGGCCAGGCCACGAGCAGATGGTGCTTGAGCCAAGAGACCAGACCGTCGAACTTGGAATCATGTCCCACCGCATCGTGGATGGTGTAGAGCAGCGGGACCAGACGCTGCAGTCGCCTGCAACTGCCGGCAAGGACCAGTTCCCCCGTGAGGCAATAGATGAGTTGAAGGCCTTGTTCGGTCACCAATTCCTCAATCTGCCGTATTAATTGGGAAGGCCTGAAACGGAAAGCCAGTTTTTTCAGTTTTGAGGCTGGATAATCCACCCAGGTGACGCTGTCGGCAGGCAGGCCGTCAAAATCATGCTTGACCGTGTCGTCCTTGGCAACCACCAACACATGGTCGCCCTGCTGCCACAGGCTATGGATTATGGTGTCGGCATAGGGCCGCATGCCTGCCGCATACTCGGTCGCAATGAACAATATGTGCTGCGACGGGGTTCTCATGCGGGTTCAGGGGTTGCGGGTTCTTCTTCCTTCTGTTCTTCTTCGATCTCGGCCAGTTGGCGGCGCTTGGCAGCCTCGACCGACTCAAACTCGGGGTGTTCCTCGGTGGGATAGTGACGGCTCAACGACAAAGCCACAAACATCAACGACAGGTTGAGCACCTGAGGTGTCAACGGGGCCCAGTCACTGCAGCCCTGAATGAGCCAGCAGAACGCCACGCCCAGGCCGGTGATGTTGATGACGTTGTAATATCGGTTGAGCGACGAGCGCGTTCGTCGCTTGAAGGTCGCGATATACCAGATGACAAAGCCCAAGACAGGCAGGAACCCGATGAGACCCAACTCATCGATAAGGATAATCCAGATATTGTGGATGGGATTGGTGAACATGAATTCCTCGGGCTGCCAGATGTCGGTCATGTCGAACACCTGCTCAAACATCATCGCCGAGCCGTTCTCGACGAGATACACCAGATGGGCGTTCACGCCCACGCCCACCAACGGATGGTCCATGAAAATCTCATAGCCGCAGTAGTAGTGCAGCAGACGCGACATCGTCATCTCATCAAGATTCTCAACATCGCTGAACAAAAAACTCAAGGGACCACGCAGCATCAACGCGATGAAGATGCCCAACGGGACAATACCCTTCAGGATACTCTGGAAACTGAGCAGTTTGTAGCGCCTATAGACGTAAAAGACCACAATTGCCACCAGTGCCACTACCGCGGCGAGCAATGCGCTACGGCTTGCGCTCAAGACGATGATGATAAACGACAACGCCGCATAGACAGCGCTCTCGCGACGCCTATAAGCGGTCAGGAAGCAAGCGCAGAAAAAGATGAAATAGTAGGAAGCATAGGTACCCAAGATATTGGGGTGTCCCATGGTACCCACCGCACCCACACGGTCATCGCTACGTGTCGCGGCCTCGCTGTCAAACAGTTTGATGGCGGCCTCCATACCCATAATGGGGTACAAGATGGCCAGCATCACATGGATAATGACCGTAAAGGCCAGGCCCATGTAGATGCCCCTCACCACTGTCTTCACCGAGAAACTATTGGCGAACAGATAGATAAAGACGGCAAAAGACAACAGGTAAAAAACCTCGACCAGCGACGAACGCCGGGCAAGGTTATAAGGGTTGAGCATCGTGTAAGCGGCATAGGCCGTAAAAATGAGAACCAGCCATATGTTGGGGCGGCGGATGCGCCATTCCTTGTCATGGGCTATAATCCATATCAGGATGAACGACATGAGATAGAAAGGCCAGATGGCAAGGCTTGTTCCGAAGGTACCACAAGGCTCTCCACTACCTTTGATCAGTGGCAGGTACAATCTGGTAAAGCAACACGAGAAGGTATAGATGGCGATGATGATTTCGCTCAGGCGCTCACGTGTCAAGCGGGAGCCCTCGCGCGCAAAGAAGAAGAGCGACGCGAAGCCCAAAGTCACGAATATGAGCGCTCGATCCATCTACCAGCAGAACTTATGCGGAATCAATCCTTGTCCTTGTTGTTACCGATGCCGTAGCCGTAGGTGTTGTCATTGCTGGGCTTGGTATCGTTCAAGACGACGCACATGTTCTTCAACTGCTTGTTGGCAGCGATGCGGTTCATGAACTTGATGAGGTTGCGGCGCGTGTAGTTGGCACGCGTCACATAGACGGTAGCATTGCTGTACTTGTCCAGGGCGAAACTGTCGCTCACCTGGGCCACCGGCGCCGAGTCGACGATGATGACATCGTACTGCTCTCGCAGGTCACGGAACATGTCCTTCACACGGTCACCCAGCAGCAACTCCGACGGGTTGGGCGGAATGGCACCACCGACAAACACATCGAGGCCCTTGACCTCGGCACAAGGCTGTGCAATCTGGTCGAGGGTGACATCGCTGCGCGACAGGTAAGAAGTCACGCCAGGCACCTCCTCGAGGTTGAGCATCGTGGCCAACTTGGGCGAGCGGATATCCATGCCGACGAGGGCCACACGCTTGCCCAGCAGGGCAAACGACGAGGCGATGTTGGTGCTGATGAACGACTTGCCCTCGCCACTGACGCTGCTGGTGACCAAGATGACCTTGTCATCCTCCTTGTTGAGCAGGAACTGCAGGTTGTTGCGCACATAGCGGAACAACTCGACAATGGCCGAGGTCTTGCCCTCCTTGACCACCAGTTGGGTGTTGTGACGATTGTGGTGGATATGACCGATGAACGGCACCTGAGAAATCTCCTCGAGTTCCTCCTGGTTGGAGAACTTGGTGGTAAACAGGTCCTTGAGGTAAACCAGCAGCAACGGCAGGATGAGGCCTGCCATCAGCGCCATGGCCAGGGTTATCATCCTGTTGGGGCTGATGCGTTCTCCTCGCGTTTCTCGAGCAGGAAGGTATAGAGCGTGTTCTGGATGCCCTGCTGGCGCAGCAGCTCGCGAGCCTCACGCTCCTCGGTAGGCACCTTGCTCAGGTCACCGGCGGTGGCATTGGCCTCGCCGCGTATTTTGTTCAGCTGCAACTCCACGCCACGGATGGAACTGTTGATGCCCTGCAGCACATTGCCGTGCATGGCGTCAATCTGCTGGTCGAGCTGTTTGAGTGCCAGGTTCTCGCCCTGGGCCGACTGCTCGAGTTCCATGCGCTTAGCCAACAGGGTGTTGTAGGCCTTGATAGATGCCGAAGCGGCACTTGAATCCACCTCAAAGGGGATGTAGCTATGCTTGTTGGCAGGGTTGCTCACAAAGTCCTTGACCATGCCCAGCAGTTGGCGGTTGGTCTCCAACTTGACGATGGCGCGGTCGGTAATTTCCTGCTTGGCGACAGCCGACTTGACCTGCAACTCGGGGTCCACAATCTTGTGTGCGCGCTTGTAGGCCTCGATATCGGCCTCGCTGCCCGTCAGTCCCTTGTAGATAATCGCCAAGCGCTCATCGATGAACTTGGCGGTATTGACAGCCTGCTCATCCTTCTCCAACTGTCCTCTCTCATTATAGAGGTCCATGAGGGTGTTCAGGACATCAATGCCTCGGGACTTATTGTTCTCGGTAATACTTAGGTTGATACCGTTGGATTTCTTGTTGGCCAGCTTGACCTTGATGCGCCTGTTGAGCTGCTCACCCTTAAGCTGGTTGCTGTACAGGCTGGCCGTGATGTGACGCGGCTTGCCGGTCGTGAAGTGGTCGGTTGCCTGCACGGCAAACACACCATAAGGGGTCTTGACCGTCGTCGGCAGTGTGGCGTTCTTCAACTCGGCCATGACTTTCTTGCCCTTGGTGGCCTTGATGCTTGCCCTACCCTCCTTGTCCAGATCAATCTTGAACTTCAATACCGAGGTCAGCGTGTCAAACATCTCCTCAGGGGCAATCACCTCGACAGGAGAACTGTTGTAATGGTCCCTGTCGGGCTTGTACCATGCCTTCTCTTCGAGGTAGGTGCGGTTGAGCTTGAGTTCCTTGACTACCTGGGTGCACAGCTCTTGCGACGAGAAGACAATCATCTCGTCATCGACCTTGCTGCCCTGGCCCATGAGTTTCATGCTCTTGAGCAGGCTGGCACCGGCACCGGCACCGTTATCGTCCTGGGCGACCAGGACAACCGATTTGACATTATAAATGCGCTGAGCAAACTTCAGGTAAAGGAACGCCAGCGACATACAAGCAATCAGTGACAACAGGAAGAGCCACCAGTAGCGCTTGTACTTGCGCACAAATGCGCCAAAGTCAATAATCTGTTCTTCTTGCTGTGCTGTGGGAGGTGTATTGAATTTTGCCATGTTTTGGTTTGCGGTTTTCAGTTGGCAGTAAGCTTATCGGGCAAGTGCAATGATGAGTGAGGCGATAACCGACACGCTGCTCACCACGGTAGAGATGACCGACAACTTGAATGCGTTGTTCTGATTATACTTCGAATTATCGACACGAATCTTGTTGGGCTCAACATAGACCACATCATTCTGGCGCAGGTAGAAGAAAGGCGAATTGAACACCTCGCTGCTATTCAGGTTCAGACGGTGGAACTCACGCTTGCCGTTCTCGGTGCGGATGACATAGACGCGGTCGCGCTGACCATACTCGGTCAGGTCGCCACACTGGGCCAGGGCATCCAGCACGGTATATTGCTGATGACCCGAATATACGCGCTGCGGAGCGCGCACCTCGCCCATCACATCGACACTGAAGTTCACGATATCCACGCGGACATAGGGGTCCTTGACATTCTGGGCCACCATGCCCGTGATTTCATTGGAGATTTCGCTCAGGGTCTTGCCGCCCACCAGTATGCGGCCCAATATCGGCAACAGGATATAACCCTGGTCATCAACGATATAGGTCTGAGTGCGCGGCTGGGTCTGCGTACGCAGGTTGCCCCGCGTGGCAGGGTTGTCCATGGGCAGGTTGTAGGCCGCAGTGGCCTCGGGCACAGCCGAGGTCACGGTAATCACCAGTTCATCATCGGGTTGAATGCGTATGGGGTAATTACCCTGGGGATTGGGCAGCGTGCCCATTTCCTTGTCGCTCAGGTCATTGAAATAGCCAAGCGGACTCTTGTTGGTTTGGCATGACAGCAGCGTTGCCGCGGCAATCAGCATTATCAGTAATCTTGATTTCATACGGTATAATAGTTTATTACTATTATATAACGAGAAGGACAGCCGTTTATTTTGTGGAGGCGCGTGATTTGGTGAATTTCGACAGCAACAGGTCGCGCAATTCCTTGCCTGCAGCCCACGCTATCAAGGCCAGAGCGACAAGCATCACGATGATATCCAGCCACTTGAAAGGGTTATAATAGAACGGAACGGCACACAGCGACATCACTGCCACCGGCACCAGTGTGCGTTTCTCTATTTTCAGCACAAAATAGCGTTTCATGTCGTGCCAGCGGTAGATGACGAGCACCAGATAGGTCACCAGCTGGGTAACGATGACGCCATACACTCCCAACGGCTTGATAAGCAAGAAATTAAGAGCAACATTCACGATAGCCGCAAGCACAATGGCAGGCAGTGTGCGCTTGGTATCCTTGGCACACTGGTAGCCCATGTCAAAGAATGCCGCTATGGCAAAGATGACAGCCGAGAAGCCTAACGGGAAGATGTAGTTGACACTCTCATTGTACTCACTGGCAACCAGCCAGTCATAGTTGACCTTGAGCATGAACACATAGCCCACAAAGATGAATGCCAACAGGAAGATGTAACTATTGAACATCTTGGAGAAGAAGCGGTTGCGGTCGGGACTGTGGTATTGCAGGATTGCGGTCTCCTGCCAAGCTTGGTAGAAGATAATGGCCAGTGTGTTGATGATGCCCGTGAAACGGATGGCAACTGCATAAATGCCATTGTCGTCCAATCCCAAGAAGTGGCTGATAAACAGGCGGTCGCTGCTGCCCGTCAGCCACCAGCACAACGACCCCGGGAGCAAGGGTAAAGTATAGTGCACAATCTCACGACCCACCTCGCGGAAGTCGATGTGCAACCGCGTGTGCCGGGTAATCAGGCGCACGCGAGACTCGACAAGGATCAACGCCAACACGCGGGCAAGGATATTGGCCAGGTAGATGCCCTTGATACCCCAGCCCATCTTGACGACAAACAGAATGCTGAACACGCCGATTCCCAGCGCCGACAAGATGCCGACCATCACAAATGCCCGATTATTACCTAAGCCCCTGAATACCTGTGAGTAAACCTCTTGCAAAGACATCGCTATGAGCATACCCACAGCATACCACAGATACCTGATATCGGTAAATAGCGCCATCACCACGGCAACAAGCATCGAAATGGTCATGGTCACCAGCATCACCCGGGCCACAAACGAGACGATGCGCTGTCGCTGCACCGTGTCATCACAATCGAGCAGGAACCTGAAAGCGCCATCGCGCAATTGCAGTGTCACAAACGGCACCAACAGCAAGCACACGGTCAAGCACAGATCATAGTAGCCGAAATCTGACTTGGCCACATAGTGAGTGTACATCGGCACCATCAGGAAGGTGATGAGCTTGGAGCCGATGTTACCGATAGCATAAATGCCGATGTCCTTCAAGAATTTAGAACCTCGGCTTGCAGCTTTATTGTTGTGTTGGTTTGTCGCCATTAACTGTTTTGCGGCTGCGAAATTACAAATTTTTTACAAACCTGACACCATAAAGCATATTTAATGGTTCAAGCGTTGCAAAAAAATTGTAACTTTTCCTATCGACCAGGATGGGCTGCACCTCGACAACAACCCTATAAAATGGCTATCGGCGGCCGCCGAGGCATTCGTTTTTTGCTATTTTATTTGGTCATTCCGCTCGGCTTGCACTATCTTTGCGACACAATCTTGCGGCACCATGCCGCCTATGGCCCACGCTGCAAGGCATTAGAAACGGGCTCCTTTTTTTGGCTGAATATGATACGGACAATCAACTCTTGGCGAGGACTCATGGCGATCACCATCGTGCTCTTCCATGCCGGCGTGGGCTGGATATGGAATGTGGCGGTGACCGGTGTGACATTCTTCTTCCTCTCCAGCACTTTCCTGCTGGCAATGAGGCATCCGTTTGAGCGGCTCACGGCTGGCCGGTACGGCCGCTTTGCCATCTCACACGCCTTGAGGATTTATCCCCTGCACTGGCTGGGACTCGCGCTGTTGATAGCCCTGGGGTGGCACTATTACCCCTCCGACATCCATTGGGGGCCGACGGCCTTGAGTGCCATGCTCATCCATTCCTGGTTCCCTGCCCACGACATCCACTATGGGCTCAACCCTGTGGCATGGTACCTGTGCGCACTGCTGTTCTGCTACCTCATCTACCCTTTCATGGCCCACTGGATAGGCCGGTGGCGCCTGCGTTACAAGGTGGTACTGGCTATCGTGCTGGCCGTCGTGCTGGCTATCGTGCTGCTGCCCCTTGACATCCCGGGGCGCGAAGCCGTGTTTGTCAATCCATTGTCCCATGTCCTTGATATCGTTGTGGGACTCATCCTGTTCCATCTCTATCATGCCCTCAAGGCACACTGCCGCCAGGCCACCTTTGCCACAGCGACCGCGCTCGAGGCCGCTGCCATGCTCCTGCTTGCCGCCGCCATCACCGTGAATGTGGCCACCACATGGGTCAAGCCGTGGGAAGATGTGCTCATCTGGCTCCTGCCGCAGGGATGCATCCTGCTGGTTTTTGCCTTGTTCAACGGAAACGAGGGGGCAATAGGCAAACTATTGCTGTGCAAGCCATTACAATGGCTCGGCAGCATCAGTTTTGAAGTCTATGTGCTGCAGTTTGTGGCCTTTCATCTGTTTAACTATGTGGTGTCACCCGTTGCTGGCCATTACGGCTGGATCATCTATGACCGGCTCGCATGGTTTGCCCTGCCCCTGCTCTTGCCGCTGGCATGGGTTGTGAACCGAGTGTTCACCCGCCCCTTGCGTAAAACTCTAAACTCTAAACTGAATGATTAAAACCATTAACGGTTGGCGCGGTTTATTCGCCTTGGTTATAGTGCTTTTCCACGCAGGGGTGGCGGAGTTGGAAACCGCAACCTGGGCCGGTGTCACCTTTTTCTTCATGGCCAGTGGATACCTGTTGACGCTCAAGTATCCGTTTGAGCAGTTGGACGGCTCCAGTTATCGCCGTTTTGCCGGTGGCCATGCCATGAAACTTTTTCCCCTGCACTGGCTCACCCTGGGGCTTTGGCTTGCAGCGATGGCAGTCTTAGGGCTGCTCACCGTCAAGCCCTTGACGCTTGCACTCAACGCGACGCTGCTGCACAGCTGGTCCTTCACACATTCCGTCTATTTTTCCTGCAACCAGTTCTCCTGGTTCCTCAGTACATTGCTGTTCTGCTACTTGTGCTACCCGTTGCTGGCGCGCTGGTACCGCCCCCTGGGGCTGCGCCGCAAACTCGTCATCATTGCCGTGTTGGCCGTCATCGACTGTGCCGTGCTGGCGTTTACCGACGACTACAGCCGCACGGCGCTGTATGTGTTTCCGCCCGTGCGTCTGATAGACTTCCTTATCGGCATCACGATTGCCGACGCTGTCCCCCGTCTCAGGCAATCCCCGCTGCTTGGCAAGAGCGAGAATGGCACCGATGCCGAACTTGTGGGCATCGCCCTGCTATCGGCCCTCATCTGGACTTTCCTCACCACCGGCGGGGCGCTGCTGTCATGGAGTGACGCTGTCCTGTGGTGGCTACCTGTGGCGGTGATTCTGTTGACATGCCACCTGTATGACAAGCGCGAGGGATTTGTCGGCAAGATACTGGCTTCCAAGCCACTGCAATGGCTAGGTGGCATCAGTTTCGAGATTTTCATGCTGCAGGGCTTGGCTGCCCTCGTCTTTAACTACTGGGTAGCGCCTGTGCTGGGGCACTTCGGCGTCACCGGTGTGCTCGATATGGTGTGCCATGACTTGACGGGCAACATGTCGCTCAATCACCTGGCCCTGTTCATCCTGCCCATCGACATCCTGCTCGCCTGGCTGGTCAACCGCCTGTTCACCCGCCCCCTGGCACGCCTGCTACGCCGCAAGTAAAGCCCGGCACGGCATCAAACACATCATCAATGCGACCGATGAATGCAATCGGTTGCATTATTTTTTTGCCCCTCTGCCACATTATTATTTAAGAAAGCGGGCAACAAAGCGTTATATTTGTAGGTGCTTAACCGCAATAACCGAGAAATTATCACAATAACACTAAAATAACACGACTATGATTAAAACTAAACCGGATTTGAAATTCAACCAACTGTGGAACATCAGCTTTGGTTTCTTCGGAGTGCAGATTGCCTTCGCATTGCAACAAGCCAACATCAGTGGTATTTTCTCAACCTTGGGAGTTGACCTTGACAAGATTGGTTACTTTTGGATTGTGCCCCCTTTGATGGGCATGATAGTACAGCCTCTCGTAGGCTTGTTTAGTGACAAGACCTGGAACCGCTTCGGCAGAAGACTACCTTGGCTCATCGTCGGTACTTTAATCGCAGTACTTGTGATGACCTTCCTCCCGAACTCAGGTAATCTGGGTTTAGCCGCTAATGCTGTGTTCTTCTGCGTCGTCATGTTCATGCTACTTGACACGAGCATCAACATGGCAATGCAACCCTTCAAGATGATGGTGGGCGACATGGTCAATGAGAAACAGAAGGCCAAAGCCTACTCTATTCAAAGTCTGCTTTGCAACGCAGGAGCGCTTGTTGGCAATATCGCTCCCTTTGCTTTAGCCGCCATCGGCATTGCCAATGTTGCAGCCCCAGGCGTAATCCCTGATTCGGTTAAATGGTCTTTCTACATTGGTGCGGCCATCATGGTTGTGTGCGTTCTTTACACTTTCTTCAATGTTAAAGAATACAACCCGCAACAGATGAAGGAATTCCGCGAGGCCGCTTTAACCGAGGAGAACGCAACGCAGACATCCACAGGCAATAGCCACTCCAAAAAGGCTATCAGAGTATTTATTGAAGTGGCTGTCGTGCAATTCTTCTGCTGGATTGCTTTTACATACATGTGGACCTACACTAATGCCACCATCTCACACAATGTATGGGGAACTCTGGATGCTGCAAGTAAAGGTTTTCAGGATGCGCGCAACTGGGTAGGAATTGTATTTGCAGTTCAGTCGGCAGGTAGTATCCTGTGGGCCACCGTTTTGCCTAAGTTCAAGAACATTAAGGTTGGATATATTGTTTCGCTACTGATTGGTGCCGCTGGTTTTGCCTGGGTTCCTTATGTCCACAACCAGTACTTGCTGTTTGTGCCCTATTTCCTCATCGGCTTCGCTTGGGCCGCCATGCTGGCCTATCCCTTCACGCTTGTCACTAACGCCTTTGAAGGCAGCAAGCGCATGGGCACAGTGCTAGGCATCTTCAACTGCTCTATCTGCCTCCCCCAAATTGTGGCAGCTTCACTCAGCGAAACGCTATATAATTTAGTTGGAGGCAAACTTCTGCCCGAATCCAATGGCAATATGCTGCTGCTTGCAGGCGTTCTGCTCACAGTAGGCGCCGTGTGTGTCTTCATCATCGAGGACAAGAAGCATAAACAGAACATTCAATAACTTGAACACTACCATATTATGAAAGTAAGATTCAACATCGAGTACAGCACCATCTATGGTGAGAACCTGGTACTCAATATCGTGGATAACGCAACGCCCGACAAGGTGACCGGGCATGTGATGAAACCCGCAACCGACAAGTCGTGGAAATGCGACCTGGACCTTCCCGCCAAGGCCGGGCACATCGATTACTACTACAGCGTCGAGCGCGACGGCAAGCAGGTGCGCCACGAGTGGATGGTGATTCCCCATCGCCTGGACCTGTGCGCTGCCAAGGCCAACCGCTATATCACCTACGACCACTGGAACGACATGCCCGACGACAGTTACCTGTACAGCTCGGCCTTCACCGACTGTGTGGCCCTGCGCAAGCATCAGGCTGTCCCCAAAGCAAAATACACAACATGCATCCTGCTCAAGGTGCGCGCACCGCAGTTGCGCACCGGTGAGACGCTGGCCATCGTGGGCAACGAGCCTGCACTGGGTGACTGGAATGAGGAAAAAGCGCTGAAGATGACCGAGCACAACCACAACGAGTGGGTCATCTCACTCGACGGTGCCGCCTTCAAGAAAGCCATCATCGAGTTCAAGTTCGTTATCCTGAGCGGCAAGGGCAAGGCTGCCATCTGGGAAACGGGCGACAACCGCACCGTGCTGTTGCCCGTGCTCAAGGAGAGCGAGCACATCGTCTATGAGCTGCAGCAGGCCTATTTCCCCCTCTACCCTGCCAAACTGGCGGGTACCGTAGTGCCCATCTTCTCGCTGCGCAGCGAGGGCAGCTTCGGCGTGGGCGACTTTGGTGACCTTAAACTCATGGTAGACTGGGTGGCCAGCACCGGCCAGCGAGCGCTGCAGGTGCTTCCCATCAATGACACCACCATCACCCACACCTGGAGCGACAGCTATCCTTACAACAGCATCAGCATCTATGCCCTGCACCCGCAGTACATGGACCTGCGCCAGCTGCCCAAGCTTGCCGACAAAAAGCAGGCTGCCGGGTTTGAGAAATTGCGCAAGGAGCTTAATGCCCTGCCCCAGATTGATTACGAGCGCGTGAATAACGCCAAGCTGGAATACATGAAACTGTTGTTCGAGCAGGAGGGAGCCCAAGTGCTCAAGAGCGACGAGTTCAAGGCATTCTTCGAGGCCAATCAGGATTGGCTTGTACCCTATGCCGCCTTCTGCCACTACCGCGACATGTATGGCACCGCCACCTTCTCCAAGTGGCCTGCCCACCACATCTTCACCGATGAGGAGCGAGCCGCCATGTCCAACCCCCGCAACAAGGCGTTCAAGGAGGTTGCCCTGTGGTACTATATCCAGTACTACCTCGACATGCAGATGCACGGAGCACACGCCTATGCCCAGAGCAAGCATGTCATCCTCAAGGGTGATATTCCCATCGGCATCAGCCGCGACAGTGTCGAGGCATGGGTTGAGCCTAAGTACTTCAACCTGAACGGCCAGGCCGGTGCACCGCCCGATGCCTTCTCGACCAATGGCCAGAACTGGGGCTTCCCGACCTACAACTGGGATGTGATGCTCGCCGATGGCTGCCAGTGGTGGGTAAAGCGTTTCCGCAAGATGGCTCAGTACTTTGACGCCTACCGCATCGACCATGTGCTGGGATTCTTCCGCATCTGGGAAATCCCCATCAATGCCGTGCACGGCCTGCTGGGTCAATTCTCGCCGTCACAGGGCATGAGCGCACAGGAAATCCGCAGCTACGGGCTGAACTTCCAGGAGGACCTGATGACCCAACCGTTCATCGCCGACTGGGTACTCGAACGCGTATTCGGCAAGCTGGCCGACACCGTGCGTGAGAAATATGTGGAGCGTGTGCATGACGACATCTACCGCATGAAGCCCGAGTATGACACTCAGCGCAAGGTCGAGGCGGCCTTCCAGGGCAAGACCAGCGAGGAGGACATCTGGCTGCGCGACGGGCTGTATGCCCTCATCAGCGATGTGCTGTTCGTGCGCGACCGCAAGAATCCCGCCCTGTTCCACCCGCGCATCTCGGTGCAGTTCGACTTCATCTACGAGACCCTCTACGAGGGAGACAAGGCGGCGTTCAACAAACTCTACAACGAGTATTACTACCACCGCAACAACGACTTCTGGTATCACGAGGCCATGAAGAAACTGCCCAAACTGGTGCAGGCCACCCGCATGCTCGTGTGTGCCGAGGACCTGGGCATGGTGCCCGACTGCGTGGCTTGGGTGATGAACGAGTTGCGCATCCTGAGTCTTGAGATCCAGTCGATGCCCAAGGACAACCACATCAAGTTCGGCAATCTCAACGCCAATCCCTATCGCAGCGTGGCCACCATCTCCACCCATGACATGCCCACGATGAGGCAGTGGTGGGACGAGGACTGGGAGCGCACCCAGGAATACTACAACACATCACTGTGGCACAACGATGCCGCACCCCACCCGCTGCCTGGATGGCTCGCCGATGACATCGTGCGCGCCCACCTGGCAAGCCCGTCGATGCTGTGCCTGTTCTCGTTGCAGGACTGGCTGGCCATCGACGAGAAGATGCGGCTTGAGGATGCCGATGCCGAGCGCATCAACATCCCCGCCAATCCCCGCCACTACTGGCGCTACCGCATGCACATGACTATCGAGCAGCTGATGAAGGCCAATGAATTCAACGGCCACATGAAAGAACTCATCTCTCAAAGCGGACGCAAATGAAACGGCTGACCATCCTGCTGACGATAATCATGGCATTACTCGTTCCGCAAATCCTTAACGCTCGCACTGGGGTTAACTACAACCCCGGCGCGAGTGCCTTTACTGTCGAGACCAACAGCGACGCCCAGCAAGTGAAACTGCGCATCTACAACGATGGACTGGGCGGCAAGCCCGTCAAGACCGTCAACATGAAGCGCGACAAGGGCAATGGGACGATGTGGCAAGCCACCGTCAAGGGCGACTTGAAGGGCAAGTTCTACACCTTTGATGTAAAGTACAACGGCAAGTTCCGCGGTGAGTGTCCGGGCATCTGGGTTACCGCGGTGGGCGTGAACGGCAAGCGCGGCGCCATCGTTGACAAGGACGAGACCAATCCCCAAGGCTGGAACGCCGACAAGCGCCCCAACATAGCCGCCAAGGATCTCATCCTCTACGAGATGCACCATCGCGACTTCTCCATCGACGAGTCGGGCGGTTTTACCCACAAGGGCAAATTTCTGGCACTGACTGAGCCGCGCGCCATCGAGCACCTGAAGGCGCTGGGCGTGAACGCGGTGCACATCCTGCCGTCGTTTGACTATGCCTCGGTCGATGAGACCCGCCTCGACGAGCCTCAGTACAACTGGGGTTATGACCCCCTGAACTACAATGTGCCCGAGGGCGGTTACTCGACCGACCCCTATAAGCCCGAGGTGCGCATCCGCGAGTTCAAGCAGATGGTGCAGGCCCTGCACCAAGCCGGCATCAAGGTGATTCTCGATGTGGTGTACAACCACACTTGGAACATCGACGGGAGCAACTTCCAGCTCACCCGTCCCGACTACTTCTACCGCAAGAACACCGACGGCACCTACAGCAACGGCAGCGGCTGCGGCAACGAAACAGCCAGCGAGCGCGATGCCATGCGCCAATACATGATTGAGAGTGTGAAATACTGGGTCGAGGAGTACCATATCGACGGTTTCCGCTTCGACCTGATGGGCGTGCACGACATCGAGACAATGAACGCCATACGCGCCGCTGTACCCCAGGACATCTTCATCTATGGCGAGGGGTGGAGCGCCGGCAGTTGCGCCTACTCAGGAGAACTGGCCATGAAGGCCAACACCAACAAGATGCCAGGCATCGCCGCCTTCAGCGACGAGATGCGCGATGCATTGCGCGGCCCGTGGGACAGCAACAGCAAGGCTGCTTTCCTGGGCGGCGTCAAGGGCAATGAAGAAAGCATCAAGTTCGGTATCGTGGGCGCCATCCAGCACCCTGGCGTGGACTACAGCAAGGTGAACTACAGCAAGGCTCCCTATGCCTTGGAACCCACCCAGATGATTGCCTATGTGAGTTGCCATGACGACATGTGCCTGGTGGACCGCCTCAAGGCCAGCATCAAGGGCATAACCACCGACGAACTCATCCGCTTGGACTTGCTGGCCCAGACCGTGGTGATGACCTCACAGGGTGTGCCGTTCATGCTCAGCGGCGAGGAGATGCTGCGCGACAAGAAGGGCGTGCACAACAGTTTTGAGAGCCCTGACAGTATCAACCACCTCGACTGGGACAACCTGGAGCGTTACCCACAGGTGATGGAATACTACAAGAATCTGATTGCCCTGCGCAAGGCACATCCCGCCTTCCACATGGGCAGTGCCGATATGGTGCGCCGCAACCTGGACTTCCTGCCCACCGAGAACTGCCTCGTGGCTTACCACATCAACGGCCGCAATGTGCCCGGCGAGCAGTGGGGTGACATATATGTGGCCTTCAATGCTCATAAGCGTGCCCGCACCATCGAGGTGCCCGAGGGTACTTACACCGTCGTGTGCCGCAACATCAGGTGCGACGCCCAAGGCATAGCCACCGTCAAGACCAAGGGCGGCAAGGTCACTATCCCTGCACAGAGCGCCCTCATCATGCACAACTGACGACATCCCACGACTTGCCATCAGCAATAAAAAATCAGCGGCTTTTGCACTACACGCACAAAAGCCGCTGATTCGTTTTTGTTATGTTCCAACTGTCATCAAAACAGTTCAATGATATTCTTTACATTATTAAACATATAATATAATACCAAGGGTGTAATCAGAGCAAATGCGGCAATCTTCAACGGCATCTTCTTGATAGCCAGTGGTATCATGAATAGAGATAAATTGTGCAACAAAAGTATTACAAAATAAAACAAAATCCAACCCTTTTCTTCATCATACCAAGGATTTACAAATTCGTCAATCAGGGTCAGGATTAAAGCGGACACAAAAAAGATAGCAGCAAATGCCACAAGGATTATTGACGAAAAATCCTTGCCGAAAGCAGTCTGAGCGGATCCCATCTGATTATGATAGGCCGGGTATTGCTGCGCTTGGTTTTGATACACGGGCTCTGCGGCCTGTTGGTCTTGATACATCGGATATTGAGCCATCGACTGATCAGGATAAGCCGTCTGGTCGGCACCGCAATATGTGCAGAATCTCGCGTTGTCAGAGATTTCTTGTTTACAATTTTTGCAATACATAGTAGGCTATAGAATTAGATGTTTCAATGTCATTACAGCAGTTCAATTATATTCTTCACATTATAAAACATGAGATATAATACCGGGGGAATAATCAGAGCGAATGCGGCAATCTTCAACGGCTTCTTCTTGATGGCCAGTGGTATCATGATGAAGGATAAATTGCGCAACAAGATTATTACTTGATAGAACAAAAGCCAACCTGTTTCTCCATATTCCCAAGGACGCATAAATTCGGAAATCAGAATTCCAATTAAAGAGGTCACAAAAAAGAAGACAACAAATGCCAGAAGGATTATTGACGAAAAATCCTTGTCGAAAGCAGCCTGAACTGGTGCCACCTGATTTTGATAGGCCGGGTATTGCTGCGCTTGGTCTTGATACACGGGCTGTGCAGCCTGCTGGTCTTGATACATCGGATATTGAGCCATCGCCTGATCAGGATAAGCCGTCTGGTCGGCACCGCAATATGTGCAGAATCTCGCGTTGTCAGCAATTTCCTTTTTACAATTCTTGCAATACATAGGCTATAGAATTAAAGATTGAAAAGTTTTATATACTTGAATTGTCCGCTCGTTAGAACTGGTTCTCAACAATGTCGGTGAGGACATCGGTGAGCGAGAGGCCTGCTGCACGCACCTGCTGCGGGATGAAACTGGTAACAGTCATGCCTGGCGTGGTGTTGATTTCCAGCAGGTTGATGTGGTCGCTACCGTCAGGGTTCTTAGTGATGATGTAGTCGATGCGGATGATGCCGTTGCAGTGCAGGATGTCATAGATGCGCGATGTCTCGGCCTGCAGGGCGGCAGTGAGTTCGTCGCTGATGCGGGCAGGTGTGATTTCTTCGACCTGACCGTTGTACTTGGCGTCGTAGTCAAAGAACTCATTGTCGGTCACCACCTCGGTAACGGGAAAAACGACCGATTTTTCCTTGGTCTTATAGCAGCCCACGGTGACCTCGGTGCCGTCGAGGAAGCGCTCAATCATCACATTGTCACACTGCTTGAAGGCAAACTCCATCGCGTCATCCAACTGGTCACAACTCTTCACCTTGGTCACACCGAAACTGGAGCCGTCGGCAGTAGGCTTAACAAAGCAGGGCATTCCCAAGTAGTCCTTGACCTTCTCGGCTGTCCAGCCATGAGGCACGCCGCGGCGCACCTGGATGCTGTCGGGGACGGAGCAACCAAAGGCTTTCAGGTAGTTGTTCAGGGCAAACTTGTGGAAGGTGAGCGCCTCGACCAGCACATTGCAGGTCGAGTAAGGCAGGTCAATCATGTCAAAGTAGCCTTGCAGCACGCCATTCTCGCCAGGAGTGCCATGGATGGTGATGTAGGCATAGTCAAAACGGATCTTCTCGCCATCTTTCATAAACGAGAAATCGTTCTTGTCGATGACAGGTTGACAGCCATCGGGCAGGTTAACATGCCAATCCTGTTTCCTGATTAAAACGATATATACATCGTAGCGGTCATGGTCAAATGCCGAGTCAATGCCCTCTGCCGAACGCAAGGAGACCTCATACTCGGAGGAGTCGCCACCACACACGATGGCAATGGTTCTCTTGGTTGTATTCATTGTATTATCACGCACATTAAAAATTCAAGTGCAAAAGTACATAAAAAATCTGCTTTTTGTGTAAATTTGCGGCAAATAATGTGAATAGATTATGGACAGCAAAGAACTTTACGCTATCTACCAGCATATCTACCAGCAGCATCCGGTCATCACCACCGACAGCCGCGAGTGTCCCGAGGGCAGCATCTTCATCGCCCTGAAGGGCGACTCGTTCGACGGCAACCAGTTTGCCGCCCAGGCACTTGACAAGGGTTGTGCCGTCGCCATCGTGAGCGACGAGCAGGTATATAATGCCTACCATGGCGACAAGCAGATGATACTCGTCGACGACACGCTACAGGCCTTCAAGGACATGGCACGCGAACACCGCCGCCTCTTTGACATCCCCGTCATCGGCATCACGGGTACCAACGGCAAGACGACAACCAAGGAACTCGTGCGTGCGGTCCTTGCCGAGCGTTATGACGAGATGGCCACCGAGGGCAACTTCAACAACGATGTGGGCGTGCCCAAGACACTGTTCCGCCTCAATGTCATGCACGAGATTGCCGTCGTGGAGATGGGTGCCAGCCACCCCGGTGACATCAAGACGCTAGTCGAGACCGCCGAGCCCACCTGCGGTCTGATCACCAATGTGGGCAAAGCCCACCTGCAGGGCTTCGGCTCGCTCGAGGGCGTCATACACACCAAGGGTGAACTCTATGATTTCCTGGCGACACGAGAGGATAGCGTCATCTTCATCAATGCCGACAACGAGCACCTGATGGGCATTCTGCCCCAAGGCGTCAAAGCCGAGTGCTATACACAGGACGAGAACATGAACGGTGCCCGCGTCTATGGCCAGATTGTCGCCTGCGACCCGTTCCTGCGTCTGCGGTGGAAAGAGAATAGCGGCGACTGGCACGAGGTGACGACCCACCTCATCGGCAGTTACAACATCGACAATGTGCTTGCCGCAGTCACCGTGGGCCTGCACTTCGATATCACTCCTAAGCAGATCTGCCACGCCATCGAGAACTATGTGCCGTCCAACAACCGCTCACAACTCACCGAGACCGGCCACAACCACCTCGTGGTGGATGCCTACAACGCCAACCCCACATCGATGGCTGCAGCGCTCGACAACTTCTGCATGATGGAAGTGAGCCCCAAGATGGCCATCCTGGGCGAGATGCGTGAACTGGGCGACAGCAGCGCCGAGGAGCATCGCCGCGTCGTGGAACGACTGGCGTCGTGCCCCTTTGACGAAGTGTGGCTCGTGGGAGCCGAGTTCAAGGACATCGACTGCCCCTACCGCAAGTTTGACGATGTGGAACAAGTCAAGGCCGCTATTGCCGAGAAACGCCCCGAGGGCCACTACATCCTCATCAAGGGCTCCAACGGCACCCGCCTGTTCCAACTGCCTGAACTGCTATAGGCTGTTTCTCTCCCCCATCACCATCACACGCCACCCGAGGACCGTCCCCAGGTGGTGTGTTGTTGCAGTGCAGGCAATCGGCTTGTATCAAGTGCTGCAACGGCATTACAACAGCCGCTGCAACAGCCGCCACAGGTCGCCGGTACCAGGCTCGGTGAACGACGGGTTCATGCGGTGCCCCACTTGTGATGTCTCGCTATAGCGCTCATCGGGAACCAGCGCACGGCAGGCGGCACGGTTGTCACCCAGCAGTTCGTCATGGTCGCTGCACAGGATATAGGTCTCGGGTGTGATGTCAAACCCGATGCCACGGAATTCCAACAGATTCTCGGGGCCGAAATCGAAATACCAATTGCCGTCCTCGCGGGGGTTGAAATAGCGCAGATGACCGAACATGTCGGGATGATTGAGCATCACCTCGGGATTGGTCGCCGGATTCACAGCCACTTTGGGACAGGGCACCCGGGCACACAGGGTATAGAACCCGCCCAGCGATGTACCCAACAGCAGGTCGATGCCATGCTCGCTTACATACTGCTCGATGCGGCCTATCGACTCTGCCGGGTGATGGTTCACATCGATGGCATGAACCTCGCAAGTGCCATGAAACACCTCACGCAACCGCCCCACTGTTGCCGTCTGGGCTGAACTACAAAAACCATGAATGTAAAGAATCTTCTTTTTCTTTTCCATGAATCTCAGTATTATTCAGTTATTATTGATTCTTTCACAAAGATAACAAAAAATCATGAGTAATCAAAAAAAATAACGCCTATAACTCAAACTATTTATCGGCAAAATCCTGTGTTAAAAGAAAAAAATGCTACATTTGCAGTTATATAAAAAACCAACTCTACTAATAACCAAAATGAAGAAGATAGTATTTTTCCTTGCAGTGGTGCTGGGTGTGCTTGCGGCCCAGGCTGCCAAGGTCAATGTTGAACGCATTGAACCCACCGACTGGTTTGTTGGCATTAAGACCATACCCAGTGTGCAGTTGATGGTCTACGGAGAGGGCATCGGCAGTGCCCAGGTCACAACACAATATCCCGGCGTTACGATTGACAGTGTGGTGAGGGTGGACTCACCCAACTACCTGCTCGTGTATATCGACACCCGTGATGCACAGCCAGGCACGATGGAGCTCAAGTTTGAGCAAGGACGCAACAAGAAGGTTGTGAAATACCAACTCAAAGCCCGCGAGAAAAGCGGCAGTGAGCGCATGGGCTTCACCAATGCCGATGTGCTGTACATGCTGATGCCCGACCGCTTTGCCGACGGCAATCCCGCAAACAACCAGATTGCCGGCATGGAAGCCTACACAAACGACCGTTCGCGCCCCAGCCTGCGCCACGGCGGCGACATCGAGGGCATCCGCCAGCACCTGGACTACTTTACCCAGTTGGGCGTTACCGCCCTGTGGTTCACCCCCGTGCTAGAGAACAACTCGCCCGACGGGCACAACCACTCGACCTATCACGGCTATGCCACCACCAACTACTACAAGGTGGACCCGCGCTTCGGCACCAACGAGGAATACCGCCGGCTGGTTGACGAGGCCCACAGCCGCGGCCTCAAGGTGGTGATGGACATGATTTTCAACCACTGCGGCGACTACCACCCCTGGCTCAAGGACATGCCCACCAAAGACTGGTTCAACCAGCCTGACTACAAGAACAACTACCTGCAGACCAGTTACAAACTGACCCCTGTCATGGATCCCTATGCCAGCGAGATTGACCTCAAGGAGACCGTTGAGGGGTGGTTTGTCCCCTCGATGCCCGACCTGAACCACCACAATGTGCATGTGATGAATTACCTCATCCAGAACAGTGTCTGGTGGATTGAGACGGTGGGTATTGACGGCATACGCATGGATACCTATCCCTATGCCTACGCCGACGCGATGGCACGCTGGATGAAAGTGCTCAATACCGAGTACCCCAACTTTAATGTCGTGGGTGAGACCTGGGTGGAGAATCCCGCCTACACAGCGGCCTGGCAGAAGGGCAACAAGATGGGCAAACCCGAGAGTTACCTGCCCACAGTGATGGATTTCTCCTTCTATGAGAAGGTGGACAGCGCCAAGCATGAGGAGACCGACGGCTGGTGGCGCGGATACAACCGCGTGTACAACAGCCTGTGTCATGACTACCTCTACCCCAACCCGTCGAGTGTGATGGCCTTTATCGAGAACCACGACACCGACCGCTTCCTGCGCAACGGCCAGGATGCTGATGCCCTGAAACAGGCTCTCGCGCTGCTGCTGACCATCAAGCGCATCCCGCAACTGTACTACGGCACCGAGGTGCTGATGAACGGCACCAAGGAGGTGACCGACGGCAATGTGCGCAAGGACTTCCCCGGCGGTTTCCCCGGAGATCAGCACAACGCCTTTACAGCCGAGGGACGCACACCCGCCCAGAACGACATGTTCAACTGGCTGAGCGCCCTGCTGCACTGGCGCCAGGGCAATGACCTTATCATCAAGGGCAAGATGACCCAGTTCATCCCCAAGGACGGCATCTATGTCGTTGCACGCACCTACAAGGGCCGCCATGCCCTTACCATCATCAACGGCACGACCCATGAGCAGCAGATGAACCTTGACCACTATAGCGAGGTCATCGGCAACGCCACCGTGGCGCGCGATATTCCCACGGGTAAGACCGTCAGCCTTGCCGACGGCGTGCTCATGCTTCCTGCCCGTGGCACCCTAGTGCTGGAATACTAAGGACTGAAAAGTGAGAACCTAAAATGGCAAACCTTATAAAGTATTACCGGCGCTCTAGATATCCGCAGAGGTTTTGGGGCAAGCGTGCGCTCATGAAAATGAACAGCGCACGGCATGCATTGATGCCCGAGTGGGTACTAGCCGAGTTTGAAATCGCCGACAATTGCCGTCTGCTCGACATCGGTTGCGGTGGTGGAGCCAACCTCAACCGCATGCTGTCGCGGTTCCCCACAGCCAATGCTGTGGGCATGGATATCTCGCCGTTGGCGATGGAAGTAACCCGCGAGGTAAATTATCGTGATATCGTCGACAAGCGCTGCTTGCTGCTAGGCGGGGATGCGACACAGATACCACTGGCCAAGGAGTCGTTTGACCTGGTTACCGCTTTTGAAACCATCTATTACTGGCAATCGATGGAACAAGGCGCACAGGAATTATTCAGGTTGCTGCGTCCTGGCGGAACTTGTCTCATCGCCAACGAAATGGATGGTCTGGAAAAGGATGTCAGGCGTTTTGAAAATGCTGTGGGCAACTTCCGCGTCTATTCCATTGAGGAGATTGCAGAATACCTGACTGATGCCGGATTCATCGACATCCAGTCCCGTCACGACGAGAAGCGCCACTTCATCTGTGTCACCGCCCGAAAGCCTGAATAGGCCAGTAAACCTGAATACAACACAAAGCGCGGCAAGGGGAACGCCCCATTGCCACGCTTTGATGTTGTAACAGCCTGCGGTGTTACTCCAGGAATGTCTTGAGTTCGTACAAGGCGGGCAAGGCCTTGCCGGTCTCATGATTCCACAAGCCGGCATTATACCAGTTGTCATTGACATGAAGAACGGACCAGTGGCTACCGCCCAATCCATACTCGTTGGCTTCGGGGAACCACCAGAACAAGCCCTTGACACGAGCATAGGGTTTGAGAGTGTTGATGAGGTCAAGGGTAAACTGGCGTTGTCCCTCGGCTGTCAGGGGCCAGGTAGAGGAGAAATCCTGGTCCCCCACCTTATAGTGGTAACTGTAGCCCGTCTCGACAATCATGATGTCTTTATTCTGGAAAGTGTTGCTCACGCTATTGAGCGCCGTTTTCAACACCGCCAAGTTACCATGGTAATAGGGATAGTAGCTCAAGCCGATAATGTCGTAATCCACACCACTGTTCTTCATCTGGTTGTAGAAGTTGACTAGCACATTGGTGCGAGGCACACGCTCGGTGTGCAGCACAATCTTGGCATTGGGGCACTCCTCGCGGCAAGCCCTGCCGACGGCCTTGAGCAGGTTGGCGAACCGTACCCAGTTCTCCTCGGGACTGGTTGAGAAACACTGCTTGAGCTGGGACTGCGGCGTGCCTGCAGATCCCCACAGCATGCCGTAACTGATTTCGTTGCCCGTCTGGATATAGTCGGGTGTCGCTCCTGCAGCCTTGAGGGCACGCAGGCAGTCGCGGGTGTACTCATACACCTGCTGAGCCAGAGCCTCATCATCGAGGTCAGCCCATGCGGCAGGCGTGGTCTGAGCCGACGGGTCGGCCCATGTGTCACTGTAGTGGAAGTCGAGCATGAACTGCATGCCGGCGGCCTTGATGCGCGCGCCCAGCACCATCACCGTGTCGAGGTTCTGGATGACACCCTGCCCCTTGTGCTCGGCTGAGGCGTTCTCGGGGTTGACGAACAAGCGCACACGCGCCGCGTTCCACCCCTGTTGCTTGGTCCAGGTGATGACATCGTTGATGACCGCGCCGTTCACATCATAATAATGGGCATTGGTGATGCCGTAACGAGCGAATGCCATCTGCTGATGGGCCTCATACTTGGTCAACATCGAGATGTCACCGCCCACCACAGGACCGTCATAAGGCACATCCGGTCCGCCTCCCAAGATGATGCTAATCACCGCATTGACATCGGCAATGCTCACCTCGTTGTCACCATTCACATCGCCTGCAGAATTGCCATTGCCTGATAAAATCATGTCAATGAGGGCATTGACATCGGCGATACCCACCTCACCGTCACCGTTCACATCGCCGTGAACAGCAGCATTGGCGCTGACCGCCGTTGCAGTCAGCACCAATGCGATAAAAATTCGTTTCACCCAATCGGTCATCATGTTACCGGATTTGTAGAGATTAAGCGGCTTTCAGGATAATACCGATCAGGGCATTGGCATCGGCGATGCTCACCTCGCCATCACCGTTCACATCGGCACGCGTCATCGTTTCACCAGAAGCGTTACCACCCAGGATAATGTCAATCAGTGCATTGACATCGGCGATGTTTACCTCATCGTCACCATTGACATCACCTGTGACACCATTCAGGTAGGGCAGATAGATGTCGGTCACATCCTTCACCTCATACTTGTTGGTCTGGGTGGTCACCTCAAAGAAGGAGGTCTTCCTCACATCGGTCACATCTTCGGTCTGGTGACTGCCAGCCGTGCTGCCGCCCTGGTTGAACACGAAGTTCATGTAGTAGTTCTTGCCCGTGATGGTGTAGGTGTGGTAGTAGAACTTCACGCCGTTAACCACCTTGGTGGCGGTGATGGTCTGGCCGGGCCAGTTGCCGTTGAACTGCTTGTCCGAACTGTCCCAAGTGTAGAAATTCACCATCGGCCAGTTGTTGGGAGCCACCGTCGGGTCCTTGAGGAAAACGGTAATCTCGTAGGGCTCAAAGTCACTATTCTCAATCGTGTAGTTGCGGGTGATGACACCGCTCACGGCGCCGTTGATCAGCAGGCCCACCTTGAGAGTTGTGTTGGCACTGATATTCACGCTGGAGCCATCGGCCACCTTGGTGCCGTTGCTGGCGGTGGGCTCGCTGCCGTCGAGGGTATAGACGAGTTGAGCGCCATCGGTCTGGCTAACGGCATTCAGAGTAACGCTGAATGCGCCCTGGTACTCACCGCTGGGCTTGCTGGCCCAAGCGGTCTCGGTCGTCTTGCTCAGAGCCAAGCGGTAGTTGGTACCACTGGCCACGACAACGAAGGTAGCAGGCACATTATAGGCAGTGGAGCCCATCATTGCCAACACCGAGCCGCGGGTGCCCACGGTGCGCTGCACATAGTAGTTCTGAGTCGTGCTGTTGGCCATGTTGGATGTGGTGCTCATATTGGTGATACCTGCCAACTGGCGGATATAAATCATCTGCTTGATGCTCTCCTTGTAGTCCTGCCAGTGCTTGAGGAAGATGCAGGGCGTGCCCGGCATGGCCAGCAGATAGGCGTTGGCGGCCTCGATATTCTTGGTGATAGGATCCTGGGGAGCGCTGGCGCTGCGATACTCCGTGTCGTGGTTCTCGACAAAGGTCACCGCATAGCGCTTGTAGTTGGTCTCCATGTTCAGGCCCTTGCCTGAACCGGCCAGGTTGCTCCAACGGGTGTTGTTGACAGCGTCACGGATGGTGTAGCGGAAGGGGAAGTCGAACGCGGCGCTCTGGATCACGCCACCCACCTTGGTGCCTTCAACCCAGTTCCTGACAGCCGCAACATTACCGTCCCAATACTCACCCACCGAGTACTCTGCCCCCACATGGGAGTTGTACATACCCGTGAACGATGCAGCATAGCCTTTAGTCATATCATAGCGGAAGCCCGTATAGCCCAAGTCGTTGAGCAGCATGTCCAGGTAGGCCTTGACATTGTTCTGCACATTCTCGCTCTTGTGATCCAGGTCGCGCATTCCGCCCCAGTCCTCACCGGTGTCGTTATTGTTACTCAGCGAGTAGCCGTTCTGGGTGGCCCAGGTGAGCGCGGCACCGCCGTCATCGTTGCGGCAGATGTCGGTCGACTGGAGTTGATAGGTCACGCCCTTATAGGTCTCGGCAGGGAAATTGACCCAATTCGAGACATTCTTGCGGTGGTTAATCACCACATCGGCAATGGTGCCGATGCCCTTGCTCTTGAAGGTGTTGATCATCGAGCGCAGTTGAGACTCGTTGCCGAATGAACTGTTGTAGTTGGTGAACCAGTACAGGTCATCATAGCCCATCGATGTGCCGCCACAATTGGCGCTCTGGGGCACCCACACCAGGGTGAAGAACTCAGCCAACTCATCGGACTGGGCCTCCAGGCGCGTCCAACGGCTGTCGCTGTAACTGTCCCAATAGAAACCCTGCAGCATCACGCCGCCGTAGTTTGCCGGCCATCCCTGGGCCAGCATCATCAGCGGCAGCAGCATAACAAATGCGGAAGTCAGAATCTTTTTCATTGCAGTATAGTTTTTTGTGTCGGTTATAATGTCCTTCTAATTTATGCAAATATAGCAATTTATCCTCAATGTCAACCCTTAACCCGAAATATCTGTAAAAAAAAATCACATGCAATCGTTTGCAGGGCCCGTATTCCCCACTCCATAGGTGTAAAAAATAGAAGCGCAAGAACATAATTCTCGCGCCTCTATAATTCGTTTGTGCTAATAGCCAACTAAACTGCTAACTATTAGCCGTCAACTCTCTTACTTCATCACCTTAGCGGTGCTGGTGGTGCCGTCGGTGTAGGTGGTAACAACAATCGTCAGACCATTAGCCTCCTGCATCTCCTGGCCGGCAGCGTTGAAGTAGCGGGTGCTGGCAACAGTCTTGCCGTTAACCATCTCGCTCAGGCCGGTAGTCGGGCTCACATAGAACTCATAAGCGATGGGATCGCTCTCGATTTTGTCATCGGCAACGGCATAAGCCTCTACGCGGTACTTACCGTCCTGGGTGAAACTCAGGATGTCATCGTAGAGGGTCCAATCGGTGAAGTCACCGTCGTTGTACTGAACACGATAGTAGATGTAACTGGGCTCGCTCTCGTTAATCTCTACGAAGTAGGCGTGGATGCCATCGGTGGTGTAGCCGTTGAACACGGGAGCACCGGTCTTCTCCTGATACATATACGAGAACTGGGTCAAGGGAAGGGAAACATTGGTGCCGCAACCCAGGGTAGCGGTAGCATTGGGGAAGTCCTCACTCTGAGTATACTCGTAGAAACCAGTCCAGTTGTTGGTATAGGTCATCACTTTACCGATGCCAGCGGTGTAGAAAGGAGCGTAGTCACTGCCCATGGTGCAGTTGTCGTCATCGTAGGCATCAGCAATAACGGTCACGAGCAGGCCCTTACCCGAGGTGTAGGGCATGTTAAAGCGGAACGAAAGGGTCACATCCTCACCGTATAAATAAACCAACTCGTAGTACTTATCTTCAACAGTGATGGGCTCACCTTCCACAGGGAAGAACTGCTTGATGCCTTCGTCATTAACAGCAAACTCAGTAGCATCGGTCTCCTGAATGAAGATTACAAACGAGCGGGTGATGTCCTCGAAAGTCTCACAGTGGAATTTGAAGGAGATCTGGTTGAGCCTCAGGTTAGGCTTGTCCTGGATTTCGGCCAGCATGTCGGGCGTGTAAATCATCTGAGCAGCAGTGTGAGCCACATAGAAGTTGGTCGGTGCCATGTCAAAATAGGAGCCATTGTAGGTGGTGGTGGGGTTGTCCCAGTCACCCACATTAAAAGTGCCCCAAGTCTGGGCCTGTGCCGTCATTGCCATTGCAGCGATGGCTGCGAGAATAAAGTAGAATCTCTTCATTGTTACGATAAAAATTAAATAGTTAATTAAATGCCTGTTTCGCATCGGCTGATGCGTCAACATAGCCCTTGTACAGGTTATGATGATGCAAAAGTAGTGATTATTTGATTTTCAAGCCAAAAAATCAGACTAAAAAATCATCACCATCGGCTGATTTCAAGAAACAGTGGAGGCGCGGGAATTTCCGCGCCTCCACAATTTCGTTTAGGCAATAGTCAACTTTTAACTGTCAACTATTAACTGTAATGGCTTACTTCATCACCTTAACGGTGCTGGTGGTGCCGTCGGTGTAGGTGGTAACAACGATCGTCAGACCGTTAGCCTCCTGCATCTCCTGACCGGCAGCGTT
>ONYP01000142.1 GCA_900322135.1 uncultured Prevotellaceae bacterium
CGTGTTGCCCCACTCGGGATAGGGAGCCCACACATCGCCCTGGCCATCGAGCAGCGTGATGGTATTGCCCTCGACCTTGTAGCGGATTTCGGTCACATCGGGGTCGTAGGCGCCATAGAGCCAATAAACGGGTTCATCGTAGTCATAGTCCCAGTCAATCTGCTCATACCAGGTGTGGCCCCATACCAGCAGACCTCCATAGCCGTAGTTGGCCATCCATGAAACGCATTGGCCGGTGGGGATGCTGATGATACCGATCTCCTCGTTATAGGTGCCCTCTACCCAGTTGCCATTGGACAGTGTAGTGATGGGATTCTGGATATAGACCTTGCCTCCTTCGGCAAAGACAACATTCATGACATCTTCAAATTCGGTGATGCCCGTTTCCATGAACTTGTGGTAAATGTAACCGCCCGTGCGGTAATAGGTGAACAGCGTGCCTTCAGGAGTCTCGGAGATCACAGTGGGCACGTCAGTGGGATCAGGGCCATCGGGCTGTGACTGAACCTCGGTGAGCACAGTGTGCATGTCCAGGTCACCCGACCAGCTGTTGATGTCATTCCACTTGCCGGCAAGACCAGTAGCGATGTAGGCATCATCGCCATAGGCATAGACATCGCCAGCCGAGCCGTTGAGGCTGATGGTATTGCCATCGATGGTGAAAGTGGCTACTTCATAACCGGTATCATCGACCTCGATATATTTACCTCCATTGTCGTAATAGTAATAGGTAGTGCCGAAGGTCAGCACCACATAGGCATCATAGTAACTGTCATACTCAAGTTCTTGTCCTAGGGGCACCGTGATCGTGTTGCCGTCGATGGTTCCCTCGACCCATGCGCCGGTCTTATAGCCCGAGATGGGATCCTGCATGTAGATGGTCACGCCATCGGGGGCATAGACGATGTTGCACTCACCGCTCTGGGTGGTCGGGGTCACATAGCCGCCATTGCCGTCAAGCGTCTGGCCCGAACGTTTGTAAACTTTCAACTCGCCCTCGGGTTGGGTGGTAATCATGTTAAGACTGTTACCCCTTGCAATCTTCTCGTTATGAGAAAGGGGACGATGATTCTTGAGGGCACGTTGGGATTTCACCTGCACACTGGCCGATGAACCAATGGCCAGAATCATTGCTGCTAAAATTAATAAAATCTTTTTCATAAATACTTAATTAAAATGGTTAGAAAATGGTTACTATTATGTTTATGTTTAGAATTTCACCACAAGGCTTGGCGTTGCAGACATGAGACGGATGACGGCCTCAAGATTTTGTATCGCAAAATTAAAAAAGGCCATTCTCTTTGGCAAGAAAATGGTCAGTGCCTGTGTTCTGTTTCACTGAAACAGAACTAAAAACCGTGTATTGATGGGCTTCTTTCAGTGAATCAAGCCCTCTGTCACCTGCTTATTTTCCCTTAGCCATCTTCATGAAATCAGATGGCGAAATGCCTGTGATGCGCTTGAATGTTACCGTGAAATTGCTGCGGGAATTAAAACCCAGATTTGCGGCGATGGCCTCAATGGTCAAGTTACCATACCGCTCGGTATCGTTAAACATGCGGCACGCCTCTCGCACTCGCTGCTCGTTGAGAACTTGCTTGAAACTCTTGCCGTAGAATTCGTTCAGCACTTGGGAGACATACTTATAATTGCTCCCCACTTGATCGGCCAACTGCTGTAGAGAGAAATCGGGTTTGCAGATGATGGTGATATCGTCCATCACGTGATTAATGCGTTCAAACAGGCGATCCTTACTTTCCTGGTCAAGTTGGCTTTGATACTTGGGGGCGGATTCCTCTTGCTTGTCAACCGCGTGCGAAGCTGGTTGGTCAGCGGCTACTTTGACATCCAGCAGTTGCACATTTTTTTCGTAGAGATGCCTGATGTAGTTACGTTGCTTGATATTGCTGCGCACGAGCAGTAACAATGCTATCAGGATGATAGCAGTAATGAGACACACCATGAGCAGCAACTGATGAGCTCGCTCGTGCTTTGCCTGAATCTGCGCCACCTGCTCATTGACACGGCTCATCTCGTCCAGAAA
>ONYP01000026.1 GCA_900322135.1 uncultured Prevotellaceae bacterium
TTAAGGAAAAGGGCGGCACGACTTGGCGTGGTTGCAATGAGCCAAGTGGTTGATTTAACGCTGATTACGCGGATTGCGCTGATTTGTTTCGCGATAATCAGCGAAATCAGCGTTTCGTTAAGGAAAAGAACGAGGGAGTGTCATAATTCATAGGCTGGAACGCTAACCGCCCTGCGGGCGGGAAATTAAACAAATTAAATTTAAAATTATCATTAAGATGCTAGAGATATCAATTTTAATTTAAAAATTTGAATAATTTCCCGTGCGATAGCACGGTTATGCTACCGAGTAGCAATTATGACACACCGCCCCGCGCTTACGACCCGATTGCTGATATTGCCGGTCCCGTTGTTTTTTTTGACGCATTATGCGGCAAAGTGTAAAAAAATCACTATATTTGTGGCAAATATTAACTTTTAAAACCAAATTACTATGAAAAAGAAGAATTTACTCCTGCGTCTGGTCGTCCTGGTGACGGCCATGATGTGCGCCCTGGGTGCCAGTGCCTACGACTTCACCTACGGAGGCTATTACTACAACATTTTGACTGACAGTACTGTCGCAATCACCTACAAGACCTATGCTGGAAACTCTTACAGCGGCAATGTGACCATTCCTGAAGGTGTTCGCAACACCAGCACTTACAAATACTATACCGTTACGGAAATCGACATGGAAGCGTTCATAGGAAGCACGAGCCTGACCAGTGTGACAATTCCAAATACGGTAACCCTTATTGGTTCACGTGCTTTTCAAAATTGCACAGCACTTCGGTCGGTTGTGATGGGCAAAAATTGCTCGTTTTATGACCCCTTTACTTATGGGTATACGCTTAATGTCTTCCAGAATTGTCCGAATCTTACTTCCATCACTTGCTGGATGTTTAGTCCAGATAAGTGGTTTGAACATGATGGTTACTATAATTTTGACCAGTCTGTACTCAACAACGCAACTTTGTATGTGCCCCGCGGTGCCGTCCCCAACTATCAGGCTACAGAGGGCTGGAGGCTCTTTGCCCACATCCAGGAAGCCCCAGGTGACTACAACTATGACTTTTATCAGGACGGCATCTTCTATAAATTCAGGGGCGGTAGTCAAGTGAAGGTCACCTACCGGGACGAAGATTACAATAACTATAGTGGCACGGTTACTGTCCCTGCGACGGTGACTTATAACAATACTAACTACACGGTGAAGGGCATCGGCGATTATGCTTTCAGGGATTGTGGCAACCTGACGAAAGTGAACCTGCCTGCCACGATAGATTCCATCGGCTCTTATGCCTTTACGTACTGTTCCAAGCTCACCGAGATTGACATCCCCAACGGAGTGACTTATATCGCCGATGGCGCTTTCGCGAGCTGCAGCACACTCAAATCCATCATGTTCCCGGCTGGCGTGACTAAGATATACGGCAGCACCTGTCGCGGTTGCTATGCGCTTGAAACCGTCTGGCTCCCCGTTAATCTCACCAATATCTATGCCGGTTCTTTCTCCTACTGTAACGCTATAAAGAACATCTTCAGCCTGAACGAGATTGCACCAAGCCTGTACAACTCGTATATTTTCAGCAGTACAGTCTATGAAAACGCAACGCTTTATATCCCCGAGGATGCCTACGGCAACACCTACACATCAACAAATGGCTACTGGTATAATTTCACTACTCAGAAGCCCTACAACCAGTATCTGTCTGCTGCCATCAACGCCGCTGGCACCGACATCACGTTCTCCACGCCATCGACCGACAATTACCCCTGGCTAATCAAGACCAATGCAGGTCGCACCTGTGCCCAGTCGGGCAACACGGGCATCCACAGCAGCACATCGGTCATGACAGCCACCGTCACGGGTGCCGGCAGCCTGTCGTTCGATTTCAAGGCCTGGGGTGAGGGCTCATCAACAGCGTATGACTATTGCGTCTTCATGGTCGATGGCGTGGAGAAGTTCCGCTATGGCGCCCGCGACAACGCCTGGGAGACCTACACGGTGGAACTGGGCGACGGCACCCATACGCTCACCTGGAGTTACACCAAGGACAGCAGCGTCCATTCGACAGGCGACTACTTCGCCATCAGCAATGTCCGCTTCACATCCTATGCCCCCGAGGCCTATGCCTGCTACACGCCGTCGAACACGACGCTGACGTTCTACTACGACACCCAGCGCAGCAGCCGCACGGGCACGACCTACGATCTGAATACGGGCTCCAACGACACCGGCTGGGACACCGACGGCACCAAATCCTATGTGACCAAGGTGGTCTTTGACCCCTCGTTCGCTGGTGCCCGCCCGACGACCACCTACGGTTGGTTCTATTCCATGAATAATCTTGAATCCATCACGGGCATGGAGCACCTGAACACCAGTGAGGTGACCAAAATGTCTTGGATGTTTACGAATTGTAAAAAACTAACGAGCCTTGATTTGAGCCACTTCAACACGTCCAAGGTGACTAGCATGAATTCCATGTTCGGTGCCTGCTGGGGACTGACGAGCCTTGACTTTAGCAGTTTCAACACGTCCAAGGTAACCAATATGTACAACATGTTCTATGGCTGCACTAATCTGCGTACCATCTACGTGGGCAGTGGCTGGAGCACGGCGGCCGTGACGTCCTCGAGTGATATGTTCTTTAACTGCACCAGCCTGGTGGGCGGACAGGGTACGACCTACAATTCCTCCAACCCGACGGACAAGACCTATGCCCACATCGACGGCGGCACGAGCAACCCGGGGTACTTCAGCGAGAAGGGTGGTACCTTCCTGCGTGGTGACGTGAACGGCGACGGCCATGTCGACATCAACGATGTGACCGCCTTGATTAATTATGTGCTTTCCGGTAATGCCACAGGTGTCAACATGACCAATGCCAACTGCGACCTGCAGGGCAATGTCGATATCAACGATGTGACCGCGCTGATCAACTTCGTGTTGAAAGGCGCTTGGAATTGATCTAAGACAAAGCCAAGACATTTCCCTCATGCCCTCTCCTGGGGCGTGAGGGATTTTTTTATTCATGGAGCGAAAAAAACCGCCAGCACCAATAGGGCTGACGGTAGTTGCGGCAATCATACCTGAAGGGCGACTTGCACCGTCGCTTTACAGGACGAAGATTGAACGTGAACAGCTTGAACATCTGAACACCGTGAACAAGAACGGGGGATAGTCAAAAATTGTGCGTTTTTCTCATTCTACTATAATATAATACCCCTCAAAACCAGATAATAATGCACAAAAAGTGTGTGTTTTTCTCATTCTACTATAATAGTAGTTATATCAAATAACTGCTCTTGCTTTTGAGATGAAAAATGAAACCCGACAGGACACCTTTTGATGGGTGTCCTGCCGGTAAAATATAATGAGTAAAATTCAGAAAATCAACGTCTGCATGCTTCTCTCCACTTGGCCTCATACTCAGCATATAGAGGATCGTTTTCCCATGAGTTCCACCATGAGTTATTAAATGACGGAACGGTAAAATTGATCGGGCCAGTTGTGTTGCGGATGCCCGTTCAGTGATTTCGTTTTTTTCAGTTATTCTCTTGGATTTATGAGAATTTGTGACTAAATTTGCAAAATCATTTAACTAACTGAATTTATTAACTATAAAAAAACAGAATTGATATGAAGAAGCCATTGTTACTTAAACTGTTTGCCCTTGTGGCGGCCATGATGTGCGCCCTGGGCGCCAGCGCCTATTCTTTCCAGACGGGCGGCATCTATTACAACATCACAAGCCAGCCCAATAGAACCGTTGAGGTGACCTACATGGATGACGACTACTATTCCCTTGGTGCCTATGACGGTAATATTACCATTCCCGGCACTGTAACCTACAACGGCTATATCTACACGGTGACCCGCATCGGGGATCGTGCCTTCTACAATGCCGATGGCCTGACATCACTGACTATTCCCAGTACGGTGTTATCCATCGGCGAACTTGCGTTCTGTTGGCAAGAGGACCATTATTGTAATCGTCTGACTTCGATAACCATCCCTAACTCTGTTCAAACCATAGCAAATGAAGCATTCCGGAAATGCTATGCTTTGCAGACGGTCGTTATCGGCGATGGCGTTACCAGCATCGGGGAATCTGCCTTCAGTAAATGCATTGGTTTGACGAGTGTGACCATCGGCAGATCGGTGAAGTCGATTGGTGCCAACGCGTTTTGGGGCGCCGGCTACGATCCCGATGTCAGCAGTTCCAACCCCAGCGGATTGACAATCTCGATCAAAAGGGGCAATCCGCCCACCATCCAGAGCACCACCTTCCCCAGCAAGACCTACAGCTATGCCACGCTGAAAGTGCCCTCAGGCACCAAGAGCACCTATCAGTCAGCATATTACTGGAAGAATTTTATCAACATCCAGGAATTTTACACCTTGGAGAATGCCGTGAATTTCATAATGGTTGGTAGTGGTAGCGCCAGAATCGAAAGCGAAGGCGACTATCCGTGGATAGTCATGCAAGACTCGGGAGGGTTGTACGCGCAGTCGGGCAATGCCGGCGTTCCTTCCAGTACCTCGGAAATGACCGCCATCGTCAGGCTCGATCAAGCTTCATTTTTATCATTCGACTTTAAGGCTTGGGGTGAGGGGTCAAATTATGACGTATGCCGATTTTTGATCGACGGAGTGGAGCAGTTCAAATATGGCGCCCGTGATAATGACTGGGAAACCTATAGCGCTGAACTCTCTGCGGGTGACCATACGCTCACGTGGAGCTACAGCAAGGACGGCAGCGTCAATCCCACGGGTGATTACTTCGCTGTGGATAATGTCTTTATCGTCCCGAAGCTCGAGGCCTATGCCTGCTACAAGCCGTCGAACAACACGCTGACGTTCTACTACGACAGGCTGCGCAGCACTCGCTCGGGCACGACCTACGACCTGAACACGGGTGACAACTATCCTGGTTGGTACAGCGACAATACTAAGAACAATGTCACCAAGGTGGTCTTTGACCCCTCGTTCGCTGATGCCAAGCCGACGACCACCTGTGCTTGGTTTCGTGATATGACACGATTGCAGACCATTACGGGTCTCTATTACCTGAACACCTCGCAGGTGACCAGCATGAAAGGCATGTTTGCATGGTGTGATAGTTTGCAGAGCGTTGACGTGAGCAGCTTCAATACTGCCAATGTGACCGACATGATAGCCATGTTTGCATACTGCGAACAATTATCCAGTCTGAATCTGAGCCACTTCTCCACGTCCAATGTAACTCTGATGTCCAACATGTTCGTTGGTTGTCATCAATTGACGAGTCTCGACGTGAGCAGTTTCAACACGGATAATGTGACCAATATGTATGCCATGTTCGGCGACTGCCCTAAATTGACAAGCCTGAACCTGAGCGGTTTCAATACGGATAAGGTGACTAACATGTCTCTTATGTTCCTCGACTGCAGTCAGTTGCAAACCATCTATGTCGGTGATGGATGGAGCACCGCGGCTGTTGCCAACTCCTCAAATATGTTCTGGAACTGCATCTGCCTGGTGGGCGGCCAGGGCACGACCTATGATGCCAGCCACATTGACAAGACCTACGCCCACATCGACTATGGCACGAGCAACCCGGGCTACTTCACCGAGAAGGAGCCTGAGGCCTATGCCTGCTACACGCCGTCGAACACGACGCTGACGTTCTACTACGACAGCCAGCGCAGCAGTCGCACGGGCACGACCTACGACCTGAACACAGGCGCCAACTATCCCGGTTGGTACTCCGACGGCACCTATGTCAATGTGACCAAGGTGGTCTTTGACCCCTCGTTCGCTGGCGCCCGCCCGACGACCACCTACGATTGGTTTTATTATATGCAGAACCTTGAATCCATCACGGGCATGAGTTACTTGAACACCAGTGAGGTGACCGATATGAGATACATGTTCCAGGCCTGTTCAAAATTGACAAGCCTTGATGTGAGCCACTTCAACACGTCCAAGGTGATAAATATGAGTTGGTTGTTCGGATATTGCTATGGCTTGACGAGTCTTGACTTGAGCAGTTTCAACACGGCTAACGTGACCGAGATGAAATTTATGTTCTATTACTGTGATGAACTTCGGACCATCTATGTGGGCAGTGGTTGGAGCACCGCTGCCGTGACGAACTCCGTTAATATGTTCAATAACTGCACCAGCCTGGTGGGCGGTAAGGGCACGATCTATGATGCCAACCACATTGACAAGACCTACGCCCACATCGACGGCGGCCCCAGCAACCCGGGCTACTTCACCGACAAGAACGCTGGCCTGCGTGGCGACGTGAACAATGACCAGAAAGTCGACATCAACGATGTGACCGCCCTGATCAACTATGTGCTCACTGGTAATGCCACAGGTGTCAACATGACCAAT
Organism: uncultured Prevotellaceae bacterium; assembly: GCA_900322135.1. GTDB lineage: Bacteria > Bacteroidota > Bacteroidia > Bacteroidales > Muribaculaceae > Sodaliphilus. The sequence continues at coordinate 6,373 of ONYP01000026.1, forward strand.
GCTGACTGCGACCTGCAGGGCAATGTCGACATCAACGATGTGACCGCCCTGATCAACTTCGTGTTGAAAGGCGCTTGGAATTAATGAGTTAGGAGTCAGCATCAGCATTCCTTTTTGACCGCCCTGCGGCCAGGAAAACTTTTAATAACCCGTTGGCGGAAATAAAGAATCTGATTTTTTGCAAGCCAAATGACACCCGTAGGGTGGCCTATGAATAACCCCCGATAAATCAGGCAACTGAGCAGAGCGAAGGCGGCTGATTCATCGGGGGGTGTCATGAACCGTGACCCGTCGCTGAAGGCGACCCCATCATCTGGGACCAGCACATACGGGGGCACTTCCAGCGACGGAGATTGTTTTGCCCATGGTGGTGTGTCATAAATCCGACAGGGTAGATTGACCGTGCTATCGCACGCCCGCAGGGCGGTTAGAGTTCCAGCCTTTGTTTTATGACACATCCTCTTTATATTATGAATTTATTCTGATAACTGGGGGCGGTTGCTGTCAGTTGCCGCTTCTCAGGCCGCCCACCAGGTCGTCGTTCTCGACAGTTGTCTCGGTCTGCTTGACGCGCGTATTGCTGCTGCCGAAGCGGTAACTCAGCGACAACTGCACATTGCGCTGGTTGAAGTGGCCCACGCCGTGGTTCACATAGTCGCCCTGGGTGATGTAGCCCTTAGACGCCTGGTGCTTGTGCAGGATAGAATTAGCGCTCAGGCGCACCGTCAGGCGGTCGTCTTTCAGGAAGGAGCGTGAGAGGCCCAACATGATGGTGGGATCAGGCATGGTGCTGTAACCATACACATGATTCAAATCATGCCCGATGCCATACCACATGCAGGTCGCTGTCGCCCTTAACTTCCACGGCAGTTGCTGGGACAATTGGGCATACAGGTTGCCGCCCCAGCCGCTGTTGGTCAAGTCCTGCGAGGGATTGCGGTAACGCTTATAGCAAACCTCGCCGTTCATGACGAGGGTGGTCTTGCCTGTCATCATCCACTGCAGGAAACCGCCCACGCCCGCCATCAGGTAGCGGCAGTCGTTGCTGTAGGTCATGAAGACGATGCCGTCATGGGAGGTGCGTGAGGAGCCGATGAGGTTGTTGGTGATGGTTACGGTGGGCTTGACATTGAAGGTCAAGCGGTTGCCCGTGTGCTGGAAGTTGATGCTCACCATACTGTTGCGGGCACTTGACAGGTGCGGGTTGCCAAACTCGATGGTCGAGGTGTAGCGCTTCACGGCTGGATTAAGATACTGGATGCCTGGGCGGTTAAGGCTCGTTGCCCACGACAGACGCAGGCTGTTGAACGGCGACAGTTGCCAGTGCATGCTTGCCGAGGGCACCATGTCGTGCAGGTCGCGCCCGAAGGGCTCCCCGTCGCCATTGGGATAACTGGCACGGAAGTGGCTGTACTCGTAGCGCACTCCGCCGCGCAGGGTCACATTGCCCACCTGGTAGCGCCACGAGGCATAGGCGGCACCCACCTGCATGTTGTGCTTGAAGCGGGTGTCGGTGTCCAGTTCCGCCGCTCCGTCATATCGCATCCAGTTGTGGCTCTTGTTTAGGCGCAGGATGTACTTGCCGCCCACCTCCAACAGGTGATGCGTCCATAGCGGCAGTTGGTAGTCGAGTTGCCAGGTGTGCTCGATAAAACGCTCCTTGCCCCACTTGCTATAACTCGTGTAGTCGAACGGCGGATTCACCATGTTGATGAGCGAGTCGTACTGCTCCTCCTGTTGGCCCGTGATCGAGAACATATAGGAGGCGGTGAAGACTTCGTCTTTGCGGCTGGTGCGATGCTCCCAGTCGGCACGGCCGTTCCATGTCATGCCACCATACTGCGGTACGTTGAACGGGTTGTCATAGGAGGTGAGCAACTGCCCTGCCGCATCATGATACTCGATGTGGCTGTCGCCGTAGATGTTCAGGCCGTAGCGGTAACCGCCAAAGGTCGCGGTGATCAGATTCAGCGAATCGATTTCCAGACTGGCGTTCAGGTTAAGGCTATATACCCAAGCGGGCTGCTCGTTGCGATAGCGATTATACATCGTGTGGCCCGTGTCCTTGTAGGTTGTCCAGGTCTCATCCACGCCGGCAAACTGGCGTCGGGCCTGTCTCTGGTAAAAACCTGTGGTGCCAAGGGTGAATTTGCCCGCTCGGGCAGCGACATAGGCACTCGCATTGGGTGTGCCGAAGGTGTTGACCGATGCCGACACCGTGCCGTTCACGCCCTCGATGCGCACGCTCTCGACGGTGACGATATTTAATATTGCCGTCGCTCCCTCGGCGTCATAGCGGGCACCGGGCTCGGTGATGACCTCGATGCGCTTGATGACACTCGCCGGCATGGCACGCAGCACTTCCTTTGGGTTGGATGACAAGGCCGGGTCGGGATGGCCGTTCTTGTAAATCTTGAAACTGCCGCTACCGTTGACGCGCACATTGTCCTCGCCGTCAACGCTCACTAGGGGCACCTTGCGCAGCATGTCGACCACGGTGCTTGTGCGCGCCTCGGGGTCGGCCTGCACATTGTAACTCACGCGGTCGTCCTGCGTCTTGACCAGTTGGCGCATGGTCACCACCTCCACATCCTTGAGCGCAATGGTGTCGTTGACGCTCAGCGTGACGCTGTCCTGTTTTTCTTCCACTTGTCCGGTGGTGTTTTGGGCCAACGCGTTGGCAGCCGTTGCCATGACCGCTACCATCATCACGATAAATCTTGACATGTTCATTTCTTGGTTTTTGATTGATTTCGGCGGCAAAATTACCGTTATCAATCCGCCCCGTTGCACTCGGGCGGCTTACCAAGTCTTAACCTGATGCTTATTTAGTCTTAACGCACCCCGATATGGCCGCCCAGGTCGAAAAAATAGTGCCGACATCATGCATTACGGCAATTTTTTATATATTTGGGGTCTCCTTAGGCTTCGTTGCCTTGGGCCTTTTAACGGTTTACTCCCGCCAGTGGGACTTATCTTTTCAAGCAAATACCTATCCCTCATGAATGCGCATCAACAGCAGCGATTAGAGAAGACACGCGAACAAGTGGAACAACTCAGGCGTGAGCACCCCTTGCGGGACCTGTTCTGGGAATGCACCCTGCGGTGTAACATGTCGTGCCGGCATTGCGGCAGTGACTGTCTCAAGGAATCACAGATACCCGACATGCCCTTTGCCGACTTCCTGCCTGTGCTGGACGAAGTGGCGGCACACTGTGACCCCGCCCAGGTGATGGTGCAGACCGTGGGCGGTGAGCCGCTGGTGCGGCCCGACCTGATGGACTGCGGCAGGGCCATCACCGAAAGGGGTTTCATGTGGGGGCTGGTGACCAACGGCCTTGTTCTGGACCGTTCCGTCGCCCGTGAGATGGCGCAAGCGGGCATCACCTCGTTGTCCATCGATGTTGACGGCATGCGCGAGGAGCACAACTGGCTCAGGAATTCCTCGGCCAGTTTTGATGCCGCCCTGCGGGCCATCGAGGCCGTGCAGACCATCCCGGACCTCACTTGGGATGTCATCACCTGTGTGAACGGCCGTAACCTGCCGCGGCTTGAAGAAATCAAAAATCTGCTCATCGAGGCCGGCGTCACCCGTTGGCGCTGCTTCACCATCGACCCGATGGGGCGTGCAGCCCGCGACCCGGGCCTGCTGCTCACCGATGAGCAATTCCGCGAGTTGCTCAACTTCATCGTCACCACCCGCTGCGAGGGCAAAATCAACATGAGTTATGCCTGTGACGGCTATCTGGGGGCCTACGAGGGGCTTGTACGCGACTATTTCTTCTTCTGCCAGGCGGGACTCTCGGTGGCCAGCATCCGTGCCGACGGCGCCATCTCGGGCTGTCTGAGCATCCGCAGCGATTACAGCCAGGGCAACATCTACCACGACAGTTTCTGGGATGTGTGGGAGAACCGCTTTGAGCAGTTCCGCGACCACGAATGGATGAGACGCGGGCCGTGCCGGGATTGTGAGGCCTTCCGCTATTGCCAGGGCGACGGCTTCCACCTGCGCGACGGGAACGGCGACCTGATGATGACCTGCCACTACAAGCAGTTGAAGAACATTAAACTCTGACAGGAGATTCAAGTCTAAAGCATATAATACCCTAACACTATAGCATGATGAAAAAGAAGAATAAAGGGAAAAAGACGCTCGCTGCCGTGGGGGCCGTGGTCGCTGCCGGTCTCACACCGGGCATCATTGCCGCCACACCTCATGCCATGCCCGTTCAGGAACCCAATGTCGGGCTCACCGCAGCCGAGGTGGTCGCCATCGCCGGCAATACCTATAGTTTTGACGAGTTATATGCCATGCAGCAGCCGGACGCCGCACGCGTGCAGGAAGAGGCCCCTCAAGTCGCCTTGAGATATGGAGTACAACCCAGACCCACCAGACCAGTCAAACCGACTCCGCCCACAGCAAAGTATGCTACGCCGCGCCCGCCGGGCCAGCATGAAACCTTTTACGGCGTATCGCGTCCCCCACAACCGGTGATTGTTGAAGTATCGCTCCTGGACTCGATTCAAGAAGACCTCATCGCCCTGTGTGTGGAACTGCTGGATGCCGATCCTTACACGCGAGGATATGTTTTCTCGCTCGACAGCGACCTGACCCATGAGATGGAAATGAGTGAAGAGCAATTGAAGGCCCTGAAGGCCGAAATCGAGGAGCGCTATGGTGTTGAAGTGTCATACCCTCGATTCTATCTCGCGGGCCAACTCAACACCTTGCGTCTGATATCGGAGTACATCTACAAGTTAAAGTCCGTCTGGACCAAGAGGAGATAACAGAAGACCACGATAGTATCTCAGACAGAAGATTCTGCACCGGCAGGCTCTTCTGCCTTTTGGTTTTGTATCACTTGCAAAGAAGTGATGCAAAAACTTATTTAGTCTTAACGGAGTTGAAGGCGAACGGTTTATTTGTGTATTTTTGCAAGCGATGAATGTGAGGTTGAAATACATAGCTGTCTTGGTGATTGTGGCGCTATTGGGTGTCGCGGCCTATCAGGCCTATTGGCTGGAGCAACTGCACTTCACCATAGGGGAGCAGATGGACAACGACATCCAGGAAGCCATGCGCGTCGCCGACCTCAAGGAGGTCTTTCTGCGCATCAAGGGCATGGAGGAAAACGGGCCTCACGGCATGATGGATGTGAGGGCAGGCGTGGAGGACGATGGCAGCATCACCGCCAAGGCCGTCACGACCACCCAGGTCACACTTGATGGTGAAACATTGCAACAGAAGACGGGTGTGGTGCTGCGTTCAAATCCCCAAGCCGACAGCGACAGTTTAAACAGTGAAGATGCGTTCATGAAGATGCTCGAGGACCAGATTTCGGTCACCGAACTGGCACAAATGATTCAGCAGGGACTGCACCTTGGCGTGGACCGCTTCGAGGAAACCAGGTATGAGAAATATGACTCCCTGCTCACGGCCGGCTTGCGGCAACTGGGCCTCAGCGGTGACCATTGCTTGACATGCATCAAGACCGACACCGTCTTCAGGCACACGACGGCTGGGTACATGCCCAGCGAGCAGGCGAGGAAATTTGTCTATAGCTGGAACGATTATGGCCGCTACGAACTCACCATCGAGCCCACCTCGGGACTGGTCTTGCGTGAGATGGCCGGCATCTTGACGGCGTCTGGGCTGATAGTGCTGCTGTTGGGACTCGCATTCTATTATCTGATTAAGACCATCCTCAAGCAACGCACGCTTGACGAGATGAAGACCGACTTCACCAACAACATCACCCACGAGCTGAAGACGCCCATTGCCGTGGCCTATGCCGCCAACGACGCCTTGCTCAACTTCGGCGAGCAGGCCGACGAGGAGAAACGCAACCATTACCTGAAGCTGTGTCGCCAGCAATTGGAACACCTGAGCGGAATGGTCGAGCAAATCCTCTCGATGAGCATGGAACGCAGGCGGCAGTTCAAACTCAATATCGAAACGGTGAACATTTCAGCATTGTTGCAGCCCGTCATCGAGCAGCAGAAACTTAAAGCCGATAAGCCCATCGCTTTCACGACCTGCATTGAGCCCGAGGACTTGACCGTCCAGGCCGACCGTGCCCACTTGAGCAATATCCTGAACAACCTCATCGACAACGCCATCAAGTACTCGCCCCGCGAGGCACGGGTCGAAATCAGTGCCACGACGGAATGCATCGCGGTCACCGACCACGGCATGGGCATACCGGCCGACAAACTTCAGCACATCTTTGATAAATTCTATCGTGTGCCCACTGGCGACCAACACGATGTGAAAGGTTACGGCCTGGGGCTGTTCTATGTGAAGACGATGGTCGAGAAACACGGATGGAGCATCGATGTCACGAGCAGCAGGGGGGTAGGAACCACTTTTAAAATTTTCTTGACATGAGCGATATCATCAACATATTGCTGGCCGAAGACGAACACACCCTGGCAATGATCATCAAGGATACCCTTGACGGCCAGGGATTCAATGTGACAGTTGCCGATGACGGCGAAAAGGCGTTGCAGCTGTATGCCGCCCAACATCCCGATGTCCTTGTCACCGATGTGATGATGCCGCGGCTTGACGGATATGAACTGGTCAAGCGCATCCGCAAGACCGACCAGCAGACGCCGGTCATCTTCTTGACGGCCCGCTCGACGGTCAACGATGTGGTGCACGGCTTTGAGATGGGGGCCAACGACTACCTGAAGAAACCGTTCGGGATGCAGGAACTCATCGTGCGCATCAAGGCACTGCTGGGCCGCGCCTGTACGGTTACGCCCCAACCCGCCGAGGCCGACCGCTTTGTTGTGGGACAGTACCTGTTTGACGCTGTAGTCCAGCGACTGACTCATGTGCTGACCGGAGTAAAAACCGATCTTTCCTATCGTGAAAGCGAGATTCTGCGCCGCCTGTGCCGGCATCCGAGTGAAGTGGTCACTTCACAGTCGTTGCTGCTGGAGTTGTGGGGCGATGACAGCTTCTTCAATAACAAGAGCCTGCATGTTTTCATCACCAAGTTGCGCCATCGGCTGGCGCAAGACCCATCGCTGCGCATAGTCAATGTGCGCAGTATCGGCTACAAACTGATTGACGGTGAATAACCCTCGTTACTGAACGGCCTTGCGGGCGCGCAGTTCCCAAGGCAGGGGTCCGTCGGTCTCACCCAGGATGATGACGGGCATGCCGACATAGGCGAAGTGCTTCTTCAGCGTGATGATGTCTTGGTCGAGCAGGCGGATGCAGCCCTCGCTGGCGCGGCCGGGTACCGAGCTCTCGTTGTTGGTGCTGCCGTGGATGCCGATGCCGCTGTGGCCGGGCGTTTGCAGGCGCAGGAACCAGTGCCCGTAGGCCTTGATGTTGCCGCGGCCGTCCTTGAAGTCGTGCCTCCAGGTCGAGGCGTCCTGTATCATCGTGATTTTGAAGGGTTTGCCCTTGGGCGACTCGGGCGTGCGCATGTCACCTCGCTTCTGCTTGTTGCCCTTGTTCTTGCCCATGCAGCAGGGGTACTCTGCGACCAGAATGGTGTCGCCCCCCTTATTGCGGTCATACACGCGCAACATCAGGTCCTTTTTGGAGATGACGATGAATGCCTTGCCGCTGGCCTTGGCCGGCAGGGGCGGCAACTGGATGGAGGCCTCGACGGTGTCGTTGACAGTAGCCGCAGTGTTGTTATTTTGCCCCATGCAGGCGACGGAGCCTGCCAGAGCGAGCATGAGTGCAGTGATAGTGGTAAGAATGAGTCGCATAGTCTTTCTGTTAGTTAGTGTTGTTTGTTGATGGCAAAGGTAGTGCAAATCTCTCACATGTGCAAACGGATAAAAGGCTTGCCGCTCCCTGCGCAGGAGCGGCAAGTCTGACTTGTTTCCAATAAAAACTATAAACTTGTGGTTATGAAAATGATGCTGATGCACTATTCTCAGCGGCTTGTTTGTTGTGATAAACCTTCAAAATCTTTTTTTCCTTGTATTTGTCAGTTGGTGTTAGATCGCTATTTCTTGCTGATGTGATGCGAAATTACATTCTCATCATGTATTCATGCAAAAGTATTAGACAAAGTGCTTTATTTTATAGACAAATCGAGTCTGGTATGCACCTTTTTCTCTGATTCTGCTGTTGCCTGTGACTGCGGGCAGGACAGATTCCCCCTCTTGAAACACCCAAATGAATATGGATAATCTTGGCTTCGCCTCAACGATGTCAAATCAAAAAAATGCTTTTTTGTTTGCCATTGTGTTCGGCTTGCACTACTTTGGCCGTTGGCCTAAGATAGGCTTCGCCTCAACGATGTCAAATCAAAAAAATGCTTTTTTGTTTGCCATTGTGTTCGGCTTGCACTATCTTTGCAGTCACTAAATGATATCAGCATTTTATTACTTACCAAAAGTTTAGAACATTATGTATATTGAAGAGATTCATGCCAGAGAGATTCTGGATTCGCGTGGCAACCCTACTGTTGAAGTTGAAGTAACCCTCGAGAGCGGCGACATGGGCCGCGCATCGGTGCCCAGTGGAGCATCGACGGGCGAGAACGAGGCCCTCGAGTTGCGTGACGGCGACAAGAAGCGTTACGGCGGTAAGGGCGTCCTCAAGGCTGTCAAGAATGTCAACGAGGTCATCGCCCCCGAGATTGAGGGTATGGATGCCTTTGACCAGCGCGCCATCGACATGGCGATGATTAAGCTCGACGGCACCCCCACTAAGAGCAAATTAGGCGCCAACGCCATCCTGGGCGTTTCGCTTGCAGTGGCTCACGCTGCTGCCAACTACTTTGGCGTGCCCCTGTATCGCTACATCGGCGGTACCAACGCTCATGTGCTGCCCGTGCCCATGATGAACATCATCAATGGTGGTGCACACAGCGACGCTCCCATCGCCTTCCAGGAGTTCATGATTCGTCCCGTGGGTGCCAAGACCGAGGTCGAGGCCGTTCGCATGGGTGCCGAGGTATTCCACGCTCTGGCCAAGTTGCTCAAGAAGCGCGGCCTGAGCACCGCCGTGGGTGACGAGGGTGGTTTCGCTCCCGCACTCGACGGCATCGAGGATGCTCTGGACAGCATCGTACAAGCCATCAAGGACGCTGGCTACAAGCCCGGTGACGATGTGAAGATCGCCATGGACTGCGCTGCCAGCGAGTTCGCCGTGATTGAGGACGGCAAGTACTACTACGACTACCGTCAGCTCAAGAGCGGTCAGCCCAAGGATCCCAAGGGCAAGAAACTCAGCGACGACGAGCAGATTGCATATCTGGAAGAACTCATCACCAAGTATCCCATCGACTCTATCGAGGACGGTCTCGACGAGAACGACTGGGACGGCTGGGTAAAGCTCACCAAGAAGATTGGCGACCGCTGCCAGCTCGTGGGTGACGACCTGTTCGTGACCAATGTGAAGTTCCTCGAGAAGGGTATCAAGATGGGCGCCGCCAACTCTATCCTCATCAAGGTGAACCAGATTGGCTCGCTCACCGAGACCCTCGACGCCATCGAGATGGCACACCGTCATGGCTACACCACCGTGACCAGCCACCGCAGCGGTGAGACCGAGGACACCACCATTGCCGACATCGCAGTGGCTACCAACAGCGGCCAGATCAAGACCGGTTCGCTCTCGCGCACCGACCGCATGGCCAAGTACAACCAGCTCATCCGCATCGAGGAGGAACTCGACGAGGCTGCCGAGTACGGCTACAAGAAGCTCATCTGATACAGTTATCAGGATATACCGTTTTAGCCTCACGCTAGGGCGAAAAGCCGCATGATGACGCGACTTCACGACCTAGTGTGAGGTTTCTTGTTGCGCTCCTTGTCCGGGTTTTTTGTGGGTGGCGTTTAAACTTTTACGGTTTTTTGCTATCTCATAACGGTGAATGCATGGCGGTGATGAAGTGACACTTCAAAAAACGCACCAATCATGCATGCTATTAAAAAATATGCGTATCTTTGCAGTGGAAACAAAACCAATTTATTAGTTATGAAAAAGATTTTATTTTCTCTTATTGCCCTGATGGTGGTCATGACCGTACAGGCACAATCCATCTGCGCCTCATGGCGCACCGTTCAACCTGTTGTTCAAACCGTCGATGATGGTTCCTTGGTAATCCAGACTTTTATGTATACCTTCAATGAGGACGGAACCTTCTCAATGGCCGACGAATTCACAATGTCATCCGAGCCTGCACCCACAATGGCTATGGAGATTGCTACAAACATCGGAATCAAGGGCACCTACACCCTCGAGGGTGACAAGTTGACGCTCACTCCTGACGCCAGCACCTACAAGGCCGAGATCTTGAGCCTGTCGATGAACGGTAAGGTGACTTCCAACCCCATGATCACTTCTCAGGTCAAGAGTATGCTCAACTCCGATGAGGTTAAGACCCAGTTTGCCGAGGCGCAGAATTTCACCGTCAAGGTCAACGGCGACATGCTTGAGATGAATGATGGCGAGGAGACGCTCTCGCTGGCGCGCTTCTCCACCATCCAGAATTGATAATCGTTTCCTGACGAATCATCCAATCCCGCAAGCCTGAAAAGAGGCTTGCGGGATTGTCGTTTTGGATACATATCCGGTTCCTGGATATTACATTTAGGAATTGTAATATCAAAAAACTGCGCTCATTTTAGCATTAGAAAAAATAAATGCTTACCTTTGTGGTGTTATATAAACCTTTATTATTATGAAAAAGATTTTATTTACACTTATTGCCCTGATGGCGGCCATGGCCGTACAGGCTCAGATTTGTGGCACTTGGCGAACTGTTCAGCCCATTGTTGAAAATGGTTCAAACGGCTCATTCACGGCTCAACACCTTACCTACACATTCAATCCCGACGGTACATTCACCCTCTATGATGAGTACACCCAGGCTACCAAGCCCGCTTCCACGATGGCTCAGGAAGTTGCCTCAGTCATTGAGCTGAAAGGTGCCTATACCCTCGTTGGCGACAGACTGATTCTGAATCCCAACATGGAGACCTATAGCACCGAGGTGCTCAATGTTTCGCAGAATGGCAAGGTAACCAACAATGCTAAAGTCAAAGCCAACGCCAAGGCCAAGATGAATAGCAGAGAGTTCAAGGCCCGTTTCGACAAGATGCTGGACAACACGGTGAGTGTGAACGGCGCTACGCTCGACATGAAACAGGACGGTAAGACTCTTAACTTTGTGCGTCTCACGACAATCAAAGAGTAAACCAAATCAGGTTCCCAAAGAAATCAAATCCCGCAAGCCCTGAGGCCTGCGGGATTTTTTCGTTTCATGTGCCGGCATGCTAGATGCCCAGCAGGTTGCGCACAATCCACCACGCAAAAAACAGCACGACATAGGTCCTGAGCACAAAGGGGTGGAATACGATGCGCTTCAGCCCGTCAAGACGATTGCCGAAGTTGTACCACGACACCAGCACGGCGGCCAGAGCATAGGGTATTGAAATCACAAAGAAGTAATTGTACTTCCAGGCTTCAATCCAGTGACCGTGGACCACAGCATGCAAGGCCCGTTGAGAGCCGCAAGCCGGACACAAAGTGCCCGTGAGCAATCGCCACGGGCATTGGATGAGATGCATCTTGGATGCAGGGTCCATAAAATAATAGGTCGCACCCAGTAAAATGAGAATCACAGGGAATGCCAGTGCCATTATTTTGTCAACCCTGCTTGGCATGGCTGATTAATAACCTCCTGCCATGGCACCGGCAATGGCAATGCCATAGATGACGCAAACGATGATTGTTACAATCACACCGCCAATGGCTCCCCACATGGCCCATTTCTTGGCATTGTCGGCGGCTTCTTGTGCCCCGGCATAGTCGCCCTGGGCGTACAAGCCGTCAACCTTGGATGAATAGACGATTGAAACAATACCCAGAGGCAGGCAGCACAGGATGGTGCACAGGATGGCCCAAACCATATTGTTGTCGGGCTTCATGGGCGGCTGCTGCCCAGGTTGATAAGCCTGCTGGTAGGGCTGCTGCGGATACTGGGGTTGCTGTTGATACTGCGGCTGTTGATAATTGGGTTGCTGCGGATACTGAGGATAATCTTGATTGTTGTCCATTTTAGATAAAAATTTTAGAGTTATAGAAGTAAATATTTTAAAAGATTTCTTGGTTCATGTTATACAATGGCAGCATGCCTGCCAGATTAACGAGACAAAGATAGTAAATAAAAGTGAAAATGCATCAATTATGGTCTTTTTTTTGGAAACATATTGAATTTTTTGATGTTTGGATTGTAAGAAAATAGCATTATGGTCATTGTTTATCGATATTCAATCATTTGACACGCCTGAAAAAAAAGACCGCAGGCCATTTTGACGGCCTGCGGATAATGCGATTCATTCTGCGTTATATTGTAGCTACAATACCACGCTGAATATAGATCATTGTTATTGGTTCAGAATGTCATTAAAAGCACCGCTGGAGAGAAGTGCTCCTCCATAGATTACAAACATGACAATGACAATGATAATACCGAGCACAAGACCAACAATGCTGGTGATGATTGAATACTTGGCAAAATCACGGGATTTCTGAATCTCTCCTGAATTCTTCTTGACCATGGCAAGAATAGCCAGCACGAGTGCCACAATACCAATGATGCCTGAAATAATATTGCAGAAACAGGATAATGTGGTGATGATAGCTAAAACCAGGCTGACAACAGAATTTTGCATGAATGACTCTGGTTGCTCAGGTTGCTGCTGATAAGGCTGTTGGTACTGCGGCTGCTGTTGGTAAGGCTGCTGATACTCCGGCTGCTGCTCCGGCTGCTGGTAGTCGGGCTGCTGTTGGTAATCTTGATTGTTGTCCATTTTTTAAAGGTTGGTTTTAGAGTTATAAATGTTAATTGTCAATTAAGATTTCTCGGTTTTATTATGGTATGACAATCCAATTTGCCATATTTACGAGACAAAGATACAAAAAAAATGTGAAAATCCAATCAATCGAGATGAAAATAGGGTTTAAAATGCAAATAATATAGAATTAATCCTCTTTTTGCCACCAGAGAATCAATGGTAGAAAATGCATCCTTTACACATATTTCGCTGAGATCAATACCCGGACCCCCATAATACGATAATCGCATAGATGATGACAATGATGATGTCAATGATAGCTCCAACTAGGTTGGCAACCATGGCATACTTAGCAAAAGCTCTCGATTGTTTAATGTCACTGTCTTTTTTTGCTAAAGATATAATAGAAAGGGGCAGCGAAACCAGTAGCAATGCAATGCAACATAACAGAGAGCAGAATAAAGAGATAACCAAACTTAATATAGGATTCTCGTAGAACTTTTCAGGAGTATCAATTTCCTGTTGGTATGGCTGCTGATAAGGCTGTTGGTATGGCTGCTGATAAGGTTGTTGGTATGGCTGCTGATAAGGTTGTTGGTATGGCTGCTGATAGGGTTGTTGGTATGGCTGCTGATAAGGCTGCTGTTCGTCGGGCTGCTGTTGGTAATCTTGATTGTTGTCCATTTTAGAGCTGATATTGTGAATGAGTGAATTTGTTCTTGTTTATTGTTATGCAGTAAGCCGGTTGAACCTTAAAACAGGTATGCAAAGATAAAAAATGTGAAATGACAAGCAAAGAGTTAAATATAGAGTTTTTGTAAGATTTATGATAGTTGGGGCAGTTTGTGGATGAGGGTGAGGCCGTCGCGCAGGGGGATGATGACCTTCTCCACGCGCGGGTCTTGCTTGACACGGTCATTGAAGTCGAGGATGCCGCGGGTCTGTGCCTCGCGCTGCGCCTTGGGGTCCACGACCTTGCCTGCCCACAGGGTGTTGTCGGCAATGATGAAACCGCCTGGTTTCAGGTATTCCATCACCAGGTCATAGTACTCGACATACTGGCGCTTGTTGGCGTCGACGAACACCAGGTCATAACTCTCGCCCAGTGCGGGGACGATGTCGCGGGCATCGCCGATGTGCAGCCTCACGCGCTTGCCGTAGGGCGACAGCGCCAGGTGCTCGCGGATGAAGCCCTCCTGCTCGTCGTTGATTTCGATGGTGTCTACCAGGCTCTCGTCATCGGCCAGCCCCTCGGCCAGACACAGCGCCGAATAGCCGCTGAAGGTGCCCAACTCCAGCACGCGGCGCGGCTGGACCATGCGTGTCAGCATCTTGATGAGCCGCCCCTGCAGGTGCCCCGAGCACATGTGCCAATAGTAGTTCTGCACATGGGTGTCATGGTCGATGCGCGCCAGCGCCGCCGGCTCCTCATCGATATGCCCCAAAATATACTCCTCTAACTCCTCATTCATAAAGACAATGTTTTTTCAAACAACTGGAACAACCATGAACAACAGAAACAACAAATAATATATTTAATGAGTCCGATGACCTATAATTGCCTTATTAGCAGGAACGATAGCGCGCTTTTCCTCATCAAAGAAATATCGTTCAATTTCTGCGTATTGTGGCAAGAAGTTCACTAAAATTCCGCAGGGCATTTTGAGCAGTCTCATGTAATTGAATAATTGCGCCCGATGGTCGGCAATCAGTTTGGGAACGGCTTTACATTCGATGATGATATCGCTTTTACATAAGAAATCAATACGGAATGTCGCCTCCATAAGATGCCCTTGATAGGTCGGATGAAATGAAACTTCCCTTTTGAACGGTATATTATTCTGGGTTAATTCTATCTGCAGCCCTTCCTGGTAACATGACTCGTTCAGCCCTGCCCCCAAAACCTTATGAACATTATGAATGGCACCGATAACATCAAATATGTGCTCTCTTAATTTGGCTGTGTCAATCATACAAGAACGTTGTTTTTGTTGTTCAATGTTGTTCAGGTTGTTTGAAGGGGGTGGTGGGGGAGGAGGGAGAGGAGGGCGAGGCGGTAACTGTCGAGGCCGAAGCCGGCGATGATGCCCTTGCAGACGGGTGACAATAAAGACTTGTGGCGGAATGGCTCACGCGAGTAGATGTTGCTGATGTGAACCTCTACCACGGGGGCAGTGATAGCGGCGACGGCATCGGTGATGGCCACCGAGGTGTGGGTGTAGCCGCCCGCGTTGAGGATGATGCCGCAATCGTCAAATCCCACGGCCTGCAACCGGTCCACAATCTCGCCCTCGATGTTGCTCTGATAGACATCGAGGGTGTGTTGCGGGTACTGTTCAACCAGTTCTTGCAGGTACTGGTCGAGCGAACGGTTGCCGTAAACCTCGGGCTCGCGCAGGCCTACGAGGTTCAGGTTGGGGCCGTTGATGATGTGGATAACCATGTTATTTCTTGAAATAGTACAGGAACGAGGCGATGCCCTGCAGCGCGGGTTTGCGCTGGCCCTCAATTTCCATCTTGAAGTCGATTTCGGCCTTGCAGATGCCGCGCAGGTCGGCGATGTTGGCCAACTTGGTCACCAGGCGCACACGGCTGCCGCAGATCACGGGTTGGCCGAAGCGCATCTTGTCCATGCCATAGTTCACTTGCATCTCCAGGTTGTTGACCTCGATGATCTGGTTCCACAGGTGGGGAATCAGCGACATGGTCAGGTAACCGTGGGCGATGGTGCTGTGATAGGCACTCTCGGCCTTGGCGCGTTCCACATCCACATGGATCCACTGGTGGTCGAGTGTGGCGTCGGCAAACATGTTGATACGGTCCTGGTCGACGGTGAGCCAGTCGCTCACGCCGAGTTCTTCGCCCAGATGTGAGGCAAATTCTTCGTAAGAGTTGATGGTAAGCATAGTATTTAGTGTATAGTTAATAGATACGAGATAATATCACTCCTGACTCCTGACTTTTCAGACGGCGGCGCATGATCAGGGCGGTTACCATGCTGGTGAGCAGGCCCACCGCGGCAACGAGCCCCAGGGTTACAAGCACATCGGTCCACTGCACACTCACGGGATAGGCGCTGACAATCATGTGGGCTGGGTCACCGCTGAGTTTCAGCCAGCCGAACTGCTGCTGGCACAAGCACAGGATGAGTCCGATGACCACGCCGGTGATGGCACCCACCAGGGTGATGAGCCATCCCTGCATGACAAAGATGCGGGAAATCTGGCGGTCGTTGGCACCCAGCGCACGCAGGGTGGAGATGCTGTCGTTCTTCTCGATGATGAGCAGTGACAGCGTGCTGATGACATTGAATGTGGCGATGACAAGAATGAAAGCGAGCAAGAGGAAGGCCATCCATTTCTCGATGTTGACCAGCCGGTAGGCCTCGCTCTGCTGCATCAGGCGGTTCTTGATCTGGTAGCTGTCGCCCAAGGCTTGAGAGATGGCGCTCATGACCTGTTGCTCATTGGCTCCCGGGGCGAGTTTCACCTCGACCTGGGTGGCTTGGTGCTCGTAGTCAAACAACTGCCGTGCTACATCGAGCGGAACATAGATGAGGTCGGCGTCATAGCTGTTCTGCTCCAGCTGGAAGATACCTGACACAAACAACGAGTCTTGCCTGAATGCTCCCATCGGGTTGGCCATGTTGACGCGGCCTTGTCGTTGGGGCGCATAGATCTGCACCATGCCCAGGAACTCGGGCCTGACTCCCAGCCTGACGGCGGGTCCCGCACCAGCCACGGCATACCGTGACACCTGGTCTCTCAGTTTCCACTCGCCGTCAACGATGACCGAGTCCATGTCGTTCATCGTGTTGTAGTCGTCGGGTACGCCTTTCAGGCGCACGGGCATCTGGTACTCGATGTATACTGCCAGCGCTTGGTCCTCGATGACGGGAATGGCACGCTCCACACCTGGGATGGCGCCGACGACATCGATGACGCTGTCGGCATCATTGATGGTCTTGCCCATGGTAGACGAGATGGCGACTTGGGGGTCCAGCATCGCCAGGCGCCCCATGATGAGTCCGCTGAACCCGTTGAACACGCTCAACACGCAGATGAGCGCGGCGGTCGACACCACGACGCCACACACGGCGACAATCGAGATGATATTCACTGCCTGATGCCCCTTCTTGGACCTCAGGTAGCGCCACGCTATCTTCAACGGAAGACTCATTGTTAGTTAGGGGTTAGGGGTTAGGGGTTGGGAGTGTCGTTCTCCTTGTCGTCGTCTTTGTGGGCTCCCTTGTCCTTGGCGAGGAGTTCGTCGATGTGGTCGATGTAGTCGAGCGAGTCATCGATGTGGAACTTGAGCTCGGGACAGCGGCGCAACTGGTAGCGCACCTGCTGGGCCAGCTGGTGACGGATGCTGCGCTCGCTCTGGTTGATGTTGTCCATGATGGCTTGGGCATTTTCGCTGGGGAAGATGCTCAGGCGCACATTGGCCACGCTCAGGTCGGGCGAGACGCGCACGCTGCTCACGGTCACGAGCGTGCCACGCGTCTTGGAGGTCTCGCGGCGGAATATCTCGCTCAGCTCCTTCTGCACGAGGCGGCTGATTTTCTGTTGTCTTGTTGTATCCATATTTTTGATTAGTTTGTTTTTGTGACTGCAAAGGTAGTGCAAGTCGAGCGCAGAATGAACAAGTTTACTTGTTTTTATGTCGAGACGCAGCCTATCTTCGCCAATTTATTGGCAAAGGTACAACTTTTTCTAGAAACTCTAGATATTCTAGACATTCTAGATAATCTAGACAATCTAGACCCTCTAGATGCTCTAGTGAAAAAAGAGGAACCGGGGATTCACCATTGGAATCCTCGGTTCCTTGAGTCATTGGCGCCGTCGTGTGGCGCTGTCAGTCCGGATTACTCCTCGGGGAGCATTACGACCTCTACCTTGTTGCCGGCAGCGAGAATCTGCTTGGCAAAGGCAGCGATGGTCTCGGGAGTCTGGGCGTTCACGATCTGCTCGTAGCCCGTGTGGTCATCTATGCCGCGGCCCACATAACCAGTGAGGACGCCCATCCAGTAGGAGTTCTCCTTGAGTTCGGTGCCATGGTCCTTGATCATGAGCTCCTTGATCTCCTTGAGGGTAGTGGCGTCGATGGTCTTGCAGGCCTCAACGATGCCGTCGTTCATGATCTTGAGGGCGACTTCGTTCATGTCGGGATTCATCGGGCAATAAGCCACGACTGCGGTGTAGGGACGGTCGCCGTTCAGCGAAGCGTAGCCACGTGCGCTGGCCGAGTAGGCAGCACCGGCATCCTCA
>ONYP01000025.1 GCA_900322135.1 uncultured Prevotellaceae bacterium
CATGCATGAAGAGAAACGCGTGTGCCACTACGATATCAAGCCTGCCAATATCTTGCTCGATAAGAAGGGAAATGCCGTGCTCATCGACTTCGGCATCAGCAAGAACTATGACAGCGACGGCAACGAGACCAGCAGCACACCTATTGGCAAGAGCGCTGGTTTTGCGCCGCTTGAGCAGTACCAGGATATGGTCAAGGAATTCTCGCCCGCCAGCGATGTCTATGCCCTGGGTGCCACGCTTTACTACCTGGTCATGGGCAAAACCCCACCCACTGCTGTCTCGCTATCGCAGGGCGAAGACCTAACTTTCGACAATAGCGTCTCGCACGACACCCGTAGCCTCATCAAGGACACCATGCAGATTTCGTTCCGCAAGCGTCCCCAATCGGTCACCGTCTTCCTCGACTCCCCGTCCGATGACACGCTGCCTGCCGACGATAAAACCATCGTCACGCCAACAAACCCCGAAGAAGCTATCATCCAAGACAGGGAAGAAACTTCTCCTTTGGTGCACTCCGCCTTTCCCAAGGTAAAGCGCGACAAGCGTTTCGTTTGGATTTCCGTGATAGTGGTTCTGTCGGTCATCGGCTTGTTCATGGGGTACAAATATTTGCCGACAGGCCGTGCCGCGACATCCCCAGTGGACAAGGAAGTAGAAGAACACGAAATTCAGGAAGAACATGAAATTCAGGGAGTAAAACAGGATATTCCGCAAGTAGTTAGGCGGGCTATTGATGACATGGTGTGGGTCGAGGGTGGCACATTCACGATGGGCGCAACCAGCGAGCAGGGTAGTGATGTCCACGAAGAGGAAAAACCCGCTCATCGGGTGACCTTGTCGGGCTTCTATCTCTCCAAATTTGAGGTTACCCAGGAACTTTGGGAAACAGTGATGGGAAGCAATCCGAGCTTTTGTAGGGGAGACATGACCTGTCCTGTAGAGTGCATAAACTTTGAGGACTGTCAAGAGTTTATTACAAAGTTGAACCAAATGACGGGTAAGGACTTCCGCCTGCCCAACGAGGCCGAGTGGGAATACGCTGCGCGAGGCGGCAGCAAAAGTAAAGGCTATAGGTACAGTGGTAGCGACAATATCAACGATGTGGCATGGTACACGAGCAACAGCGGTAGTACGACCCATCCCGTCGGACAAAAAGATCCTAACGAATTGGGCCTGTATGATATGACTGGTAATGTATGGGAGTGGTGCTCAGACTGGTATGGTAGTTATGACTCTGGGTCACAGACGAATCCTACTGGTCCCTCTTCGGGCTCTGAACGCGTGAATCGTGGAGGCGGCTGGCTTACTGTCGCCGAGGTTTGTCGCGTTTCGACGAGGTTCGGCACCTCGCCTTCGTACGGTGACGGCCACATCGGTTTTCGCCTCGCCCTTTAGTTGCTCCCCACTCAACAATACTTGTGTTCTCGAAGCTGTCTTTGCTGATGGTTTCCGTACTTCTAGTGCTGATGAAGTGGCTATTCGTGATGAATAATTCTGCGATAATCAGTGTTGATAAAAGAGGGAGCCTTTCAAATAGTTGTTCGAGTCATCTTTTATAAATGGGTCCTGGAGAGTATTGTACTGATTGCACCTGTTGTTTTCATTTTTTATTTATCCTAAAGAGTTGTTGGGTTTCCCACCTGTGAAGGTGGTTAAAATGCAGGGAAAGGCTATTATGTCTTCCCTTGTTTTTTGCGGGTTTTCACGCTGTCAGAACATTTCATACATTAATCGGGGTATTTCATCCAAAAAGGGCTGGAAAATTTGGCATAAGTGTTCCCGATGTGTTAACTTTGCATCATCAAAATCAAACAATTATTAATCATTTTAAAACTTTACTATTATGGCAAACGAAGAAACTATTATCGGAGGCAACATGCAGAATGCAAATGTAGCAGGTAATGCAGCAGCTGGTGCGGCAGGAAAGGCCGCTGGTAAGACCGCAGGCGCAGCCGCCAGCGGTGCTTGGAAGCCCGTGACCATCGGCGGTGTGACTGGTATCCTGATGGGTGCCGGCGGCATCATGGGAATGGAAGCCCTCGCTGGCGAGTCCCCTGCCGCTGAAACCCCTGCCGAGGACGCAGCCGGTCTCAAGGTGGCCCATGTGAGCGATGACATGAGCTTTTCCGAGGCATTTGCCGCTGCCCGCGCCGAGGTAGGCCCCGGTGGTGTCTTCCACTGGCACGGCGGCATCTTCAATACCTATTATGCCGAGGAGTGGAACGCGATGAGCGAAGCCGACAAGCATGAGTTCGCCCAGCAGATCCAGCCCGAGATTCCCGCCCATGATGTGAACACCGACCACATCGAGACTGCCCATGTGACCACCGTTCATCACGAGGGTCATGTTGAGCACCACCACTACCACCACGACGACAATGGTCATGCTGCCGCTGCCAGCCAGCATAACACTGCCAACCAGCATAACACTGCACACCATGAGCAGCAACATGCCGAGTCCGACGATGACCTGTCGGGCTTTGAGCAGGACGGTGTGCGCATCGTGGGTCATGCAGCTACCGATGACGGCCATGTTGTTGTAGCCTATGATGCCGACGGTGACAATCAGGCCGACCTCGTGCTCATCGATATGGATGATAATCACTACATCAGCGGTCCTGATGTACTCGTCGATCCCGACGGCAACCAGATTACCGTCGAGGAACTCGTGAAACTGGACAGCGAGGATGTTCCCGGCACCGGTCTCGGCGGAGATGAGGATATCATGGCCCAGAATCCCGATGTGGCTCCTGACGGCATGCCTGATTATATGGACGATGGCCTGGTTGAGGCTTAATCCCTAAAGCGCACGAGTCAATGAGACGAATCATCATCAGCCTATTGCTGCTGCTCACGGTGACGGTAGTACCGCTCGTAGCCGACGCCCGCAACTATGTGATGTGCGTGGGAATCAGCAAGTATCCCCGTGGCGTGAACTCACTGCGCGTGAGTGCCAACGACGCCGTCACGATAGCCAATGTGTATAGCAAGAACGGAAACAGCACCGTCTCGACCATCACCGACAGCGACGCCACCCGTGAGGCGGTGCTGTCGGCGATGCAGCGCGCCTTTGCCAATGCAGGCCCCAACGATGCCGTGGTTTTCTTCTTCAGCGGACACGGCACCAAGAAGGGCCTCGCCTGCTATGACGGCGTGCTCTCCTTTGACCGCATCCTCGAGATCATGAAGAAGTGCCCCGCGAGCACCAAGGTCGTCATCGCCGATGCCTGCTATGCGGGCCAGATGCGCGGCTCCAAGTCATGGCAGCGTGCCGTGAAGAACGAGGATGTCATGTTCTTCCTCTCGTCGCGCTCCGATGAGAAGTCGCGCGAGACGCGTTACAGCAACAGCATGTTTACCATCTATCTGGAGCGCGGCCTGCGCGGCGGCGCCGATGTCAACCGCGACCGTACCATCACGGCCCGTGAGATCTACGACTTTTGCCATGAGGGCGTCATCAAGTCAACCAACGGTGCCCAGCATCCCGTGATGTGGGGTAAATTCAACGGCAACATGCCACTTATTACATGGACCAATCATAATAAAGAATACAACAATGAGCAAGACGATTAAAGCCAAATGTCCGGGATGCGGAGTCATCCTCGAAGTCACCAATGTCAACAACGAGCCTCAGCGCCAAATCCAGTGCCCCAACTGTGGCAAGAACCTGCTGGTCCCCTTCTATATGGTGAAGAAGGAGCCCGAGGCCGCTACACAACTGGGTACAAAACCGCAAGAATACCACACCCAGCTGGGCGGCGCCCAGAACACCGCATCGTCGTGCGCTCTGGAGTGCAACGGTATGAGGTATCGACTGGATGTGGGCACCTATCGCGTGGGGCGCAAGGCCGTGACATCTAGTGCCGATGTGCAGATCAACATCAATGACCTGTACATGAGCCGTGAACACATCATCATCAATGTCAGGCGTCTGCCCGATGGCAGCCTCAAGGCCGATGTGAGCAACCACAAGAACAAGAACGCAACCTTTGTCAACGGGGTGCAGCTGATGCCGGGCGATGCTGTCGTCTTGCATAATGGTGACCGCATCAAGATGGGTGAAACCACCGTGGTTTTTGTCGCTAACGCTTAATACCGATAACGCTATGATTATCAAGATATTGCAGCCGCAGGCCATCTATGAATTGGGCCAGCGCGGCAATCAAGAGGATACCATCTATCCTGTGCTTGGTAAGGCAACGGCAAGTGACCGCCTGTTCATCGTGTGTGACGGAATGGGCGGCCACGAGCATGGCGAGGTGGCCAGCGGCGAGTTTACCAGGGGACTGGCAGAGTATTTTGACCGCAATGTCAAGCCCGATGAGCCGTTCCACGACGACATGCTCACCGATGCCATCGCCTATGCCTACCAAATCCTTGACAAGGCCGATGACGGCAACTTCAAGAAGATGGGCACCACACTCACCCTGATTTATATTCACAGCGGTGGCGTGACAGCGGCCCACATCGGCGACAGCCGCATCTACCACATCCGTCCCGGCAAGGAAAACCTCTATGTCAGCCGTGACCACTCGCTCGTGTTTGACCTCTACCAGAGCGGAGAAATCTCCTTCGAGGAGATGAAGACCTACAAGCACAAGAATGTCATCACCCGTGCCGTGCAGCCCGGTGAGGACAACCGTTCCCGCCCCGATATCATCCACATCACCGATATTGAGCCTGGAGACTATTTCTACCTGTGCAGCGACGGCATGATTGAGCAGATGGACGATGACGAGATCCTGCGCCTGTTCTCCTCGAGCGAGAGCAATGCAGCCAAGCGTCAGCGCTTGATTGATGCGACGAAGAACAATGCCGACAACCACAGTGCCTACATTATCCAAGTCGAGACCGTGCAGCATGAGGAGGCCGATAAACTGATTACCGGCAACGAGGAGAAGACATCGCGATACAACGCCCTCAACATCAAGCCCGCCGTGATAGGTGCCGTGCCCACCAACGAAGGCGTCGTGATGGTGCAGCCCGCCCCCGTGGAAGTGGAACCCATTGACTCAGGGCCGGAAACTCCGCCTCCTTTTAACCCTGCTGAACAGCCCCAGGCCGACATGACTCGCCCTCAAGTCCAAGCGACCCAGCCTCTACCCGAACCCGTCAACGCTCCTCGACCCTCGAGTCCCTTGTCGCGTCTGTGGCCCTTGCTGCTGCTGGCGCTGGCTGCTGCTGCCATTGCGGCTTATCTGCTGCTGGGTGACCGCAACAAGAAGGACGATGGCGATAACGCTGGCAAGGATTCCATCTCTTTGCCCATCCAGAAACGCTCCAATGAGGAAGTGCGTGAAGTCAATCGCCCCTCCAAAGATGTAGAGCGCAGGGTTGAACAAGAGGTTCATCAGCAACAGCCCGCGCAAAAACCCGGGGAGGAGGTGAAAAATCCGGATGCAAAAGTTAGTCCAACAACTCCTAATGAAGGCGAGAATAAGAATAAAGTGAACATCAAAAATAGGATGAAAAAATATCATCCTGAACAAGGTCAAAGTTCTGGAGGTGAAGGGCATAATGACGGCGAAAAACCAGCAGGAGGAGGCGAAAATCCTGTGAATCCAGGCGAAACTCCAGGAACCGGTTCCATGTAATCTTTAAAACGCACTATGGCAAGTAATAAAAATATCAATGTGGCGTCGATGTTGCCGACAGGAACTATCCTGCACAGCAACTACCGCATCGACGGCTACTTGTCCAGTGGCGGCTTTGGTAACACCTATGTCGCTACTCATGTTCTCTTCAATGAGACCTACGCCATTAAGGAATTCTTCATGAAAGATGTTTCCGAGCGTGGCAGCGACAGCGGCAGCGTGAGGGTGAGCAATGCGGGAAAGGCCGCGGAGTTCAGTGGACAGCTGGAGAAATTCAGGAAGGAGGCCCTGCGCTTGCGCAAACTCCATAACGAGCACATCGTCAGAGTGTATGACCTGTTCAACGCGAACGGTACATCCTACTATGTCATGGACTACATCAACGGCGAGAACCTGAAGGAGCGGCTCCAGCGCACCGGTCAGCCCATGAGCGAAGCCGAGGTCAGCAAAGTGCTCGACCAGGTGCTTGATGCCCTGCAGGAGGTGCATGGCCAGGGACTGTGGCACATGGACCTCAAGCCTGCCAATGTGATGATGGACCAGGAGGGAGTTGTCAAGCTCATCGACTTCGGTGCCAGCAAGCAGTTTGATGCGGATAAAGGCGGAGCAGTCTCGACCTCGGCCGTGACCTATACCAACGGTTATGCGCCCCTTGAGCAGATGGAGAAGAGCTACGAGAAATTTGGTCCCTGGACCGATTTCTATGCCTTGGGTGCCACGCTCTACAACCTGCTCACGCTCAAGCATCCGCCCATGCCCAGCTACATTGCTGAAGACCTCACACCCGACAAACATGAGTCCCTGCCGTTGCCTGCCGAGGTAAGCCCTAAGCTGCGCGAACTGATTCTTTGGCTCTTGCAGACCAATAGTAAGTTGCGGCCCCGCAATGTTCAGCAAATCAAGGATTTCATCAATCCGCCTGAGCCCGAAACCAAGTCCGACCCGGAGCCCTCAGAGACCAAAATTGATTCCAAGCCTAAACCCGAGCCTGAACCTGCAGGGGAGGCGACCAAAATCGATTTTAAACCCAAACCCGAGTCCGCTACTGTAGAGACTCAAAATCTTGCGTCTCCCAAGCCCAAATCCAAGAACCTCAAGAAAATCATCTGGGCTGCGTGTGCCTGCCTCTTGCTAGCATTGGGAGCGTATGGCTTGTACCACTACATCGGTAGCAGCGATGGTACGGGGAATTCAACCTCGCTCGATGGAGCCGAGGGTTCTATGTTGGTTCTTGATGCTTTTGGCGAATGTCAATACTACGGCTCGCTGAATGCAAAGGGGATGCCTGATGGGCAAGGCGTTATCATGTTGGCCAACGGCGATAAGTTAGAAGGGTGGTTCGTCAACGGCGATGTTGATGAAACCCATGAGGTAACTTACACCTATGCCTGCGGTGATGTTTTCAGGGGCACCTTCAAGGATAACACCTTTGCCAACGGGCGTTTCACCCAAGCCAGTGATGGGGCTTATTTTGAAGGCACCTTCGACAAAAACATGCAGAGCCAGGGCCGTTGGTATGACAAGAACGGAAAGGAGATCTCGGCAGTGGCAGACTGATGTCTTGCTCCATCAAACCGGTAGTTGAAGAAAGCTAGAAGAACTATGAAAACTTAGAAATGGAGTTATATATGATGTAATGAAAAAAATACTACATATCCTCTTGTTGCTGGTGTTTATCGCATCAGCAATGCCTGCTTATGCCCAGGAGAGTCTCAATTGCCGTGATTGTGGCAAGTATGTGGATGATTGTCCATATGGTGGCAGGCATCCCAGATGCCAGACCTGCGGTAAAGCTATCGACAAGTGTCAATACAATGGCAAGCATCCGGCAAAATGTAAGACTTGTGGAAAAACAATCGACAAGTGTCAGTACAAGGGTAAGCACCCGGCGAAGTGTCCAACCTGTGGCAAGACTGTTGACAAATGCGCCTACAAGGGTAAACATCCTGCCGACAAGCCTAAAACGGAGACCACGGAATCTATGGGTGATGTGTTCTCGCAGTTGCAGGCCAGCATGGTGCGTGTCGAGGGCGGAACATTCAAGATGGGTGCAACCGCCGAGCAGGGACGGAGCGCCGATAACAATGAACGCCCCGTTCACTCGGTCACTTTGAAGGAGTACTACATCTGCAAGTATGAGGTCACCCAGGAGTTGTGGCAGGCCGTGATGGGCAACAACCCGAGCCGATTCAAGGGTGATTCCAAACGCCCGGTGGAGAATGTCTCTTGGCAGGATTGCATGACCTTCATCGACAAGCTGAACAAGATGACAGGCAAGAAATACCGTCTGCCCACCGAGGCCGAGTGGGAGTATGCCGCTCGTGGAGGCCATTCCAGCAAGAGCAATAAGTACTCTGGCGGCAATGCCGCCGATGGCGCCATGTGGTATGAAGGCAATGCCGCCGGCTCGACTCATCCTGTGGGTGCCAAAATGCCTAACGAGTTGGGTCTGTATGATATGAACGGTAATGTGTGGGAGTGGTGCCAAGACAGGTCTGGCTGCTACACGAGCGGTTCACAGAATAATCCCACTGGACCGTCATGGGGCAATTGTCGCATCATCCGCGGCGGCTGTTGGACTAACGGCGTGTTGAATTGCCGCACTACTAACCGCAATGCGGCCAAACCATCGGTGGCAAATGCTTACATCGGTTTGCGCCTCGCCATGTAAATAATTGGTTCAGCAGATAATCACGACGATAGAATATGAATTTTAAATGATAACCATAAGGATGTTACATATCCTGTTATTCTTAATAACTGATCAACTTTGAAACAGATTTATGGCAAGTAATAAAAATATCAATGTGGCGTCGATGTTGCCCACGGGAACTATCCTGCACGGCAACTACCGCATCGATAGCTACTTGTCCAGCGGCGGCTTCGGCAACACCTATGTCGCGACCCATGTGCTCTTCAACGAAACCTACGCCATCAAGGAGTTCTTCATGAAGGATATCTCAGAGCGTGGCAACGACAGCAGCAGCGTCAAGGTGAGCAACGCGGGTAAGACCGAGGAGTTCAATGGACAACTGGATAAATTCAGGAAGGAGGCTTTGCGCTTGCGCAAACTCCATAATGTGCACATTGTCAGGGTGTATGACCTGTTCAACGAGAACGGTACATCCTACTATGTCATGGACTTGATCGATGGCGAGAACCTGAAGGAGCGTCTCCAGCGCACGGGGCAGCCCATGAGCGAGATGGAAGTGCGCAAAGTGCTCGAGCAGGTGCTTGACGCCCTGCAGGAGGTGCATGGCCAGGGATTGTGGCACATGGACCTCAAGCCTGCCAATGTGATGGTGGACCAGGCCGGCGTCGTCAAGCTCATCGACTTCGGTGCCAGCAAGCAGTTCAATTCCGACACGGGTGGCGCCGTCTCGACCTCGGCAGTAGCCTATACCAATGGCTATGCCCCTCGAGAGCAGATGGAGCGGAGCTATGATAAATTCGGACCCTGGACCGACTTCTATGCTCTGGGCGCTATGCTCTATAACCTGCTCACGCTCAAGCATCCGCCCATGCCCGGCGATATCGACGACGATACCAGCCCCGACAAGCATGTGGCCCTGCCCATGCCCGCCAAGGTGAGCCCGCAGATGCGTGGCTTGGTGCTCTGGCTCATCAAGACCAACCGCAAGCAGCGTCCGCAGAATGTGCAGCAGATCAAGGAGTTCCTGAATCCGCCTGCACCCAACCAGACCCCGCCTCCTGTCATTGATTATGATGCGAAGACACTGACCCTGAATGTGAAGGGTAAAGGTAATGTTGTGGTGCTGCTTAACGGTAAGGAGATCAGGGTGCCTTGCACTTTCCCGCAGCAGATGCAGGAAATGGTCTACCTGATCACCGCCACAGCGCAGGATATGGGCGCAACCAGGAGCAAGGAGGTGAGCATGCGGGTGGTTGTCCCGGCGCTCAAGCAGACCCCGTTGCCTGTCGTTAGCTATAATCCTAAAACCCTGACGCTCAATGCGACGGGAAAAGGAAAGATTCGGGTGTTGCTGGATGGCAAGGAGATTCAGGTGCCTTTCACCTTCAGGCAGCTGATGCAGGAGCAGCACTATAATGTCGTTGCCACGGCCCAAGAGGATGGTGAGGTCATGAGCGACGAAATGAGCCTGAGTCTGGTCATTCCGGCGCTCAAGCAGACGCCCCTCCCTGAAATCAGCTATGATCCCAAGTCGTTGAAACTGAATGTGTCAGGACAGGGAGCCCTCCAAGTGTTTCTCGACGGCAAGGAGATACAGGTGCCCTATACCTTCCAGCGGCAGCCGCAGGAGAAGGTCTACAATGTCACAGCCATTGCCCAGGGCAAAGATGAGCTGAAGAGTGAGGAGGCACTCCTGCGGGTGGTCGTCCCGGCGCTCAAGCAGACCGCAAAGCCCGCCATCAGCTATGATCCCAAGTCATTGAAGCTGAATGTGACGGGACAGGGAACCCTGCATGTGTTTCTCGACGGCAAGGAGATACAGGTGCCCTACACCTTCAAGCGCCAGCTGCAGGAGAAAGCCTACAATGTCACTGCAACCGCTCAGGGCAAGGATGAGGTGAAGAGTGAGGAGGCACGCCTGCGGGTGGTCGTTCCGGCGCTCAAGCAGACCGCAAAGCCTGCCATCAGCTACGACGCCAAGTCATTGAAGCTCAATGTGACGGGACAGGGAACCCTGCATGTGCATCTCGACGGCAAAGAGATACAGGTGCCCTACACCTTCAAGCCCCAGCAGCAGGAGAAGACTTACAAGGTCACCGCCACAGCCCAGGGCAAAGATGAGGTGAAGAGTGAGGAGGCTGAGTTGTCGGTGGTCGTTCCGGCAATGGTTATTCCCAAACCCGTGGAGGACACCAAGATTGATGCCGAAACCAGGATTGATCCTGTGCTTCACGCCGAAACAAAACAGAAACCAGAGCCTAAATTTGATGACGAAACCTTCGCCGTTCCAAGCGGAAGACCAATGAATCCCGAACCAGAGGAACACAAGCGCAACAAGCTCAAAGTCCCCATCCTGGCAGGATGTGTTGGCTTGTTGCTCGTTGTGGGAGGGTATATGCTGTTTGGGAGCGGCAATACTGATGGCGAGACCGAGGCGCAAGCCGGCGTAGAGGCTGTCAATCCCGACAGTCAAGAGGGCACTGACGAGTCGGCCCCTCTTCCCGACACCATCTATGTCGAGAAACTGCGTGTCAAGATTCCGGCGGGCGAGTGTGACTACACTGGTGAAGTCAATCGTGATAGCGTGCCCAATGGTAAGGGCGTTGCCGTGTTTGTTGCCAATGGCGACAAGGTTGAAGCCATGTTCACCGATGGTAACATCTCCGACGACAATGCGGTCTATACCATTGCTAGATCAAAAGATGTCTTCAAGGGCTCTATCAAGGATAAAGACTTTGTCCAGGGTACTTACATCGTGGCCGACGGCAGTTATTTCACGGGTACCTTTAAAGGCAATGTCCCGTACTCGGGCAAATGGTACAATAAGAACGGCTCGTTCTATGCCGAGATGAAGAATGGCCAGATGGCGAGATAACTCGTTATCGAGCCATCTACGATCATAACAACTGAAGAATCTGATGAGTCTGTGGCACCATAGCGCATCACCATCAGAATTGTCAGATTCTTCGGTCGTTTACTTGAGAAAAAGTGTAATAGAAAACCGACATAAACCACAATGAAAAAGGCATTACATATCCTCCTGATGCTGGTGCTCTTCGCTACAGCTGCCAGCGTTTCCACCGCCCAAATCCAACAAACCGGAAAAGTCTCCAAACCGACTAAAACAGAGACCACTCCCAAGAAGAGTGGCGGTAAAAAGAAGTCTTCCTCCAAAGCATCTTCAACAAAACCTAAAGCCATGACCCAAGCCGAGAAAGATCGTATTATCCAAAATCTGGTTAACAACATGGTGTATGTTGAGGGGGGCACTTACTCTTTAGGTTTCCAGTCAAATTCTCAAAGAGAATACGATGACAATCCACCTCACGAGATGAAGTTGAGAAGTTTTTACATTGGAAAGTATGAGGTGACCCAGGAAGAGTGGTTGGCAGTAATGGGCTCTTTGCCAGATGGCTGCAAGTATAAAGGCGCAAAGTATCCAGTTACCAATCTTTATTCAGAATTAAATGATGAATTCTTCTTGAAATTGAATAATATTACAGGAAAGACATTCCGGTGTCCGAATGAAGCGGAATGGGAATGTGCAGCACGAGGCGGCAAGAAAAGCCTTAATTATCGATATGCAGGAAGCAATGACATCAATAAAGTGGCGTGGTATTATAGTAATGCTAAAGGAACTACTCACCAGGTTGGCTTAAAGTCTCCCAATGAACTTGGCTTATATGATATGAGCGGCAATGTGGAGGAAATAGTTGACATGTCTTATTATAATACATATTATGGTTATATCCGTCGTCGTGGAGGCAGTTGGTATGATGGAG
Source organism: uncultured Prevotellaceae bacterium (assembly GCA_900322135.1). Taxonomy (GTDB): domain Bacteria; phylum Bacteroidota; class Bacteroidia; order Bacteroidales; family Muribaculaceae; genus Sodaliphilus. Next base: position 12,031 of record ONYP01000025.1, read on the forward strand.
ACGGCAGTATGTGCCGATTGAGTCATGAGAGTGCTGGCGATTACTCAAGTTGGTATGGTGATCACATTGGATTGAGGTTAGCTTTATCAGCAGGGGAAACCAATCCATCTCCAATGGTTTACACAATTAGTGTCAAAGGGGTGCCTGTCAAGATGATAAAAGTTGAAGGTGGTGAATTCATGATGGGGCCGACACCAGATCAAGGATTGAATGATTACGAAAAGTCTAAAGATAAGATCCAACGGGTGACTTTATCCAGTTATTGCATCGCTGAAACTGAGGTGACCCAAGAGCTCTGGAAAGTTGTAATGGGTAATAACCCCAGTAATAACAAAGGCGATAGCCTGCCCGTTGAACAAGTGTCATGGTTTGATTGCCAAACATTTATCAAGAAACTTAATGAGATAACGGGAAAGCAATTTAGGCTGCCCACTGAGCAGGAATGGGAATATGCGGCTCGAGGTGGCATTTATTCTCAAGGCTATTACTTCGCTGGCGGCAACGCATTATGGGAGGTTGCGTGGTACTCTTCAAATTCTGGTGTATGGAATGGGAGCACTCATGTATATCAATCTCATGCTGTTGCTACCAAGAAACCGAATGAGTTAGGTCTTTATGACATGACAGGCAATGTTTCTGAATGGTGCCAAGATACAGGGGTATCGGACACGAATACTCGTGTTGAATGTGGTTGGGGCTATAGTTATTTGGGGGATTATAAGATTTCTCATCATTTCAATTCAAAGGCAACCACAAAAAGCAAATCTGTTGGTTTTCGTTTAGTGATGGATCTTTAGCGTATTGAAAATCTATGGCACAGACATTACAACCCGTTGCCTTCAAACTCCAGGGTACTAACTAATTCAATGATAGGGAATTCAGAATTGACAATGAAAAAGGCATTACATATCCTCCTGATGCTGGCGCTCTTCGCTTCGGCCGCCAGCGTCTCCACCGCCCAAATCAAACAAAGCGGAAAAGTCACCAAACCGACTAAAACAGAGACACCTAAATGCAAAACCTGTGGCAAGACCATAGACAAGTGCCAATACAAAGGCAAGCACCCGGCGAAATGTAAGACTTGCGGCAAAACCATCGACAAATGCCAGTACGGTGGCAAGCATCCAACGGGTTCGCCTCAGGCCGAAAAAAACCGTATTCTCAAGGAATTGCAAAACAGCATGGTATGGGTTGACGGTGGTACTTTTACGATGGGTGCAGTTCTTGAACCTGATGAACCTCATCCTGGTTATTATCTGGACGAAGTTAGAATCCATCAGGTAACCTTGTCGGGTTTTTATATTTGTAAGTTTGAAGTGACTCAGGAACTGTGGTTAGCAGTGATGGGCAATAACCCAAGTCATGACAAAGGCAATTTACGGATGCCCGTGAATGGCGTTTCATGGAATGAATGTCAAGAGTTTATCAGCAAATTAAACAAAATGACAGGCAAACATTACCGTATGCCTACTGAAGCTGAGTGGGAATTTGCAGCCCGTGGAGGAAATCTCAGCAAAGGTTACTTGTATTCTGGCAGCAACAATCTAGACGATGTGGCATGGTACGAAGTTCCTGATTTCACCCCCCGTGTTGTTGGACAAAAAAAACCGAATGAGTTGGGTTTGTATGACATGAGTGGAAATATCAGAGAGTGGTGCCAAGACTGGCATATCTATTACACGAAAGATGCCCAGAACAACCCGACTGGTCCAACCTCTGGCACAGAGCGTATTTGCCGTGGAGGAAGCGTCAATTATGGAGAAGGTTACTTTCGTGTGTATACCCGTTATCATGACGAGCCGTCAGATAATCATTTCTTCCACGGGCTTCGCCTAGCAGCTAGCTCATTGTGATTTATAGAACTAACAAACCTGAAATATTGTTATGGCACAAACATTACAACCTGGAACGCCGCTGCAGGACGGCAAGTATGTCATCCAGCAGGTGATAGGGCAGGGCGGCTTTGGCAACACCTATGTGGCCACCCACACCTCTTTTAATGAGACCTGCGCGGTAAAAGAATTTTTCATGAAAGGCATTAACGAGCGAGATGAACACAGCACGATGGTGCGTGTGAGCAATTCCAGCAACATGTCCGACTATGAGAAACAGCGTGAGAAGTTCAAGAAAGAGGCGATGAGGCTGTACCGGCTTACCAATCAGCATATTGTCAAGGTGCACGACCTGTTTGACGAGAACGGCACATCTTACTATGTGATGGACTACATCGATGGTGAGAGCCTCAAGGAACGGCTCAAACGCACGGGCCAGCCGATGAGCGAGGCGCAGGTGCTTGACATCCTTGACCAGGTGCTGGATGCCCTGCAAACGGTTCATGCTAAGGGGTTGTGGCACCTTGACCTCAAACCCGCCAACATCATGCAGGATCGAGGCGGCACGGTAAGGCTCATCGACTTCGGTGCCAGTAAGCAGTTAGACGCCGACAAGGGCGGTGCCATGTCAACCTCGGCGGTGACCTATACCAATGGTTACGCTCCCCGCGAACAGATCGAGATGCGATATGAGATATTGGGCCCTTGGACCGACTTTTATGCGCTCGGAGCGACCTTGTTTAACCTGCTCACGGGAGTTCATCCGCCCATCCCAGGCGTGATTGACGACGACACAACCCCTGACAAGCGCGTGGCCTTGCCCATGCCGAGCAGCGTGAGTCAGCGCATGCGTGACTTGGTGCTCTGGCTCATGAAGACGCATCGCAAAGAGCGACCTCAAAGCGTGCAACAGATACGCGACGCAATAAGGCGACAAGCGCCCTCCAAGGACGGCGACGCTAATGCCGTCGATGCACTCAACGATGAAACCGCAATGGCCTCATCAACTGCAGATGTCCGAGTCTCGCCTCTCATGGATGGAGATTCCCAAAACGGGAATGAAACCAAGACCAAATCCAAGAGAAAGTTGATGATTTCCCTGGCTGTGATAGCAGGCCTTCTTCTCGTGCTGGGTGGCTATGCTCTGATGCGTAACAATGAGAAGAAACCAGCGGAAGAATTGCTTATAACCGAGCAAGAAGTAGCCCCTGCTACGGTTGAGAAAAAGCACCTGACGATTCCAATGGGCGAGTGTGATTATACGGGCCAGGTCAATGCGGGTGGCATCCCTCATGGTCATGGCACGGCCGTGTTTGCCAACGGGGACCAGGTCGAAGCCGATTTCACCGATGGCAATGTCACCGATGATGATGCGCTTTACACATTTGCCACAGGGGAGACCTTCAAGGGTAAGATAATTGACAACCAATTTATAAAAGGGCAATATACTCTCACCGACGGCAGTTACTTTGTAGGCGAGTTCAACGGAAACAAACCCGGTTCTGGTCAATGGTATGACAAAAAAGGAAATAAAATCTCAGACCCAACCAAGCCAATCTCGGGAAAACAAACACTAAAATCAACTCGATCAAATGCCAAGAAGAGCAGCAATACCGGTTCCAGCTCCCAGTCACAATCTAAGACGGCAACTTCAGATGCGTTGAAGAAAGACAAAATAAAACAATCTCCTCAAAATGGCCCTAATGGCCAAATAAATAGAAAAGCGTCTGAAGCTATGAAAGAAGATGATCGAAAAGATAGAGATTAATAAGTCTGATATATGGCGCCACTGCTGCAATTACTGCGGCAGTGGCGTTTTTATGCCGTAGTTTGCCGCTTGGGCGGAGGCGCCAATGTGTTGTGAATTGAGCAGTTATCTACAAGTAGATAAAAAGTTGAGGAAAAATGCCCCGAAATTGGTGAAAATTTTCTATATTTGCAGCCTATTATAGACATAAACCGATAATTCCAAAATATAAACATTATGAACAAACAAATCACATTGGAACAAGCCGTCGAGAAAGTACAGGACGGCATGACTATTATGTTTGGCGGTTTCTTGGGCAACGGCAGTGCCACCCAGATTATCGACGCCATTGTAGAAAAAGGTGTTAAAGACCTCACTATCATTGCCAACGACACCGCCTATGACGAGGTGGCTCACGGCAAGTTGGTTTCCAACCACCAGGTGAAGAAGGCTATCGTGTCCCACACGGGTACCAACAAGCAGACGGCCTTGCAGAAGAACGAGGGCACCCTCATCGTGGAGTATGTTCCCCAGGGAACACTGGCAGAGCGCATCCGTGCGGCAGGTGCCGGCCTGGGTGGCGTGCTGACTCCCACCGGTCTGGGCACCATCATGGCCGACGGCAAGGAAATCGTCAAGGTTGACGGCAAGGACTTCTTGCTTGAGAAGCCCCTGCGTGCCGACATCGCTTTCCTGCGCGCCAACATCGTTGACGAGTTCGGTAACATGGTATTTCTGGGCACCACCAACAACTTCAACCCGCTGATGGCCACCGCTGCCGACTATGTCGTTGTCGAGGCCGAGAAACTCGTTCCCGTGGGCGAGATCGCTCCCGAGCATGTTCACGCATCGGGCATCTATGTTGATGGCATCTATGTGGAGAAGTAATAGTTAACCGCTCTAGACAAACCAGAATATCCAGGAAATCTAGAGCATCTATACCATCTAGTAAAAACCTAAAAAACTGAAATGGAATACAAGACAATGATCAGACTGCGCATGAGCGCAAAGGATGCACACTACGGTGGCAACCTGGTAGACGGAGCACACATGGTACACCTCTTCGGTGATGTGGCAACAGAGTTGTTGATTATGCGTGACGGCGATGAAGGCCTGTTCTGCGCCTATGACAATATCGAGTTCCTGGCTCCTGTCTATGCCGGCGACTTCATCGAGGCCGAGGGCTGGATCGACCGTGAGGGCAACACCTCGCGCCACATGGTATTCGAGGCCCGCAAGGTGGCCCAGGCCCGCCCTGACATCTCGGCATCGGCTGCCGACATCCTCGACGAGCCCGTGGTGGTTTGCCGTGCTTCGGGCACCTGCGTGACTCCCAAGGACTGCCAGCGCAAGTAAAAATAAACGGTTCACTGTGCCGTGGCTGCCACGGCCGTTTTAAAACAAACTAAAAAACTTTCAATTCAATAAATGGATAAACTGATTATCACTGCCGCCATCTGCGGCGCCGAGGTCACCAAGGAGCAGAATCCCAATGTGCCCTATACCGTCGAGGAAATCGTTCGTGAAGCCAAGTCGGCCGTTGATGCCGGTGCTGCCATCGTCCACCTGCATGTGCGCTGGGACGACGGCACGCCCACCCAGGACCGCGCCCGCTTCCAGGAGTGTGAAGAGGCCATCCTGAAGGTGTGCCCCGATGTCATCCTCATCCCCTCGACCGGCGGTGCCGTGGGCATGACGCCCGATGAGCGCCTGCAGTCCACCGACACGACCCCGCTGCCCGAGATGGCAACGCTCGACTGCGGTACCTGCAACTTCGGCGACGAGATTTTTGACAACACGATGCCCACGATGCGTGCCTTCGGCAAGCGCATGATGGAGCGCGGCATCAAGCCCGAGTACGAGTGCTTCGAGATGGGTCACCTCGACACCATCCTCAACATGGCCCGCAAGGGCGAGGCCCCCGGTGCTCCCATGCAGTTCAACTTCGTGCTGGGCGTTCCCGGTTGCACCCCCGCCACCGTGGCCAACCTGTGCTGGCTCGTCAACGGCATCCCCGCCGGTTCCACCTGGACCGTGACGGGCGTTGGCCGCCATGCCTTCCCGATGGCCGCTGCCGCTATCGCCATGGGTGGTAATGTGCGTGTGGGCTTCGAGGACAACCTCTACCTCTCCAAGGGCGTGCTCGCCAAGAGCAACGGCGAACTCGTCGAGAAGGTCGTGCGCATCGCCAAGGAGTTGGGCCGTCCCATCGCCACCAGCGACGAGGCCCGCGAAATCCTGGGCTTGCCCAAGCGCAAATAAGAAACAGAAACTAATAATCAATAATCGTTTAACACTTTAAACCAAATTAAAACAATGCAGAAACACGGAAACAGATTCGGTACGCACCGAGTAATCGAGCCCAAGGGCATTCTTCCTCAGCCCGCCAACAAGTTGGACAACAACATGGACGAGATCTACGACAATGAGATCCTCATCGATGTACAGACACTGAATATCGACTCAGCATCTTTCACCGACATCCACAACTATGCCAAGCAGCAGGCCAAGGATCCCAACAACGAGGCCGAGGTCATGGAGGAAATCAAGAAGGAGATGCTCCTCAATGTCGAGTTGCAGGGCAAGCACCGCAACCGCCGCACCGGTTCGGGCGGTATGCTCCTGGGTAAGGTAGAGAAGATCGGCGACGCCCTCAAGGGCAAAATCGATCTGAAGGAGGGCGACCGCATCGCCACCCTCGTTTCGCTGTCGCTGACCCCGCTGCGCATCGACGAGATTCTCGAGATCCGTGCCGATGTTGACCAGGTGGACATCAAGGGTAAGGCTATCCTGTTCGAGAGCGGCATCTATGCCAAGATTCCCGATGACATGCCCGAGAAACTCGTTCTGAGCGCACTCGATGTCGCAGGTGCTCCCGCACAGACCGCCAAACTGTGCCAGTATGGCCAGAATGTTGTGATCCTGGGTGCCGGTGGCAAGAGCGGTATGCTCTGCTGCTATGAGGCCAAGAAGCGCGTGGGCGTTACCGGTAAGGTGATTGGCCTCGCCAACAGCCCCAAATCCACCCAGCGCATCAAGGACCTCGGCTTCTGTGATGTTGTCGAGAGCGTTGCCGGCATGACTCCCGTTGAGGTTTACGAGCTGGTTTACAAGCTGACCGACGGCAAGATGGCCGACACCACCATCAACTGCGTGAATGTTCCCGACTGCGAGATGACCGCAGTATTGTGCACCAAGGACGACGGCGTGGTTTACTTCTTCTCGATGGCCACCAGCTTCACCAAGGCTGCCCTGGGCGCTGAGGGTATCGGTGCCGATGTGAACATGATCATCGGTAACGGCTACACCAAGGGCCATGCCGACTTTACCTTGCAGGAACTGCGCGAGTGCCCCGAGTTGCGCAAAATCTTTGAGGAACTCTACGCTTAATTCACGAATTTGATGCCGCGGGGCGCGTCCCATCGTGCCCCGGCGGCATAATCATTTATCATTATCATGGTAGAATCAAGAAGAAAACAATTATTTCCTGAAGTTACCGACGAACAGTGGAATGACTGGAAGTGGCAGGTGAAGAACCGCATCGAGACCCTCGAGCAACTCAAGAAATATGTGAGCCTCACCGCCGAGGAGGAAGAGGGCGTCAAGCAGACCCTCAAGACCCTGCGCATGGCCATCACTCCTTATTACCTGAGCCTCATCAATCCCGATGATCCCCACGATCCCATCCGCCGCCAGTGCATTCCTACCGGTGCCGAGACCCATCAGGCCGCTGCCGACCTGCTCGACCCCCTGCATGAGGACGAGGATTCTCCCACGCCCGGTTTGACACACCGTTATCCCGACCGCGTGCTGTTCCTCATCACCGACATGTGCTCGATGTACTGCCGTCACTGCACCCGTCGCCGCTTTGCCGGCCAGACCGACAATGAGTGCGGCATGGACCGCATCGAGAAGGCGTTGGAGTATATCCGCAACACGCCCACCGTTCGCGATGTCCTCCTCTCGGGTGGCGACGCGCTCATGGTGAGCGACAAGCGCTTGGAATACATCATCTCGGAGTTGAGGAAGATTCCTCATGTCGAGATCGTCCGTCTGGGCACCCGTGTTCCCGTGGTTTGCCCGCAGCGCATCACGCCCGAGTTGTGTGACATGTTGAAGAAGTATCATCCCATCTGGATCAATACCCACTTCAACCATCCCAACGAGGTGACGGCCGAGTCGAGCCGTGCCTGCGAGATGCTCGCCAATGCCGGTATCCCCCTGGGCAACCAGAGCGTGCTGCTGCGCGGCGTGAACGACTGCGTCCACGTGATGAAGAAACTCGTGCATGAGATCGTCAAGATCCGCGTGCGTCCTTATTACATCTACCAGTGTGACCTGTCGATGGGTCTGGAGCACTTCCGTACCCCCGTCAGCAAGGGCATCGAGATTATCGAGGGCCTGCGCGGCCACACCAGCGGCTACTGCGTGCCCACCTTCGTGGTTGACGCTCCCGGTGGCGGCGGCAAGACGCCCGTCATGCCCCAGTATGTCATCTCCCAGGCTCCCGGCAGGGTGGTATTGCGCAACTTTGAGGGCGTGATCACCACTTACACCGAGCCCACCGACTACCACAGCGACTGCAACTGCCCCGAGTGCCAAGCCGCACGAGCCAAGGAACAGGTAGCTGCCGACAAGGCTGTGGACGGTGTGATCTCGCTGCTTGAGGGCGAGCGCATGAACATCGAGCCCAAGGCGCTGAAGCGTCATGAGCGCAACGAGGTTCGCAACAAGAAATAATTGAGAATGTCTCCGTTGGACTGTGAGGGTGCCCCAGGGTGCCTTCACAGCCGCCAGCGGAATCATCGCGTTCAGGGAGTGCCCTTCATCAATGACATATTGCGCTACGATAGCCTGTCTATCGTGGGACTGGAGAAGAACACGGGAAAGACCGAGTGTCTGAAATATGTGCTCGACCGCCTGCCCGTCAATTCCCGGCGCATCGCGGTGACCTCGATAGGCATTGATGGAGAGACTGTTGACCAGGTGACCCGCACACAGAAACCCGAAATCGTCCTGCGTGAGGGAACCTATTTCGCCACTAGCGAGGCACACTACCGCCAGCGCAGACTCGTCTCGGAACTCATCGATGTGAGCGACGAGAGCACCTCGCTGGGACGGGTGGTGACAGCCCAGGCCCGCACGGGAGGCAAAATCCTCCTTTCGGGACCGTCATCGGCATCGGGCCTCAGGCGGTGGATGGGCGAGATGAGGCAGCGCTTCAACATCGACCTCGTGGTTATCGACGGCGCATTGTCGCGCATGAGTTCGGCATCGCCCGCCGTGAGCCAGTCGATGATTCTGGCAACCGGGGCCGCCTATTCGGCCAACCTGAACACCCTGGTGAGCAAGACGGCCCATGTGGTGGACCTCATCAACCTGGACCTGACCGGTGAGCGCAACCTCGAGATGCTCACTCCGCTCGAGAAGGGGCTGTGGTTCATCGACAAGGACGGCGCGCTCACGAGCCTGGACACGATGACATCGTTGTCAAGGGACATCCATTTCGAGGGCATGGACAACTGCGAGACACTCTATGTGGCAGGCGCGTTGGTCGATGGTTTCCTCGAGAAGGTGAGAAAGAACCGGCAACTCAAGCAGGTGGAACTGGTGGTGAGGGATTTCACCAAGATTTTCGTCACGCCGCAGCAGTTCCGGCTGTTTATCAAGGCGGGAGGACGCGTCAGGGTGCTCCAGAAGAGCAAACTCATCGCCGTCACCGTCAACCCAACATCGCCCAGCGGCTATGTCCTCGACTCGGACACCCTGTGCGGAAGACTCAGTGAAGCCATCGGGCTTCCCGTTTATGATTTATTGAAGAACAATCAGCAGTGCAACTGAAGAATGTCATAGAATCGCCTTGCGGCTTGCGCTTTATGCTCGACCAACTGGAATTGCAGTCGGGCTTTGCGCGGCGGTGGCTCCTCGACTCGTCCATGATGACGAGTGACGCGGACATCACGCGGTGCTATGATGCGTTACACCGTTTCTTCGACTTTGTCGAGAAGGTCGATAAGACCCGTCTCGACACCTTGCTCTTCAAGTTGCAGGGCTTGAAGGACATACGCACCACAATCAAGAATCTGCACAATCATGCCACGCTCGATGACATCGAGTTGTTCGAGGTCAAGCACCTCGCTATCCTGGCAACCGATGTGGCACGGTTGCTACATGAACATGAAATGGACCGTGTGGTAGAGATTCCCGCCCTCGACGAGGTCATCAGCATCCTCGACCCCGACGGCATGAAGATTGCCACATTTTATATATATGACTCCTATTGCGCACAACTCAAGGAACTGCGCGTACGCATGCGCCAGCACCCCGAACAGCAGGACGACCTGATGCTCGCGGCGGGAGAACTTGAGGAAGGCGTGCGCAAGGACCTGAGCCAGCAGTTGCATCCCTTTGCAACGGCTGTTGAGCAGGCTCAAATCGCATTGGCATGCATTGATGTGAACCTGGCCAAGGCGATGCAGATGAGGCAGATGGGACTTTGTTTCCCCGTTCTGTCACCCGATGAGACGAGCCGCTATGAGGCGATGTTCCATCCCCAGGTGAAAGCGGCCCTGGCCGACCATGGCAAGGCCTTCCAGCCTGTGGACATCAGTTTCGGGCAGCATCCCACACTCATCACGGGCGCCAACATGGGCGGCAAGACCGTGGTGCTGAAGACCTTGACCCTGTGTCAACTGCTCTTCCAATTCGGCTTCGGCATTCCCGCTGCTTCGGCACAGATTGCCGTGAAGGACGAGATACACTTCTGCATCGGTGACGAGCAGTCGGTCGAGAAGGGGCTGTCGTCGTTTGCCGCCGAGATGAAGAACATCGATGCCGTCATCAAGGCATCGCGCGAAGACAAGAAATTGCTGGCGTTGATTGACGAACCCGCCCGCACGACCAACCCCACCGAGGGCGCCGCACTGGTGACGGCATTGTTGCAGGTGCTGGCCGGCAGGGACATGAGCCTGGTCATGACAACGCACTACGATATAGAGCCGGGCGAAGCCCGCTGCCTCCGTGTGAAAGGCTTCGAGAACGGCGAGATGGACTATCAGTTGGTCGAGGTGCACGACGGCGAGGTGCCCCACGAGGCACTCAACATCGCGCAGAGCCTGGGCATCGATACCGAGTGGATTGAAACCGCCAGGTCGCTTATCGACGCGGCTACAGAGAACCGAAACAGTAATCATTGACACTATATACTATAATACTATAACACTATGCGAAAGAGCAAGTTAGGACTAGATTTTGAAAAAGTTGAGTATGCCAGAGGCTTGGCCAAAGGCATCGCCGAGGATGTGCAGTCCTTTGTGGAGCAATACACGACGGTTGCCGTTGAGCGCACCCTGTGCCGCTTGATGGGCATCGATGGTGTAGACGACAACGATGTGCCCCTGCCCAATGTGGTAGTAGAAGCCTTGAAAGACAAGGGCGTCTTGAACGAGGGTGCCTTGTTCTTTATCGCCAATGCCATGATCCAGACCGGTTTGACCCCCCAACAGATTGCCGAGAAAGTCGCTAAGGACGAGTTGGACATCACCAAGGTGGTGACCCGCGACCCCAAGCAGATTGCCGATGCCCTGCAGCCCGTCATCGACGAGAGCATGACACGCATCCGCACCCGCCGCGCCCGTCGTGAGCACTATCTCGAGACCATCGGCGAGGGACCCAAACCTTACCTCTACATCATTGTGGCTACGGGTAACATCTACGAGGATGTGGTGCAGGCTCAGGCAGGAGCCCGTCAAGGCGCCGATGTCATCGCCGTGATCCGTACCACGGGACAGAGCCTGCTCGACTATGTGCCTTACGGCGCGACGACCGAGGGCTTTGGCGGCACCTTCGCCACTCAGGAGAACTTCCGCATCATGCGCAAGGCGCTCGATGAGGTGGGAGAGGAGCAAGGCCGTTACATCCGCCTGTGTAATTACTGTTCAGGACTGTGTATGCCCGAAATCGCCATCATGGGCGCTTTTGAGGGTCTGGATGTGATGCTGAACGATGCCCTCTACGGCATCCTGTTCCGTGACATCAACATGCAGCGCACGCTCATCGACCAGTACATGAGCCGCATCATCAACGGCTTTGCAGGCGTCATCATCAACACCGGTGAGGACAACTACCTGACCACTGCCGACGCGGTCGAGGCCGCCCACACGGTACTCGCTTCGGACCTCATCAACGAGCAGTTGGCACTCATGGCTGGCCTGCCCGAGGAGCAGATGGGTCTGGGACACGCCTTCGAGATGGACCCGATGCTCGAGAACGGTTTCCTGCTCGAGTTGGCACAGGCTCAGATGACCCGCGAAATCTTCCCCAAGGCAACCTTGAAGTACATGCCCCCCACCAAGTTCATGACGGGCAACATCTTCCGCGGCCACATCCAGGATGCCCTGTTCAACATGATCGGCATTTGGACCCATCAGGGTATCCAACTGCTGGGTATGCCCACCGAGGCCATCCACACGCCGTTCATGAGCGACCGCTACCTCTCAATCGAGAACGCCAAGTACATCTTCAACAACATGAAGAGCATCGGCGAGGAGATGGAGTTCGTCGAGGGCGGTATCTGCCGCAACCGTGCCAAGGAAGTACTGGGCAACACCATCAAGTTGCTCGAGGAAATCACCAAGGAGGGCCTGTTCACCGCACTCGAGAAGGGTATCTTCGGCGATGTGAAGCGTCCCAAGAACGGCGGTAAGGGTCTTCAGGGCGTCACCATGAAGGGTGAGAACTACTACAACCCGTTTGTAGAACTGATGAAAGGCAAGAGATAATTCAACACAACATTAAGGTTACTATATTACTATGAGCGAAGGATTATATAGCATGGAAGCTAAGGATTTTGACAAAACCTTAGACTTCACCAAGATAAAGCCCTATGGCGACACGATGAACGACGGCAAGGTGCAGCTGAGTTTCACGCTGCCCGTGCCCTGTGGCGCCGAGGCCGTTGAGGCCGCCAAGCAGTTGCTCCGCAAGATGGGTCTTGAGAACCCCAGCGTGGTGTATTGCACTCACACCGTGGACTACAGCACCATCTATGTTCCCAAGGTGGAGAGCGACACGATGGACATGTACGAAACCGATGAGTACATCAAGGAGAACATCGGCCGCAAGATTGTCATCGTGGGTGCTTCGACAGGTACCGACGCCCACACCGTGGGCATCGACGCCATCATGAACATGAAGGGCTATGCCGGCCACTACGGACTGGAGCGCTACGAGATGATTGAGGCCTATAACCTGGGCTCCCAGGTACCCAACGACGAGTTCATCGCCAAGGGCATCGAACTGCATGCCGACGCGCTGCTCGTCTCGCAGACCGTGACGCAGAAGGATGTGCACATCAAGAACATGACCGAGTTCATCGAACTCATGGAGGCCGAGGGCCTGCGCGACAAGATGATCTGCTGCTGCGGCGGCGCCCGTGTCACCCACGAGTTGGCCAAGGAATTGGGCTTTGATGCCGGATTCGGCATGAACACCTATGCCGACGATGTCGCTTCATTCATCGTGCAGGAAATGGTCAAGAGAGGAATGAAATGATTCAAGTTTTGATAACAAAACTTGAAGTTTAGAGTTTAAAGTTTAGAGATTGGAGATTAGAGAATTTCTGGTCGACCATCTTGAAATAATAGAATGAAATAACTTTTTAAAAACATATAATTAATCTCAAATCACTGTTTACATTATGGATAAATATCAAATGAGAGAAGTCATCGCAAAGCGTGCTGCCAAGGAGTTGCACGATGGCGATGTAGTGAATCTGGGTATTGGTATCCCTACCTTAATCCCCAACTATCTGCCCGAAGGCGTTTCCGTAACCCTGCAGACCGAGAACGGTGCTATGGGTATGGGCCCCACGCCCGAGGAAGGCAAGGAGGACAAGAACCTCATCAACGCTGGTGGCGGTGCCATCACGCTCAATCCCGGTGCATGCACCTTTGACTCGGCAACCTCGTTCGCCATCATCCGTGGCGGCCATGTGAATGTGTCGTTCCTGGGCGCTCTGCAGGTTGACGAGAAGGGTAACCTGGCCAACTGGATTATCCCCGGCAAGATGGCTCCCGGTATGGGCGGTGCCATGGACTTGGTTGTGGGTGCCAAGCGCGTGATCCTCACCATGGAGCATACCCAGAAGGGTAACCCCAAAATCTTGAAGGAGTGCACGCTGCCCCTGACCGCTGCCGGACAGGTCAACATGATTATCACCGAGATGGGCGTTATGGACATTACCCCCGAGGGCATCGTCCTGCGCGAACTCCATCCCGAGTTCACCGTCGAGGATGTGAAGGCTGCAACCGCTGCCGACCTCATCATCTCGCCCGACCTCAAGCCCATGGACATTTAATTCCGGCACCAAGTCATGGAATACAACTTTCTCAAGATTGAGCATAACGACGGTATCACCGTCATGAAGGTCTCGGCACCCAAGTCGCTCAACGCGCTCAACTCCACGATTTTGAAGGAGATGGGTGACTTCGTCGGCAGCCTGGATGCCAAGACCCGCGTGCTCATCATCACGGGCGACGGCGAGAAATCGTTTGTCGCTGGTGCCGACATCTCCGAGATGGCCCACCTCGACGAGCCCCAGGGCTTCGAGTTCGGCCGTCTGGGTGCACAGGTGTTCCGCGCCATCGAGACGCTGCCCATCCCCGTCATCGCTGCCGTCAACGGTTTTGCCTTGGGTGGTGGCTGCGAACTGGCGATGGCTTGCGACATCCGCATCGCTTCGAGCAAGGCCAAGTTCGGCCAGCCCGAGGTCGGCCTGGGCATCATCCCCGGCTTCTCGGGAACCCATCGTCTGCCCAAACTCATCGGCCAGGGCTATGCCAAGGAGATGATTTACACGGGCAAGGTCATCCGTGCCGACGAGGCATTGCGCATCGGCTTGGTCAACGCCGTCTATGAGCCCGAGGAACTGATGGGCAAGGCTATGGAGATGGCCCAGATGATGCTCAAGAATGCACCTGTGGCCATCAGTCTGGCTAAGCAGAGCATCAACGAGGGCTATGACCTCGACGCCGATGGTGCCATCGGCCTGGAGAACAAACTTTTCGGCAAGTGCTTCGCCACCAAGGACCAGAAGGAGGGCATGGACGCTTTCCTCAACAAGCGCAAAGCCGATTTTGTAGGAGAATAAACAACATTAATTAATAAAAAACAGAACAGATTATTATGAAAATTTGTGTTATTGGAACTGGTACGATGGCTAAGGGTATCGTCAAGGCTTTTGCCGCCAAGATGCCCGTGGTTATGAAGAGCCGCACCCAGGAGAGCCTCGACAAGGCTATGGCTTCAATCTCCAAGGGCTATAACAAACTCGTCGAGAAGGGTAAAATCACCGAGGATGCCATGAAGGCTATCCTGGCTAACATCACCACGACGACCGATTATGCCGACTTTGCTGACGCCGACCTCGTTATCGAGGCTGCTGTGGAGAACATGCAGTTGAAGAAGGATGTCTTCATGGAGCTTGACAAGATCTGCAAGCCCGAGACCATCTTCGCCACCAACTCGTCGTCGCTCTCAATCACTGAGATTGCCGCTTGCACCAGCCGCCCCGCACAGTTCATCGGTTGCCACTTCTTCAACCCCGCCGACCGTATGGCGCTCGTTGAGGTAATTAAGGGCCAGCTCACTAGCGAGGAGACCGCCAAGTGCATCGTTGACCTGACCACCGAAATCGGCAAGACCCCCGTGCCCGTTAACGAGGCTCCCGGTTTTGTCGTAAACCGCATCCTGATCCCGATGATCAACGAGGCAGTGGGCATTCTGGCCGACGGTATCGCCAGCGCCGAGGACATCGACAAGTGCATGATGCTGGGTGCCAACCATCCCATGGGACCCCTCGCACTGGCCGACCTCATCGGTAACGATGTGAACCTGGCTATCATGGAAGTGCTCTACAACGAGTTTGGCGATCCCAAGTATCGTCCTCACCCGCTGCTGCGCAAGATGGTTCGTGCTGGACTGCTCGGCCGCAAGACCGGTGAAGGCTTCTACAAGTATTAATCACTATTAGTCCTTAGTTTTTAGTCCCTGATCTCTGGTTGGCATCCGCCAAATATAAGCAATGAGAGGCTAAAGAACAAGGATGATGAACTAAGGACTAAAAACTAGAAACTAGAAACTAATTATGGATTTTAGCTATTCTAAGACTGAACAACTGTTCCTGCAGATGGTACGCTCGTTTGCAGAGAACGAGGTGAAGCCCCTTGCCGCCGAAATCGATGAGCAGGAACGCTTCCCGATCGAGACCGTCGAAAAGATGGGTAAACTCGGCATGATGGGTATTCCTATTCCCAAGCAGTATGGCGGTGCCGGTGGTACCGTGCAGATGTATATCATGGCTGTTGAGGAACTCTCGCGCGTGTGCGCTACGACGGGTGTTGTCCTCTCGGCCCACACCTCGCTGTGCATGGCTCCCATCCTGGAGCACGGCACCGAGGAACAGAAGATGAAATACTTGCCCAAGCTTGCTTCGGGTGAGTGGATTGGCGCCTTCGGTCTCACCGAACCCAATGCAGGTACCGATGCCGCTATGCAGCAGACCACTGCTGTCGACGCCGGTGACCACTGGGTGCTCAACGGCTCCAAGATTTTCATCACCAACGCTTCCAACGCCCATGTGTTCATCGTGATGGCCATGACCGACAAGGCTCAGGGCACCAAGGGTATCTCGGCATTCATCGTCGAGAGGGACATGCCCGGCTTCTCCATCGGTAAGAAGGAGTTGAAGATGGGTATCCGCGGCAGCGCTACCTGTGAGTTGATTTTTGAAAACTGCATCGTGCCCAAGGAGAACCTCCTCGGCCAGCTCGGCAAGGGCTTCAAGATTGCCATGATGACGCTTGACGGTGGCCGCATCGGTATCGCTTCACAGGCACTCGGTATCGCTCAAGGCGCTCTGGACGAGACGGTGAAGTACACCAAAGAGCGCAAGCAGTTTGGCCGCGCCATTGCCAAGTTCCAGAACACCCAGTTCCAGATGGCCGACCTCAAGACCAAGGTCGAGGCTGCCCGTCTGCTCGTGCGCAGCGCCGCTTGGAAGAAAGACATGCACCTGCCCTACAGCGCCGATGCCGCTATGGCTAAGCTCTTTGCCGCCGAGACCGCTATGGAAGTGACGACCAAGGCCGTACAGTTCCACGGT
>ONYP01000041.1 GCA_900322135.1 uncultured Prevotellaceae bacterium
TGCCGTGATGGGCTGTCCCACCACATTGACGGCCCAGTTCATGACCTGTCCGTTGCTGCCGGGCAGGTCTTCTTGTGCCAGCGTAAAGGTGTTTTCGCCCTCAACGACATTACTCAGTGCAATCTGTCCCACCGTTTCGCCGCTCACGCTGTCGGTAAACACGAGATAGGCCGCATTGGCATTGCTGTTGCTCTTGAATGAGAAAATGTAGTTGCCGTTGTTGCCGGTGGTGCGGTTCAGGTCGTAGGCAAAGATGCCTTTCACCTTGTTGTTGGCAGGTGTCATGTAGAGTACCATATAGGAAGTCTCGTTGGCGCTCACCGTGTAATTGCCTTGTGCGCTCAGCGGGCTGTATCCGCTTGCTGTAACCGTGATGCTGTAGTCGTTGCCTGGCGTCAAGCCGTTGAACACGAAGATGCCGTTGTAGTTGTTGTCGGTGACATAGGTGCCGACAAGGTTGCTGCCTTTGTATAACTTGACGGTCGCTCCGTTGATGGGCGCATGGGCATCGATGGACCCTGAAGCATAGGTATAAAGGCTGTTCTCCAGGCTGTTGACTGGGTCTTTCACGCTGCCCATGATATAGCCTGTCGTCTCGCCGCTGATGCCGAAGTAGTCGGCTGCGCCGCGTGCCAGACGGACACCTTCTTGCCGGCAGTAGTCCTGGTTGAGTGCGCGGTGCCGTGCTGGCTGATATGTGTGGAAGAAGCCTTCAACCAGGAACCCGGGTACTCCGTGTTTGAGTGCGCCCAGGTAGCCGTAGTAGGTGATTCCCGAAGCGCTGTTGGTCGTGTTGCTGCCTCCGTTGTAGAAGGTCACATCACCCCTGATGACCGTGTTGGTCATGCTCCAGTTGCCGCTGGTGGGATCTACCTGGTTCATCCAGTGTCGAGGCCAACTTGCTTGACACATCGCCTTGCTGCCGCTGACGGCCTCGCTTTCGTTGGTTCCGCGGTACAGGTAGAGCGGATAGTTGGTCGAGGTGCCCTCGGTGGCAGCGTTGGAGTGTATCGAGACGAACATGTCGTAGTCGCCCTCCTCGGCCTCGGCGGCAATGACAGTCAACTTCTTGTTGTACTGGAATTCATTGCTTGCGCCGCTGACATAAGGGTACGGCCCGTTGGCAGTCCTCGACATGGTGATGTTCTCGCCCTTGACACCCATTCTCATGAGTGCGAGACGCATTTCGAGACCTTTCCACAGGTTGGTGTTGCTCTCATAGAAGCCGCAGGTGTCGGGTCTGCCTGTGGAGGCTAGCATCGGGTAGGGGATAGTGGCCATGGGACGGTCGTTAGGACCCCAACTGCCGTGGCCCGGATTGATGTAGATGCGCACATCGTCGGCCGTGACAGCGAATGCCGTGCCGACTGCGCCCATTGCAATCAATAGAAGTAATACTATTTTTTTCATACTGTACTGATGCTATTGGTTAAACAAGATTTTGGTTATATTACTTAGTCGCTATGATGACACAGCGCCCTTGATATCTGAATCCTTATTATTCATCCTTTTCAGTCAGACTCTTGGCGCGGTAGGTCCAGCCATAGCGCTTGTAGATGTCCACAAGGTGCGGCAGGCGTGCCAAGAAGTCGTCATAGTCCTTGTCTGCGGGCCGCAGCCACTGCACCTCGGCAAGTGCAGCCATGCGGGGCAGTACCTGGTACTGGATCTGTGGTTCGCAGGTGATGTACTCGGTCCACAGGTTGGCCTGCACGCCGATGATGTGGCGGCGCGCTGCCTCAGGCAATTCGGTGGGAATGGGCTCAAAGTCATAGACCTTCTTGAGGGTATTGCAGCCCCCGAAGGCCGTCGGCTCGTTCCAAGTGCTACTTGTCTGGTAGTAGTCAAAATAGAGTGGCCCCACTGGTGACATGATGACATCATGCCCGAGTTTGGCGCCTTCGGCACCGGGCTCGGCACCTCTCCACGACATGATGGTTGCCGATGGGGCGATGTCACAACCCAGCAACTCGTCCCAGCCGATGATGCTACGGCCATGCTTTGACAGATAGTCCTGAATGCGGGTGGTGAACCAGCCCTGCAGCAGGGCCTCGGCGCTCTTGTTGTCGGTTCCGTGGATACCCAGGTCGCTGATGCGCTGTTGGCACAGCGGACACTGCTCCCAGCGCACACGGGGAGCCTCGTCGCCGCCGATGTGGATGTAGCGGCTGGGGAAGAGGGTCATCACCTCGTCGAGGACATCTTGTACGAATTGAAGCGTGTGGTCCTTACCCATGCACAGGATGTCGTCGTGCACGCCCCACATGCCCCACACCTCATAGGGGCCACCGGTGCATCCCAATTCGGGATAGGCTGTCAACGCTGCCACCATGTGGCCTGGCATGTCAATCTCGGGGATGATGGTGATATAGCGGTCGGCGGCATAGCGCACGATGTCGCGGATTTCTTCCTGCGTGTAGTAGCCGCCGTAGCGGATGCCGTCGTTCACGGGCGAGTTATGGCCCAGTGTGGTGCCCTTGCGCCAACCGCCCACCTCGGCCAGGCGGGGATATTTCTTGATTTCGATGCGCCATCCTTGGTCATCGGTCAGGTGCCAGTGTAGGCGGTTCATGCCGTGCAGCGCCATGATGTCGATATAGCGCTTGACCGTTTCTACGCCGAAGAAGTGACGCACGCAGTCCAAGTGCATGCCGCGGTAGCCGAACTGCGGACAGCCCACCACTTGTGCCGCTGGCAGGGCTACGGCCTCAAAGCAGCCGACGGGTAGTGACTTGCGCAGCGTCTGTATGCCGTAAAACACTCCGGCTGGAGTCTTGCCGCACACCTCTATGGACTTGGAGCGGACGGTGATTCGGTAACCCTCATCATTATCCATCGTGGCATCGAGTACCAGGGAGATATTGCCCGCATCGCCCTTGATGACGGGACGGGTACTCAGGTGCAACCCGGTCTGTTCCTCGATATACCGGCTTAACAGGAGCGCATTGCGTTCCATGTCACGGTTCCCCTTCGGGTAATCAATCAGCTGGGAACCGTTTAGTCTGAATACATTGTCCTTGATGCCGTCAATCCTGTCGGGCAACGGTATCACGCGGTAGTCGGCCTGTGGTGTTTGGGCCAATGCGGTTATCTCGGCAATTGCCGCAATTATTAAGATGATGGCTAGTCTCTTCATAATGATTCAGTTTCAGTTTTCAGTTGTTGATACTTGCCTCACGCTAAGTTGCCGAGGCGCTATGTCTTTTTTAAGGATTGCCCGTCTCTGGCTCACAAGAAATTAAGAGAATGCTTTGTTTTCTTGTGCGGGCACAATCCTAGTCTCAAGCGAGCGCGACAGGATACCCTGAACCAAACGATTGATGTCTGACTTCTGATATCAGACCTTGACGGAGAACTTCTTGCCGCACTTCAGGCAGTGGTACTTGACTCGTCTGCGACCTGCTAATCCTGCCAACAGTCCGATGGTAGTGCCGAAAAACACAGATCCCCAGAAGGCATTCTTATAATTGAATTCATCGTCAACACTGTCGTCGCGCATGAGGGTGCCGCAATAAGGGCATCGGAAATATATTACCTTATCTTTGCTCATCGTTTAACCGGTTTTGTTTATCAGGGGGGGTGATTACTGTGAACAGTAACGCTCTCACGGGCTGAGCCTATCCTCTTTTATTGTTAGACAGCAGTAATTATAGGATTGTATAAACAGTGTAGAGACGCAAATTTGCGTCTCTACACTGAATGATAAATTAACGGGTGAGGGGAGAGTAGTCTTGACCGTAGCGCAGCATCTGGTCGATGTAGTTCTCGGTGTAGGAGACCTTGACATCAATCAATTTGCCGTTCTTGTCATAGACGGGTGTGTAGATGGGGTTGACAAAGCCCTTGTAGGGGGCAATGTTCAGGCCCTCATAGCGGGCAAGCACTTCTTGATGGAGTGCGGGATCCACCTTCACGCCGTAGGTCTCGACCAACTGGCGTCCTGCCTCGTAGTCGCCCTCGCTCTTGATGCGCTGGATTTCGGCCAGCAGCTGGGCGAACAGACCACGCAGTTTCTGGTAGTCATTGACCTTGATGTAGGTCTTGCCGTCACGCTTCACATACTCGATGACATTGTCCTTCTTGCCGTGCTGGTAGCACCACTCGCTGATGAGCTTGCGGTTGCGCATGTGGGCCTCCTCGATGTCCTTGCCCGGCTCGATGCGGGTCAACTGGGTCATCAGGCCGTTCATGATGTACTTGTAGTACTCGGCCTTGTAGGTGTCCTTGTCCTTGAAGATACCCAGCTCGATGAGCTTGGGATCGGCGAGGTAGTAGAGGGCAAAGAGGTCGGCGCGGGCTTCCTCGAGGGTTGCGCCGTGGGCCTTAAGGGCATCCTGGTCAACACCGGGCAGCAGTTGTCCCGAAGCGTGACCGAGGCACTCGTGCAGGTCGGTGTGCAGATTGTCGGCCAGGGCGAGGTAGTTCTTCATGAGTTGAATCTCGACATCGCTGTAGGCAAACTCGTCGTTGAAGCCGTTGCCGGCAGCCACCTGGTTGTAGGCATCGGTGATGTTCTCGATGGTTACCGACTTGGAACCGTGGGCGGCACGAATCCAGTTACTGTTGGGCAGGTTGATGCCGATGGGTGTGGAGGGATAACTGTCACCGGCCAGGATGGCGGCGGTGATGACCTTGGCGCTCACGCCCTTAACCTCTTTCTTCTTGAAGCGGTCGTCAACAGGCGAGTTGCTCTCGAAGTACTGGGCGTTCTCGCTGATGATGCGGGTGCGGCGCGAGGCATCCTCGTTGCGGAAGTTGACCATGCCCTCCCACGAGCCGGTCATGCCCAGGGGGTCACCGTAGCTCTCGATGAAGCCGTTGATGAAGTCCACCTGGTCTTGGGTGTCCTCGGCCCACAGGATGCTGTAATCGTCAAAGGTCTTCAGTGAGCCTGTCTGGTAGAACTTGATGAGCTCGTTGATGTAGGCGCGCTGTGCATCGCTCTCGGCCACGGTGGCAGCCTTCTGGAGCCAGTAAACGATCTTCTCGATGGCTTTGCTGTAGAGGCCGCCCACCTTGTAGGGCTCCTCGACAATCTTGCCGTTGCGCTTCACCACCTTGCAGTTCAGACCATAGGAGATGGGGGTGAGGTCGGTGGTGTCCTTGAGGTTGTTGTAGAAGTCTTCAACTTCCTTTTGGGTAACACCCTCATACATGTTACATGCCGAGGTGAGAATCAGGTCCTCACCGTCGGCCTGGTTGACGCGCTTGGCCATAAAGGCTGGGTCAAAGATGACACGGTCGAGCACTTTCTTCTCGGCAGCACGGTCCTTGGCACCGGGCAGCGCGGCAAACTGCGTGTCAAAGAACTTCTGAGAGAACTCGGGCACGAACTTGTCCATCGAGTAGTGGTGATGGATACCGTTGCCAAACCACACCTGCTTCAAGTACTTGACGAAGGCCTGGTAGTCCTTGTCGTTCTTGTCGCCCTTGTAGTTGCGGTAGATGTCCTCGAGGGTCGTGCGCACCAGGAGGTTGTACTTGCAGTTTTGGTCAAAGAGGATGTCGCGGCCGTTGATGGCGGCTTCGGTGAGGTAATACACCAACTCCTTCTGCTGGAGTGAGAGGTTCTCGAAGCCGGGCACCTCATAGCGCAGCACCTCGATGTCGGCAAAGCGGTCAACGCTGTAGTTGAAATTGCTGGTTTGTGCCATTGCAGTCATTGATAGGGCCGTCGCGATGGCGGCAAAAATCATTTTCTTCATATTGATGTGATTGTTATGTGATTGATGATTGGTCTAATGCCTTTTACTCGCTGGCTGTCGCGGGTGTCAGACGGGTGAAACGCTCGTTACCCAACTTGTACTGGACAAACTTGCCGGGGATGAGGTTATAGTTGCCGTCGGTCATGTAGGCCGAGAAGATGCCGGTCTTCTCGTCCCACTTGAACAGTTTGTCGATGGGGTAAGTGCCGTTGTCATTGAACTCCTCGTTGCCGGCGTTGTCGATGCCGTCAAAGAAGTAAGGCATCGGTGAGAGCCTGATGTCGCTGATGGTGCATGCCGTGACATAGGCGCGGCGATGTCCAAGCTTGTTGACATAGGACTGTGCAATCAGGTAGATATCGATGTTGCCTAATTTCAAGGAGTAAATCGAGTCAACCATGTGGGCAACAGGGTAATCCTTGTTGGTGAGTAGTTTGTCTATCGGTCCGGTGAAGGCTATGAAATTCTCGCCTGCCGTCCACTGCGTCACATCGGCATAGATGTGCAGCGAGTCGTTGGGAGTCGTGTTCCAGCTATAGCAACGCAGGCGGCCGTCAGTGCTGGTGACGGCCTTCAAGCCCATTTGTTCACGCATGTTGTGGAAGTCATAGGTCATCGTCTCGCGGTCTTGCTCGAGCCAATGGCAGAATTCGTTGAAAGCTTGGCTGGCCTTCTCATATTCCTGGCTTTGCATCCCCTCGAGGTATTTCTTCTCGTTGCTCTCGAGTTTAGAGCAAGAGACCAATGTAACTGCGAGTATTGCAAAGAAAATCAGCGTCTTGTTCATGGCTGTTTACTTTTGTTTGCTGGAATAGAGAATAGTATTGTTGGACATGATGAAGATTTCTCCGCCATCGCTTGTCAAATTCACAACATAGGATTTACCGTCCTCGCCTTTCATCATGTAGTTGTCTTTGCCCATAACGCAGTTCTTGGTGACAACATTATATTGAGGCAAGCTGCTCTTGTCCTGGCCGGGTTTCCACACGCTCAGGTGGATGGCTCCGTCAGCATTATTCACGAGTTTCACCTGGTAGCCGTTGGCATCGGTAAATTCGCCCACCACTTTGTCTTTCCCGTCGCTGGTAGGCTTGGGTCTCTCGACATTGATTTTGGGACTCTTGGCCGTGCTGTCTTTAGGTGCTGCTTGTTGTTCGGTCTTGACAGTTGAATCGTTGCCGTTGGCGGCGGGCTTTTCAAATTTCTCGTTGCATGCTGTCGTGGCAAGCAAGGCTGCTGCAGCAAAAAGAATCGTGATTTTTTTCATTGTCTTCTGGAAAATTTATAGTTGATGTTGTGTTGATTATTCTACATAGAGAACGAGACCCTTGAGGTATTCACCCTCGGGGTGGTAAATATTGATAGGGTGGTCGGCGGGCTGGGTGAGCTGGTGCAGGATGCGCACCTTGCGGCGCGTCTGGGCAGCAGCGCTGAACACCGCCAGGCGGAACTGTTCCTTGTTCACCGCCTGGGAGCAGGAGAAGGTGAACAGGATGCTGCCATGAGGCATTTTCTCCAGCGCCTTGGCATTCAGGCGCCGGTAGCCCACAAGTGCATTGCGCAGGGCACTCTTGTGCTTGGCAAATGCCGGCGGGTCAAGAATGACAAGGTCATAGGCGTTAGGCTCCATATTGTCGAGGAACTTGAAGGCGTCCTCGGCAAAGGAACGGTGCCGCTCGCAGTTGTCGCCGTAGTTGAGCGAGACATTGTCGTCGGTGAGGCGCACTGCCTTGGCCGAACTGTCCACCGAGTGTACCAACTCGGCACCTCCCCTGAGGGCATAGACCGAGAATCCGCCTGTGTAGCAGAACATGTTGAGCACGCGGCGACCCTTGCTATAATGTTCCAGCAGTCGGCGGTTCTCGCGCTGGTCGACAAAGAAGCCGGTCTTTTGCCCCTTGAGCCAGTCGACATGGAAGCGCAGGCCGTTTTCCAATGCCTCGTCGGTCTCCATGCTCCCGATAATGTAGTCGTTGACCGGGTCGAGGTGAGCCTTGTAGGGCAGGGTTGTTTCACTCTTGTAATAAACATTGCGGATGGCATCGCCCGGCAATTTGGTCAATGCGCGGGCGATGATGTCGCGGGCAAAGTGCATGCCGGGCGAGTGGGCCTGCATCACAGCGGTGGGACCATAGATGTCGACCACGAGTCCGGGCAGGAAGTCGCCCTCGCCGTGAACGAGGCGGTAGGCGTTGTTGTCATCGCGTTGAAGGCCCAGGGCCTGGCGCATCCGGTAAGCATCGTTGAGGCGCTGCTCAAAGAAGGCTTCGTCAATAGCCGTGTCGTCAAAGGTGAGCATCCTCACGGCGATGCTGCCAATCTGGCTGTGGCCGTTGCCGATAAGCGTTCCGTCGTGGGCATATACCGTCACCAGGTCGCCCTCCTCGATGGTGTCGTCGGCCGCCGCAATGGCTCCCGAGAACACCCAGGGGTGGAACCGCTGCAAGGACTCTTCCTTGCCACGCTTGAGAGTTACAGTTTTATAGGTCATTTGATAATGAATCTGATGATGTCGTTTCCGATAGCAAGTAGCATCAGCGCGAGAATCAGTACCATACCGATTTTCATCGCTATATCCTGGAATTTCTCACTCGGTTGACGACCGGTTATTATCTCATAGAGGAGGAACATCACATGACCACCGTCGAGCAGCGGAATGGGCAGCACATTCATCACAGCTAGAATGATTGAGATGAAAGCAGTAATGTTCCAGAAACCGACCCAATTCCAGGTGGAGGGGAAGATGCTGCCGATGGTGCCGAAGCTGCCCACACTCTTGGCTCCCTCGGGAGTGAAGACCATTTTGAGCTGCTTGATATAGCCAATGGTCTGTTCCACTCCCATCTTGATGCCGCGAGGTATCGATCGGAAGAAACTATAATGCAGGACCTTGGTGTCATATACCTCTTGAAGGCTTGCAAGCTGGATGCCCAGTTTGCCGGCATCGTCAACGGGCACATTGCTGGCCGTTACCGACTTGCCGTCGCGCAGGAACTCCAGTGTGATGTTTTTGCCCTTGTTTTTGGTCAGCTCGGCTGTGAACTCGGTAAACGACGGTGTGGGCACGCCATTGACGGCTACCATGCGGTCGCCCTCCTTCAAGCCCGCTTTCTCACCGCCCTGGTTAAGCATGGCGCTCTTGACAACAACGGGCATGCGAACCGTCATGAATTGAATGTCGTTTTTGGCGTCAGCCTCAAGCTGCGATAAGTAACCTTTGGGGATACTGATGGTAGTCTCCTTGCCATTGCGCAACACGGTCACCTCCTTAGCCATGATCAGGTCGTTGAGGTCATTCATGTCGTTCAGGTTCTCCAGTTTGTGACCATCAGCCTTCACGGGAATATCACCATCCCTGAAGCCTAATTTCTCGGCCGTGTCGCTGAAGTCCATACCCAAGGTGATTTTCTCAAACGGAATGACATGTTCGCCCTGGGTGTACATGAGACCTGAATAGATGATCATCGCCAGCAACAGGTTGAACAATACACCGCCCAACATGATGAGCAGACGCTTCCACGGTGCCTTGCTGCGGAACTCATAGGGTTCAGGTTCGGTGGCTAGGTCGGCGGCACTCTGTGTCTCGTCCACCATACCCACAATGCGGCAGTAACCGCCCAGTGGTATCCAGCCGATGCCATACTCGGTGTTGTCGGGGTCACGGCGCCAGTCGCCCTGGGGAAGCTCGGCACGCTCCTGGTCGGTCATGGGACGATACAGCGTGTTGCCCTTCTCGTCTTTTTTAACCTGTCCCTTTTCATCCTTCATCTCGACCACGGCATCCTTGATGTTGGAGGAGAAGAAGCGCACTCGCAGCTTGCCGTCAACACGCTTGATGCGGAAAAGAGAGAAATTGGGATTGAAGAATGCGTAGAATTTATCTACACGGGCCTTGAAAAGTTTCGCAAACAGGAAATGTCCGAATTCATGAGCTACTACCAGGATGGTTAAAGCCAGTAGCAGTTCAATGGTTTTTATCCAGAATGATTGAGTCGTTAAAAATGAAAAGTCCATATGATGGTTTTGAGTTTATAATTCCGGTTTTTGGTTGATGGCGGAGTCTTGCTTAGCGGCTATAGCGCTCTTCGACCAGTGCAGCTGCCCGGGCGCGGGCATCGTCATTGCTGGCCACATAATCGTCATAGGTGGGATGGTCCACATGAGGGGCCTGAGCCATCGTTTGTTCAATGATTCTATAAATGTCAGTAAATCTGATTTTGTCCTGCAAGAATGAAGCCACGGCAATCTCGTTGGCAGCATTCATCACACAGGGGGCAGTGCCTCCCTTGCGGGCCGCGGCATAGGCCGCACCCAATAGCGGGAACTTGTCAAAGTCGGGACGCTCCAGCGTCAACATCGCCATGTCATCGATGGTCATCTTGCGGCAGTCGCTCGCTAGGCGCCCGTCGGGCAGACCCAGGGCGTAGCGGATGGGCAGGTGCATGTCGGGCAAGCCCAACTGCGCCTTCACCGAGCCGTCCTTGAAGGCCACCATCGAGTGGATGATTGACTGCGGATGCACGACAATCTCGATGTCCTGGGGGTTGATGCCGAACAGCCACCTGGCCTCGATCATCTCAAAGCCCTTGTTCATCATCGTGGCCGAGTCGATGGTGATTTTGGCACCCATCGACCAGTTGGGATGCTTGAGCGCATCGGCAGCAGTAACGGTTTCCAACTGCTCCTTGGGCATCGTGCGGAATGGACCGCCCGAGGCCGTGAGCCACAGTTTCTCGACATCCTCCATGCGTTCACCCACAAGACACTGGTAGAAGGCGCCGTGTTCGCTGTCAACGGGGTAGAGTACACTGTCGGACTGTTTCAGCAGGCTGTCAATCAATTCGCCCGCAACCACGAGGGTCTCCTTATTGGCAAGGGCGATGCGCTTGCCTGCCCCTATGGCAGCGATGGTCGATTCCAGGCCGCTGTAGCCCACCATGGCCGTGACAACGGTGTTAATCTCGGGGGCGATGACGGCTTGGGCAATGGCACTGCTGCCGGTTGCCACCTCGATGTCGGTGTCGGCCAGCGCATCACGCACATAGTCATAATACTGCTCATTGGCAATAATGACCATGTGAGGGTGGAACTGGCGTGCCTGTGCAATGAGCAGGTCGGCACTGCTGCGAGCCACCAGCAACCATGCATTGAACAGCTGGGGGTACTCGGCAATGATGTCGAGCGTCTGTCGCCCGATGGACCCCGTGCTACCTAGCACAGCAATATTTCGTCTTTCTCTTGTCATTTCCATTCAAAACTACAAAATTACACAAAATCCCAATACAATCAATATATTTCACGAACATTAAGAATTAGAATTGTGAAAATAGGAATTACCTTGCTTATCGGTTATTTCCCCCTGACCGCAGGGCCGTTTTTGTCTCAGCATTCAGTGCTGATGCCTTATCACTCGTTGTAATTCTTGTTGTTTAAAATCAATCGGGCAGGTGCTGGCTCAATAATATTCATGTTATTTTGTAGAATTATTCTTGATTATAAGGAAATGTTTATTATATTTGCGCAATTATTAACCTTAATAACACTTGACAATTATGAGAAGAGTCCTTACTTTTTTAATTGTTGCGATGGCATTTTTAGGAGCCGTTGCACAAGTTGAAATCTCAATGGGCGAATCCGCTAGGGGTACCAAAGCGCGTGTCGAGCCTGAGAGTATGAACCTCACCTGTCTGGTGGGCGAGACGGTGACCGACACGGTCTATGTTTACAACCTCAGTTCATCTAACATTGACCCTTTGTGCGGTTTTAACAGTTCGCCCGGCTACATCTGGTGTGAAGGCGATTTTGGTGTTATTCCTCCTGGTGGGGTGGGAAAGTCGGTTGTGACCTATACGCCTGAAGCGGCCGGCACACATACCGCTAGCCTGAGCATGAACATCGGTGGCGAATACTACAGTGTACACTTTACCGGTGTTGCAACAGAGCCCTACATGGAGCAGGCTGCCGCACCTGCCATATCCGCAGAGGTGTTACCTAATGGCAATGGCTATAAGGTGACAATCACTTGTGCCGAACCCGGAGCCGAAATCCATTACCGCTTGGAGATTTTGGTTGATGACGAGTGGGTCATTGGCGATTGGACACTCTATGATGAACCTCTCATCATTACCGCCACGGGCCATTACAGGGTGAGGACCTATTCCAGCGCCCCAGGCAAGACGGACAGCAGTTATTCCATGGTCGAGTTCATTATTGCTGAACCGACGATATGTTATGATTTCATTGAGGACGGTATCTACTACAGCATTATCGATGACAACAAGGTAAGCGTTTCCAAAGAGACCTTAGGCTCAAAGTCCTATAGCGGTGTGGTGAATATCCCCAATACGGTAACTCATGACGGCGTGACCTACATGGTGACAGCCATTAGTAATACTGCGTTCCGCGATTGTGATGAATTGACAGCAGTGACCATCGGTGATTATGTGACTGAGATTAAAAACAGTGCATTCAGCTATTGCTATAACCTTACCAGTGTTGAGCTTGGCGATTATGTCATCTCAGTTGGCAATGCTGCCTTCTTTGGCTGTATCAGGCTGGAAAGCGTTACCTTGGGCAAAGGCTTGAAACGCATTGACAATTCAGCATTTGCCAGTTGCAGCGTGTTGGCAGATGTTACTTGCAAGGCTGCCACGCCGCCCACGATGGTCAACATGAATGCCTTTGACAACAGTGTCTATCAGTCCGCTACATTACATGTCTATCCTGCTGTGGCCGATAGTTACAAGTCAACTTCCTATTGGAGCAGTTTCCTTAATGTTGTCGGCGAGGAAGCAGTGAGTCCTAAGAAAGGCGACACTAACGGCGACAGTATCATTGATATCAACGATGTCGCCAACATCATCAACCGCGTGCTCTCGGGCAACTGGTGATGATTGGCTATCGCAGAGTTTAGGGTATTAATAAGCGTCCGCATTCCAGTCAAGAGGAGTGCGGACGCTTCTTTAACCTTTATTCTGCAATCGCAGTGAGACTAAAAGCAGATGTTTCTCTAACCTTTAACCTCTAACTTGCGAGCTAAGCGAGCATCAATCTACGCCCAGGTCGTGCATGGTGCGCGGTGCGGGGGTCTTGGGCATGGGCTTGCGGTCCTTGAGCTGCTCAAGGATGACCTCGATGGCCTTGTCAAGCTGCTGGTCGATACCGTTGAACTCCATCACCGGGTCGTTGTCGATAATGATGTCGGGATCTACGCCATGGTTCTCGACAATCCAGTTGCCGCGGGTGTCATAGTTGGTGAAGAAGGGAACGCGGATGTCGGTTCCGTCCATATAGGGCAGGGAGCCGCTGATGCCCACGATGCCACCCCACGAGCGGGTGCCGATAACGGGGCCGATTTTGTTCTCCTTGAAACTCCAGGGGAACAGGTCGCCGTCGCTGGCACTGTACTTGTTCACCAGCAACACTTTGGGACCATAGAGCGTGCGCTCGGGAACGGTGCCGTTGTAGTTGCTGCCACGATACATGGTCATGCGGTAGGGCTGGCGCAGCAGTCGCTCAATAACCATTGGCGAAATGTTGCCGCCGCCGTTGCCGCGATCGTCGACGATGAGGGCTTCCTTGTCGGTCTGGGCAAAGAAGTAGCGCGAGAACTCACGCAGACCCTCGGGACCCATGTCGGGGATATAGACATAGCCCACGCGGCCGCCGGTCTTCTCGTTCACATAGTCGATGTTGTGCTGAACCCACTCGTAGTGGTACAGGGGATACTCGTCCTGGATGGGTTTAACGACCACCTTGCGGCCGCCGTTCAGGGTAAGCTCGGTCATCACGCCGGCCTTGTCGCGCAGCAGGCTGTAGATGTTGGCTACGCCCTTGGCGCTCACGCCGTCGATGGCAGTGATGATGTCACCCTCCTTGATGTTCATGCCGGGCTCGAGAAGCGGAGAGCGCAGGTTCTCGCGGTCGGGGGCTCCGCGCAGGATTTTTTTGATTTTGTAGCCGTCGGCAACCTGCTCGAGTTCTGCACCCAGCATACCGATGTTGTGCTGCTCGATCTGGATGTGGTCACCGCCATCGACATAGGCGTGTCCCACGGCCAGCTCACCAATCATGCCGCCGATGACATAGGTCAGGTCCAGACGGTTCTTGACATAGGGCAGCAGAGCGGCATACTTGTCGTGCATCGCCTGCCAGTCCACACCGTGCATGTTCTCGAGGTAGAAGCCGTCGCGGTAGGCGCGCCAAGCCTCGTTGAAAATCTGGTTCCACTCCTGGTCATAGTTGACGGTGGCTATCATGTCGTCGAGGTTGACGGGCTCGCTCAGGTCGGCCTTGCGGGGGCTCAGCGGAGCGATGAACAGGTCGTCGCCCTTGAAGAAGGCGGCGGTCTTCATGTCATGGGAGGTAAACATCATCGCGCGGTCGGCAACGACTTCGTCCTTCTGCTCTTCAAAGTCAAACACCCTTACCGAGCCACGGCCGCTGTACCACAGGTGGCTGCCGTCGCACACGAAGTTGCCGTAGCTGCCGGTGCCGACGGGCACCTTGACGATGCGGTCGGCAATGCCGTCGATGTCGATGCGCACGCTGCCTGCATCGGCCTGGGCCTTGCCGCCCTTCTTGGACTTGGCATTGTCTGCGGCAGCATCCTTGGGAGCGTCACCGGTGCCTTTGACCTGGTCATTCTTGGGCAGGAAAGGTGAGGGGGTGTCCTTGGCAAGCATCACCAGGTAGATGCCTTCCATATCGCGGTAAGCAAAGTTCCACTCGATGCTGCTGTAGATGGGGTTGAAGTCGCGACCCGAGGCAAAAATCAGATACTTGCCGTCGCTGCTGAATTCAGGCGAATTGCTGTCATACCAGCGGTCGGTAACGGGATATTCCTTGCCCTCGGCGATGTTGTACAGGTAAACCACGCTGAACTCGTTGGTGCCCATGCGGGAGTAGGCCAGCCACTTGCCGTCGGGCGAGAACGACGGGGTGGGGATTTCGCCCATCTCGTCGGTGAGCAGGGTCTGCTTGGTCTGTGTCTTGACATTGAGCAGAATCATGCGGTTCTTGCGATCGGTATAGACGATTTGGCTACCGTCGGGGCTCCACACCATGTCGCTGATATAGGAGTCATTGCCCTTGGTCAGCTGGATGGCCTTGTCGCTGTCGACGGGGCGCATCCAGATTTCGGTCTCACCGGTCTGGTCGCTGATGTAGGCGATGTTCTTGCCGTCGGGGCTCCAGGCGGCGTCGCGCTCGTGAACACCGGGAGTGTGGGTGATGTTGCGCGTCACACCGTGCTTGGCAGGCACATCAAACACCTCGCCGCGGGCGCTCAGGGCAAGGCGGCTGCCATCGGGCGACAGGCTGCCTCCCGTCAGGTTGTCCTTAACCTTGCGCTGTTCCTCGCGGGCAAAGTTGTTCTCGCTGTTCAGGTAGACGGTGATTTTCTCACTGCGTTTGGTCTTGGGGTCGAGGACATAGAGGTAACCGCCGTTCTCAAACACGATCTTGCCGCCGCCGCAGTTGGCAAACTTCACATCATACTCGGTGAAGTCGGTCACCTTCTGGGTCGTGCCGTTGACAGTGTTGTACACAAAGATGTTCATGCGGTTGTCACGGTCGCTCATGAAGTAGATTTCGTCGCCAATCCACATCGGGTCGATGTCCTGGGCGATATTGTCGGTGATGTTGGTCACAGTCTTGGCCTGGGTGTCATAGATCCAGATGTCGTCGGCCATACCGCCCTTGTAGTATTTCCAAGTGCGGAATTCGCGGAAGACGCGGTTGTAGGCCATCTTGCTGCCATCGGCATTGTAGGAACAGAAACCGCCCTCGGGCAGGGGTAACTGCTGCGGCATGCCACCGTCGATGGGGGCGCACCACAGTTTGCCGTCAAAACTGTCGCTGATGCGGTTGCGGTAGATAACACCACGGCCATCGGGAGTCCATGTCATGGTGATGTTGTTGGGACCCATGCGGTCGCCCCAATCGTCGCGGGGATTGGTGGCGCTGAAGGTGATGCGCTTGGGTTCTCCACCCTGTGCGGGCATCACATACACCTCGGTGTTGCCGTCATACTGGCCCGTGAAGGCTATGGCCTGGCCGTCGGGAGAGTAGCGGGCAAATGCCTCGTAACCGTTGTGGGAGGTGAGTTTGCGAGCCGTGCCGCCAGTGATGGGTACGGTGTAGATGTCACCTGCATAGCTGAATGCCACTTCGCTGCCGTTGGTGCCGGGGAAACGCAGTAAGCGTCCCTCGTCGGCTTGGCTTGTTAAAGCCGCAGCAGCCATTGCTGCAATCCAAAAATACTTCATCTGTTTCATCTTGTAATTGTAAGTTATAATTGTAAAAATCTGTGATTCTTGACTGCGTTAAGTTCTTGTCGGTTGCCCAACCGATTCGGTCAGGCAACTAGAAACTGATAACCCTCACATGAACAGGTGTACAGGGTGTGAACGACTTGGGAAGCCTCAATTGCTTGATAGTGATGGCGTTGTCGCCCTTGAGCAATTTGATATGCACCATGTTGCTATAGGACAGTTCACTGTCGTCACTTTGCTTGCCGTTGGCCATTACCAGGGTGCCCATCGGATGACCGTTGGCCGACACATGGCGCACATCAAGTGTTCCGGTGGGACGGTAGCCCACATCCAGCAGGTAGTCTCCGCCGCGCGCCACACTCACATGGATTGTCACCGAATCCTCCTCGGTCGTCGGGAAAAATGCTATCTGTGGCGTCAGGTGAAAATTAATCAAGGGCTTGGACATGAAACCGTTGAGGTATTTTCCGGCCACTTCAACCGAGAATTCTGTAAACGCATCGGTTTTGGGCAAGACGAACACCGAATCGTTCAGTTCCTTGAGGTCACCGTTTACCGATAGGCGGTAAGCCGTGCCGGGCACATAATCCACGATGCGCCCGGTGTCTCCCTGCCACTCCACGGTGGGGGTGGGGGGCAACAGGATCTCATCGTGGTGGATGGTGACTTTCTGGTTACTGGTCTTGCCGTCTTTGAGCACGATGGCGATGTGGTGTTGGCCTTGGATATCATTTGGCAGGAAAGCGCTCTCCATGGGTTGGTTATCGATGGTGATGGAGGCGATGTCATTGCCGGTACCTTCAAGTGTGATATCAAGCACCGATTTGCGGTAGATAAAGTTTTTCAATGTCTTTTTACCGGGCATTCCCTCAGGTACCATCGGGGCAAATTCAATGCCTTCGGGCTTGAATTCCATACCCATGAAAACCCTCAATATCATTGCTGCATTGCTGGCACTGGTACCCAGCTCGTCGATGGGAATGTCCTTGATGCAGATGCCGCGCGACTGGTACAGAGCCTGGGCGCGGTACAGCGCACCCAGACCGCGGCGCAGGGCATTCTCGTTGCCCACATAGGCAGCGGCCAGGTTCCACAAGGCTTGTGTGGTCGCCCATGACGAGTTGGAGAAGTAGGGCTCAATCGGGTTGTTGGCAGGATAGGTGACATTCACGCCTTTATCCGACACGGGAGTATTGGCGATCAGGTTCTCGGCACGGTCATCATCGGCGATGTTCCACAGCACACACATCGCTTGTGAGGTGTTGTCGGTAGTGGGTGACTGGCGCGGGAACGCCATGCCATAGAGGAAAGAACTGTAAAATCCCTTATCCTCATTCCACAGGTGCTGGTTGATGGCATCCTTGAAGCGCTGGGCGTCCTTGTCATAGGTGTTTTCTATACCCAATTCTTCACACATCTCACCCAGAATGGCATAGGCGTGGGCTGTCAGGATGTTGTTGCCCAGCGACATGCAGGCAAAGAAGTCGTTATAGCCCATCCAGATCATGCGACGCACGCCCAGCGGCTTGGATGTCGTGTAGCCGGCACCATGTATCAGCCCTGTGTTCTGGTCGAGCAACACCTTGCTGTTGATGGAGAGCGTCTTTTCGATGGCGCGTTTGCTGTAGGCTAGCCATTGGCGGTCGCCGGTGGCTTTATACACTTCCCATGCTGCCGTTGCCCAGCCGATGTGGTCACTCACTACAGGCCATTGGCCCTCGCGTTGCATGATGATGGTGTCACGGTCAACGAGCGACTTCAGGGTGGCCATTGATTCCTGTGGTTTGAGTGCAGCCAGTGAGAGGTAAATGGAGCAATACAGCCGACTGATGTTATGGGTTACTTTAAATTGCCCGTTACTGCCGACGGCATCGGCCATGCGTTCGGCCGACATGTAGTAAAGGGCATCGACCAGCGGCTGCTGGCTCTTGTACTCCGGCATCTTGGCTGGTACTCCTTTGCGTTTGAGCCACGGCCGGCCCTGGGTGAATTGTATCGCCTCGCGGTCAAATTTGCCGTAGAGGCTATCAAGGCGGCTAATGGTGATGTTTGTCTCGATGCGGTCATGCTTGGGAGCCATGGCATATACCGTGTCCTCGATGATGCTGTCGCCCGTGAGGGTAAAGGTCTCATTCTGGACTATCACGCGGTTGCTCATGCTCGTGTCGTTGTCGCAACGGGACAACACTACAACGCTCACGACAATTATCGCAAGCAGCGCAGCAATGCCTAGCTTCCTATTTACTTTCATTCACTGCAAAGATAATTGATTTTTGCGGGATTTTTTGCCAGATTATTAAAAAGATGTACTTTTGTCGCAGATTATTTAAGGAAATAGCTAATGCGGCTTGAATGCAACACACTGTTCATCAGTCAAGTAACAAGCATTATAATGGTTGATTTAACACAGAAAGCAATGGAAAAGACAAAAATTCACAATCACCATACCCCAATTTCTCGAACCCAACAACTCCCGGCTCACGCCATTCATCCCCACGCCTCACTGCTCAGTCGGCGATTGCCCTATATCGCCATGCCTTGACGCATAACAACAACTGTGGGCAACAGCACAATAAGACTGTCGCCCACAGCGATGGGATAGTAATGGGGCAGGGGATTACTCTGCCAGCAGAGCCTCGGCCATATTCAGGGCGGCACGGCGGCCGTCACCCATGGCGAGGATTACGGTAGCGCCGCCAC